>JALCKZ010000001.1:636860-955290 GCA_022647615.1 Bacteroidales bacterium
ATAGATTGCGAGATGTCCTTTGTAGAGAGAGAAGATGTACTGCAAATGTTTGAAGGTCTGGTAAAGCATTTGTTTAAGACAGTGCTTCATAAAGATTTTACTAAGCCGTTCTTGAGAATGCCTTATGATGAGGCACTTGCACATTACGGTTCAGATAAGCCCGATATGCGTTTTGAGATGCTTATCCATGAGATTACAAAAAATGTTCAAGGCAAAGGCTTCTCTGTTTTTGACAGTGCAAAATATGTTGGAGCAATTGCAGTTCCGGGTTGCGCGGAATATAGCCGCAAACAGCTTGATGAATTAACAGAGTGGGTTAAGCGTCCGCAGGTTGGAGCAAAAGGATTGATTTACATAAAGTTAAACGCAGACGGAAGCATCAAATCTTCAGTTGATAAATTTTACTCCGCTGAAGAATTAAAGAAAATAGCGGAAGTTGTTGAGGCTAAAGAGAATGATTTGATTCTTGTAATGTGCGGAGAAAACATAAGACACAAGTTGCACTTGGTACTACCAGAATTGAGATGGGCAACCGTCTTGGACTAAGAGACAACAGCATTTATAAACCGTTGTGGGTCTATGACTTCCCGTTGCTGGAATGGGATGATGAAACTCAAAGATTTTATGCAATGCACCACCCTTTCACCGCTCCAAAACCGGAAGATTTGGATAAATACTATTCAAATGACAAAGAGGGTTTGGCTGAGGTAAAAGCAAATTCTTATGACTTTGTTCTTAACGGAACAGAAGTTGGCGGCGGTTCCATAAGAATTCACGACTCTAAAGTTCAGCACAGAATGTTTGAAATTCTGGGCTTTACAAAGGAGCAGGCGGAATACAGATTTGGATTCTTGATGAATGCGTTTAAGTTTGGAGCACCTCCTCACGGAGGTCTTGCATTTGGCTTTGACCGTTTCTGCGCTTTGTTTGGCGGACAGGATACAATCAGAGATTACATTGCATTCCCTAAGAATAATATGGGCAGAGATGTAATGGCAGACGCACCTTCATATATAGATGATATTCAGATGAAAGAGCTGTGCATCACATCAACCGCACCAAAACAGGAAGAGAAATAGTTGAAAATAATATCTGTCGCGACAGATATAAAAAATAAAAAATTATGGGTTTAGAGCAACAAATACAGGACGGAATCAAGGCTGCTATGATAGCCAAGGATAAGGTTAAGTTAGAGGCTCTTAGAGCTGTGAAGTCTGAAATTCTGCTGGCTAAAACAGCAGCGGGCGGTGCGGCAAAAGAGCTTGCAGATTCTGATGTGGTTAAGTTGATTCAGAAACTTGTAAAGCAGCACAATGAGAGCGCAGAACTTTATAAGCAGAACAATCGCCAAGACTTGGCAGACAATGAGTTAGCAGAGGCAAAGCACATGGAGTGTTTTCTACCAAAGCAGCTTTCCGCAGAAGAACTTGAGGCAGAACTTAAGAAAATTATTGCAGCTGTTGGAGCAACTAAAATTTCCGATTTGGGAAAAGTTATGGGAACTGCAACAAAGCAACTTGCCGGAAAAGCTGAGGGGAGCGCAATTGTACAAGCTGTAAAGAAACTGCTTTCTCAACTTTAATTAGCTGAAATTCAATTTAAAGCAGCAGCGCATAAACGTCTGCTGCTTTTTTTAAATCTGCTGCATTTTCCAATGGCAAATCTTAAACCTTTTTTTAACGCCGGTGTGATAGAGGCGGGATGTGATGAGGCGGGACGCGGATGTCTTGCCGGTCCTGTTTATGCGGCAGCCGTAATTTTGCCAAAAGATTTTTATCATCCGCTGCTAAATGATTCCAAGCAGCTTACAAAAAAACAGAGAGATGAGCTGCGTCCCATTATTATGAAAGAGGCTGTAGCTTATGGCATTGCAAGCGTTTCTCCAAAAGAGATAGACAAAATAAATATCCTTAACGCCTCCATAAAGGCTATGCATAAAGCGCTGCAAAAACTTAAACCTCAGCCTGTATCAATAATTGTAGATGGCAATAAATTCAAGCCATACAAAAAAATTCAGCACAAGTGCATTGTTAAGGGAGATGCCACATACGCCTCAATAGCAGCCGCTTCCATTCTTGCAAAAACCAGCAGAGATGCTTACATGTTAAAAATTGCAAAAGAATTTCCGCAATACGGCTGGGATAAAAACATGGCCTATCCCACAAAAGAGCACAGGGCCGCAATAGAAAAATATGGCGTAACCAAGTATCACAGAATGACTTACCAGTTACTGCCTGAATTAAAATTATTTTAAAATCAAATAAAATCAATGTCCAAACTCCGCAGCTATATACTTCCAATTGCTATTATTCTTGGATTAATCTTCCATAGCTTTTGCGGAAAATATGCATACCTGGCGCCCTACTGTGTCTTCACAATTTTAATACTCAATTTTGTCGCGATAGATTTGCGTAAACTTCACATTTCCAGGCTAAACTATATTATTATGTTCTTTCAGATTATAGTCAGCCTGGCAGCATATTTTGCTGTTCATTACCTATTTGGAAATGAAGTTATAGCGCAAGCAGTTTTGATTGGCGTGCTTTGTCCCGTCGCCGCTTCCATTGTGGTAATCTCCACCATGTTGGGTGCTGACAGAGAAACAGTTACAGCATATACAATTGTCGGGAATATAATGGTTGCAATTGTAGCCCCAATATATTTTTCATTCATCGGCCAACAGCAAGATATGCCTTTTTGGACCTCTTTTCTTTTGGTATTCAGGAAGATAGGACCTATCATCGGCCTGCCGTTTTTTATCGCTCTGCTTATTCAGGTTACTCTTCCAAAAGCGGGAAGTTATCTCAGCAGATTTAAAGATTATACATTTTATCTGTGGGCAATAGCTTTGTTTCTTGCTTTAGGTCAGACAATTAACTACGTCTTTAACCACGGCCGTGGAAACGGAAAAGTTATTCTTGCTTTAGGAATTATCTCTGCATTTGTTTGCTTTTTCCACTACGGCATAGGAAAGTTAATTGGCAAAAAATACGGAGATTCAATGGCCGGAGGCCAGATGCTTGGGCAAAAGAACACCGCCGTAGGAATGTGGATGTCAAGCACTTACCTACTTCCGATGGCTGCCGTATTCCTGGCATTTTATTCCATCTGGCAAAATCTTTTCAACAGCTGGCAGTTGTGGATGCACGATAAAAAGTAATCTCTATTACACCTACATGTAAAGTCTTGTTATGTCTTGCTCTGCAGCCATGAGGTTTTAGGCACTATTGCCGTTAAAAAACCGTAGGCGCAAGCAAGAGCATAACAAGACTTTGCGTGCGATGAGATTATCAAAAAAAGTTCTGTAGGCGGAACTGTGAATCAGATAGTTACAATTTGGCCGATCTTATAGATTCGGCCAAACTGTAAATCGTTGATACACAATGACGACAGCAACACTTATAAGATAAAGTCAGCGGTAGCAATACGAGAATTGCATGTTCGCTCTGCTCACATGCAGAGCAATGCGCCACAAAGCAGCGCATTGCCTTATGGTTAACGCGGCTACCGCCGCGGAATGCACGCTCCCTACGGTCGCGGGCCTAACGGCCTGGGGACATTCGGTCGCGGGCCTAACGGCCTGGGGACATTCGGTCGCGGGCCTGCGGCCCTGAGAACATGTTATTACTTATTTAGAATTGATAGCATCAACAGGATTGAGATTGGCGGCAGCGCTGGCAGGCAGCAAACCGCTGATAATACCTATGATTGAAGCTATTAGCACACCGGCAAGGACGTTGCCCATGGTCAGGGTTACTTCATATTCCGGAGGGATTGGAGCTACCAGCAAGATGATGGCAACCAACAATATTCCCACGATTGCACCGGCAATAGCTAGCAAAACGGCCTCTGTAAGGAACTGTGTAAGAATAATATATTTCTTTGCGCCCAGCGCCTTTTGAATGCCTATTATATTAGTTCGCTCTTTGACTGAAACAAACATAATGTTTGCAATTCCAAATCCTCCAATCAAAAGAGAGAACATCGCAATTATCCAACCTACCCTGTTAATGGCTTTGAAAATAGTTTTTACCATATCAAGAAGAGAGGTCATTTTCATTGTAGAGAAATTATATTTATCGCTTGGACGTAATCTGCGGTGCTGGCGCATCAGCATCTTAAGTTCTCCCGTAAATTCATCAGCATCAACACCTTGTTTTGGTATTGCGATTATGTCAAGAGCATCCGAATCGTCAAAATCCACCATTACTTTGCCGAATTTAAAAGGAATAAAAACTGCTTTGTCTGTGGCCATCACGTTAAGTATGCCATTCCCCTGCTTCTCAAAAACACCAATGATAATTGCAGAATTACCGTTGATTTTAATACTCTTCCCTATCGGGTTTTCATCTTTATAAAGTTCTTGTGCAACTTCATATCCAATAATCGCGACAGTTTTTCCCTCTTCGGCTTCCGCCTCAGTAAAGAATCGCCCGCTTTGCAAATCTACGTTAACAACTTTTCTGAAATTACCGGTAGGACAAATAACATGGGCATTATCAATTGAATTTCTTCCGTTCTTTAAAAGAGCTGTAAATCCGGCATTTAGGACAATCGCATCTGCTTTTTGGGAATTATCTCTCAAGAATTTGTAATCCTCATAAGTAATAGGAGGACGTCTCATGTACTCCCACCATTTGAACTCTCCGGTAGTATTCATTACGGAATTACCCTCATCATCCTCCGCGCCCATGCCGGGCCACTTTGAAATTTGCACCGCATTGCTTCCCAAACTTTCAAACCCCTTCCTTACATTTTTCTGCAACGCATCTATCGCAGTAAAAACAGCTACAATGCAGAAGATGCCAATGCTAACTCCCAGCAATGACAGAAAAGTGCGGAATTTATTCCCCTTCAGCTCATTATAAGCAAACACCACTCCCTCCTTGAGCATCTTCAGCACCATTCTGACTCTCTTTACAAATCTCCACTCCGCCATAATAAATCCTCTTAGTATTTCTATTTTTACTCAGTTATTTTTTCCCCAGACCCATTTTTTTCTTCATATCCCGCAGCGCGTCAAAAGCATCCATCGGGGACATAGTATTTAAATCCAGAGATTCCAATTTCTTCTTTAAGTCCACAAGCAGCGGGTCATCCAGCTGGAAAAATGAGAGCTGCAGATTATCGTCATCTTTTTTCTTGCGCTCTTTATTTTGCTCATTATCTGCCTGTTCCTTCTCCATCTCAGTCAATTTTTTCTGCGCCGCATCAATCACCGCAGCCGGCATACCGGCCATATTAGCAACATGTATTCCAAAGCTATGAGCTACTCCTCCCGGACATAATTTCCTCAAAAATATAACTTTATCTCCCGCCTCCTTAACGGCAATATGGTAATTCTTTACGCGCGGATAAAGTTTTTCCAGTTCATTCAATTCATGATAATGGGTGGCAAAAAGTGTCTTTGCCCTCATTCCGTTCTGATGAATATATTCCACTATGGCCCAGGCAATTGACATACCGTCAAATGTGCTTGTACCGCGTCCGATTTCATCCAAAAGCACAAGACTTCTCGGCGACAAATTGTGTAGAATTGTAGCCGTTTCTATCATCTCCACCATAAAAGTGGACTCGCCCCGGGAAATATTATCAGATGCTCCTACCCTGGTGAATATCTTGTCAACCAAACCAATAGAAGCACTCTTTGCAGGGACAAAAGAACCGGCCTGAGCAAGCAGAACTATTAAAGCAGTCTGTCTAAGCAGCGCGCTTTTACCTGCCATGTTAGGACCTGTCAGGATTATAATTTGCTGAGTATCATTGTCCAGCATCAAATCATTTGCAACATATTCCTCCCCTGCCGGCATCATTGTTTCCAAAACGGGATGTCTTCCCTGTGCTATTTCTATCTTATCTCCTTCATTAATTTTAGGACGGCAATATTTATTCTCACAGGCAATTTGTGCAAATCCAGCCAAACAATCTATAGCTGCTATTGCATTGCAGGTCACCTGAATAGATGAGATATCTTTTTGAACAGCACTTACCAGCTCCTGATATATTCTGCTCTCTATCTCATAAATTCTGGACTCAGCTCCCAAAATTTTCTCCTCATACTCTTTAAGTTCCGGAGTAATATATCTCTCCGCACTTACAAGTGTCTGCTTTCTAATCCACTCCGCCGGAACTTTGTCTTTATAAGTATTTCTTACCTCCAGGTAATACCCAAAAACATTATTGTAACTTATTTTTAATGAGGATATTCCTGTCCTTTCACTCTCCCTTCTCTGCAAGTCAATCAAGTAATCCTTGCTATTGCGTGAAATGCTCCTTAAATCATCCAGCTCTTTGTCCACTCCGCCGCCAATTATATCACCCTTGCCCAGCATGGCAGCCGGATTTTCAACCATATCTTTGGCTATCAGCGCAGCTAATTCTCTAAACTCTTTAAGCTCTCTATTGTATTGTGACAAAGGGGTAACCAAATTTGAAATAGGTTTGATTTGCTCCAGCCCGCGTCTGAGCTGAACCATCTCCCTCGGATTTATTTTCCCCGCCGCAGCACGTCCCAATATTCTCTCCATATCTCCAATATTCCCAATCCTCTGCTGTACCTCTTCTCTAATATCCTTGTGCTCAACAAAATATTGCACCGCGTCATACCTCTTCTCTATCTCTCCGCTCTCCTTTAACGGCATTCCAACCCAAGAACGCAGCAACCTGGCTCCCATGGGAGAAGAAGTTTTATCCACAACATTTATAAGGGAAACACCTCCGGGAGCAACCGTAGAAAATATCTCTAAATTCCTGATAGTGAACTTATCCAGCCAAACAAAATTTTTACCGTCAATTCTAGATACGGAGTTAATCTGAGCCGCATCTGTAATATGATTTTGTTCCAAATAAAACAGCGCAGCTCCGGCGGCTGTTTTTGCAAGAGAAAGTTCATCTATCCCAAATCCCTTAAGCGCCTTATCTCCAAACTGTTTCTTTAATTTATCTTCACACGCATCCGGAACAAACGCCCAATCATCCATTAAGGTGATGTAAAAATCCTCCCCAAATCTTTTCTTAAATCCCGCCTCATATCCCTTCTGCAAAAGCATCTCCTTTGGCTTCATATCAGATAGCAGAACCTCCAGATAATCAAGAGTTCCCTGCGCCACTTTAAATGTTCCGGTAGATACATCCACAAATGCGGCCCCTCCCTCATCTTTAGAGAAAAATATTGAGCACAAAAAATTATTCTCCTTTAAATCCAGCAGCTGTTCATTATACGCAACGCCTGGCGTAACAAGCTCTGTAACACCTCTCTTGACAATGCTCTTTGCAAATTTAGGGTCTTCCAGCTGATCGCAAACCGCAACTTTATATCCGGCCCTCACAAGCTTTGGCAAGTAATTATCAATGGCATGATGCGGAAATCCGCACAATTCAACAGCTGTCGGGACCCCATTAGACCTCTTTGTCAAAACAATACCCAGCACCTTGCTTGTTGTGATTGCATCATCACCGTAAGACTCATAGAAATCTCCCACGCGCATAAGCATCAAAGCCTCAGGATATTGGGCTTTAAATTTGAAATATTGCTTCATCAGCGGCGTGTCTAAATTTCTCTCTGCCATAGCAACGCAAAATTAGCATAATAAATCAAAAGGAGCGTGCAATTCTATCAATTTCCTATCTTTGTAAATGTTGTAAAATGTACAATTTAACCACAATTAACAATGAAACTTTTTAAATCTTTAATCACGACAATTTTATTATCCGTCTTGGTTTTGGCAGGCAGCGCTGCATCAGCCAAAAAAGACCCGGTCTCTTCTCAGACAAAAAAAGAGATAAATTCAGACATAGCGCAAGTAATGAAGGAGTTCAATACCGTCGGACTGGGAGTTGCCGTTGTTAGAAATGGTCAAATTGTTTACGCCAATTCTTGGGGATATAAAGACCTGGAGAATAAAAAAGCATTAAAAAATGATGATATTTTTAGAATAGCTTCTATCTCTAAATCATTCACAGCCACGGCAATAATGCAGCTTGTAGAGCAGGGAAAAGTATCTTTGGATGAGGATGTTTCTGATTTAGTTGGTTTTAAGGTTAGAAATCCAAAATTCCCGGATGTGAAGATTACCGTAAAAATGTTGCTGTCACACACTTCCAGCCTGAATGATAGCCAGGGCTATTTTACATTGGATGTTATAGACCCCTCTAAATCAAAAGATTACTATAAAGCATATAATGATTACAAACCTGGAACCGGATATGAATACGCCAATCTGGGATTTAACACATTAGGAACAATATTGGAAAGGATAAGCGGGGAGAGATTTGACCAATACATTGTAAATCACATTCTTAAACCATTAAATGTTTACGGCGGATATTGGGTTGCCAGCTTGGACAAGAGCAAATTTGTCAATTTGTATAATTGGAATAATGAGACAAAAAAATATGAAGTTCAGCCGGAGGCCTATGATCCAAGAACGGAACAAATTGCTAACTATCAGATGGGACGCTCAACTCCAATTTTCTCTCCAACAGGCGGAATGAAAATTTCTCCGACGGGACTTGCAACGGTAATGATGATGCACATGGGACTTGGAACTTATAACGGCAAAAAAATCATAAGCAAGCAAAGTGCTGAAACAATGCAATCTGCACAGTTTGGACCAGATGATGAGTATGACCGCTATTGCTTTGCATTAAGAAGAGGTTATGAGCTGCTTGATGGTTATGAAATGATTGGACATGTTGGAGAAGCATACGGAGTTCACACCTCTATGTTTTGGAATAGCGACCGTACTTTTGGTTTTGTTGTAATGACAAACGGCAACCAGGAGAAGTGGGAAAGAGGATTTATGGCAATTCACCGCAGAGTAGATAAATGCCTGTACAACAGACTTATCAAGGGTACATCGGCTGACACCCGCAAGGCTGAAATTGAAAAGATGGAGCAACAAAAGCACTACAATCAACAAACAGATAGATAGCATTATGAAGGCTAATGAAGCGGTAGGACTTGGGGTGGCAGTTGTTAAGGATGGTCATATAATCTACAGAAATACATGGGGATATAAAAATTTGGAAAATAAGACACCTCTTGCAGAGGATGATTTATTTAGAATTGCATCTATCTCAAAATCATTTACCGCAACTTCCATAATGCAGCTGGTTGAACAGGGCAAATTAAGCCTGGATGCAGATGTATCTGATTTAGTTGGATTTAAGGTTAGGAATCCTAAATTCCCGGATGTAAAAATTACACTTTACATGTTGCTTTCTCACTCATCAAGTTTGAATGACAGCCAGGGATATTTTACTCTTGATGTTATAAATCCCGCAAAATCAAAAGATTATGCAAAAGCATACAACAACTACTGCCCGGGAACACAGTATGAATATTGCAATTTAGGATACAATACTTTAGGAACAATTCTGGAGAGGACAAGCGGACAAAGATTTGACAAATACGTTGTAGGTCATGTACTTAATCCGCTGTTTGTTTATGGAGGATATTGGGTTGCAAGCCTGGATGCATCCAAGTTTGTAACGTTATATGAAAAAGATCCAAAGACAGGAAAATATGAACCTCAGCCGGAAGCTTATGATCCAAGAACTGAGCAAATTGCTAACTATCAGATGGGTTACTCAACTCCTGTTTTCTCTCCTACTGGCGGAATGAAACTTTCTCCAACCGGACTGGCAACAGTAATGATGATGCACATGGGACTTGGCAAATATATGGATATGAGGATAATAAAGCCGGAAAGCGCGCTGCTTATGCAAAGCCGCCTTGTTGGACCAACAGATGAAGGAGATGATTACGGCTTTGCAATCAGAACAACAAAACAGCTAATTGACGGCAAAACAATGATTGGTCATACCGGCGGAGCTTACGGGGTTTTAACCTCAATGTTTTGGAACAGGGAGCGCACCTTTGGAATTGTTGTAATGACAAACGGCTGCAATGAAAGAAGCGACCACAACTTTATGACCATCCATCGTGATGTTGATAACTGTTTGTATAACAATTTAATAAAAGGAACAGAAGCGGACAGGTAATAAATAAAGCACAAACTATTTTTGAATATTTTTATCCCGATAGATTATAAATAACGTTGTGAAAAGAGTTTTAATAATCACATATTATTGGCCGCCCGCGGGAGGAAGCGGAGTTCAGCGCTGGCTGAAATTTGCAAAATATCTTCCGCAATATGGCTGGCAGCCTGTTATTTACACTCCGCTTAATCCGGAGGTAAATGCAGAAGATGCCACTCTCGCTAAAGATATTGCTCCGGATTTGGAAGTGATAAAACGCAAAATATTAGAACCTTACGCCATTTATAAAATTCTGTCGGGAAAAAAGAAAAATGAAAAAATAGAGGCTAATGCCGTAGCGCAAAAAAGTTCCGGCGGAATATCTGTTTTTATCCGCGGGAACTTTTTTATCCCCGACCCCCGCGTATGGTGGGTTAGGCCCTCTGTGAATTTTCTTAAAAAATATTTAAAAGAACATCCTGTTGATGCCATTGTTAGCACAGGGCCTCCTCAATCTATGCATTTGATTGCAAAAAGGTTACACGCTTCACTTGGCATTCCTTGGATTGCAGATTTCAGGGATCCGTGGACTAAAATATTCTACTTTAAACATCTGAACCTTACAAAATGTTCCCGCAGGAAACATGAAAAATTAGAGCAGGGCGTAATAGATGAAGCGGATAAAATTGTTGTTGTATCTCCTCAGATGAAGGAGGATTTCAGCTCCATGACAAAAACCCCTATCTCCATTATAACCAATGGTTTTGACCCGGATGATTTCACTGACGGCAACTCAGACAAGATGGGAAAAGAGGTTGCATTGAAAATAGAAACTTTAACAAAGAACAAATTTACTATTGTGCAGACAGGTCTTCTAACTGATGCTGCAAACCCTGACTTATTGTGGCGAGAGCTTGGAGCAAAGGCGGAAGCTGAAGCAGATTTTAGAAAAGATTTTTTGTTTGTAACAATGGGGCAGATGGATTCATCTGTGACGCAGGAGATAGAAGAAGCACATTTGGGACAAAACATTAAGAACCTTGGATATGCTCCTCATTCAGAAGCAGTTGCCTGGCAAAAAAGAGCCAATCTGTTATTGCTGCCTTTGAGGAAAGAGAATGAAGCCAAAGCTATTTTGACGGGGAAGTTTTTTGAATATCTTGCAAGCGGTTCCAGTATTCTTGCAATTGGGCCAACAGATAGTAATCTTGGGGATGCCATGAGGGAGACGGAATGCGGAACTATTTGCGATTATGGAGATTCCAAAGGCATGAGAAGAGTTGTTGACGCCGCGTATGAGGAGTTTAAAAAGAGTTCTTCATCAGAGGTTGAAAACGCCATGGGCCAGCAGCGGAAAAACATTTCCCCTGCAGCCCGGAAATATTCCAGACCTGCTCTAGCTCAGCAATTTGCAGAGCTGTTAAATGAATTTAAAAAATAAAATATATGTCAGAGTTAAAAACACAAAGTTGGTTTAAAAAACTATTGCCGTACATTCTGGCAATTCTTGCCTTTATAATCATAGGATATTCATACGCCCCGTACACATTACAGGGAAAGGTTGTAAATCAATCAGATATCTCTAGCTGGAATGGCATGGCAAATGAGATTGTGACATGGAATGATGCCCATCCGGGAGATAGGACATTGTGGACAAATTCAATGTTTTCCGGAATGCCCGCAACTACAATCTCCGTAAAATATCATGGTGATTTTACCCAATATTTGTATGACATTTTATTTATAGGTCAGCGTCCGGCAAGTTATCTAATCATTTGTATGATAGGAGCATTCTTAATGTTCCTGGCTTTTGGAGTTAATATATGGCTTGCAATTCTTGGAGCAATAGCAATGGCCTTTTGCTCTTATAATATGCAGATTATACAAGTGGGGCATAATTCAAAAATGGTGGCCATTGCCTTTATGCCTTGGGTAATAGCTTCTCTGGTTTACGCATATAAAAAGAACTGGATATGGGGTGCTATTTTCTTTGCTTTTACTTTGAGCTTCCAAATAAAAGCCAATCATCCTCAAATCACTTACTATCTGGCAATCATAGTATTAGGCTTTATCATCTGGCAACTTTGCGATGCGTTAAAAGGCAAAACGTTCTCTAAATTTTTTAAAATTTCTATTGCAATTTTAATAGCCGGTCTGCTTGGAATTGCAACAAATATAAATCATCTGTGGCCAACCTACGAGTATGCAAAACACACAATGAGAGGAGGTACGGAGCTTACGGAAAACACCGCTTCCCAGGCTCAAACGGGTGGCGCAATGGAGGATAAAATTCTGTCGGGAAATAAAAAAGAGAATGCAAAGAGCAGAAGCGGCTTGGATTTGTCTTATGCAACTCAATGGTCCTATGGAATAAATGAAACTCCTAACTTGTTCATTCCTAACTTTAACGGAGGCTCTTCCGCCGGCTCTCTTTCTCAAAAATCTGAAACTTACAAATTACTTTCTCAGAGCTATCAGGGAGCGGACCAGGTTATTCAGCAGATGCCAACATACTGGGGTCCACAGTCATTTACTGCAGGCCCGATGTACATGGGAGCTATTTGCATATTTCTGTTCCTGCTTGGATTTTTTGTACTCAAGGGAGGATTAAAATGGTGGGTTGGAGGCGTCTCCATACTTGCCTTAATGCTTTCATGGGGGTCTCATTTTATGGGACTTACAGAGTTCTTCTTTAATTATGCGCCGCTGTATAACAAGTTCCGAACGGTCTCTATGATTCTTGTGATTTTGCAGGTAATGATTCCAATACTTGCGGTATTAGCTGCAAATGAGATGCTTAACGGAAACATTAAAAAAGAGGAGGCTAAAAAAGGAATGATGTGGGCGCTGGGAATTACTGGAGGCTTTGCATTGCTGTTCTCCATATTCCCTTCTCTGGCAGGCAATTTCACCAGTCAATCTGATTCACAGCTGCCAAAAGAAATTGCTGCGTCATTGGCGCAGGACAGAATCTCATTGCTGAGAGCGGATGCTTTCCGTTCTCTTGTTTTTGTGGTTTTGGCCGCGGCTGCATTGTGGTATGGATTTACAAAGAAACTTAAAGCCAAGCACGCAACTCTTGCACTTATTGTTTTGGTAATTATTGATATGTGGGGAGTTGACAAGAGATATTTGGGAAGCAAGGATTTTGTTAGTCAACAGGATTTTACAAGTGTTCTTAACAAGCGCCCGGTAGATGAAATGATATTAAGCGACAAGAGTCCCGATTATAGAGTTTTGGATTTATCCGTGGATCCGTTTAACAATGCCTACACAAGTTATTGGCACAAAACGATAGGCGGTTACTCTCCTGCAAAATTGCAGCGTTATCAGGATTTGATTGAGCGTGACATTATGCCTGAAATCCAGGGTCTTGCAAAAGAACTGGACAGCGCTAAAACTATCGCCGATGCAAATGCCGCAATCACATACCATCCTGTTTTAAGCATGCTTAATACAAGATATATTATTCTTAATGCACAAACTCCTCCGCTTATAAACAACTTTGCATTAGGCAATTGCTGGTTTGTAAATAATATTGTTCCGGCGCAGGATGCAAATGACGAGATGGCAAAATTGCAGACAATTGACCCGCACACAACGGCCGTCATATCAAATGATTTTCTGGATAAAGATGCTCAGCTAAAGCAAATTACAGCTGCACCAAAAGATACTGCCGCGGGATTTTCCTCAATAGCATTAACATCCTACGCTCCTAACAAATTGACATATCATTACTCATCAAAAGCTCCAAAAATTGCACTGTTCAGCGAGGTTTACTATAACCCCGGATGGACCGCAAAATTAAAGAACCCGTCGGGAGAAAAAGAGTTAAATATTTTCCGGGCCAACTGGATATTGAGGGGAGTGGTTCTTCCTGCGGGTGAGGGAGATATAACATTCTTCTTTGAGCCTGAGAGCTTTACAAAAGGAGAGCTATATTCAGAAATAGCAAGCGGTATTTTAATACTTCTGTTAATTGGAGGTATTGTTTGCAGTATCAGAAAAAAGAGAAAATTAGCGCAGGTTGCGGACTAAATTAGGCCGTTAATCATAATCAGGGCAACTGCAACTGGCGCCAAATATTTTATAAGGAACAGCACAGTACTTACAAACCACGGATGATAATTGTATTTTCCGCTGCTTGTGAATTCATCTTTGAAGTCCAATTTGCTAAGCTTCCAGCCTACAAAAATTACAGCAAGCAAGCCGCCGCCTGTCATAAAAACATTTGCAGATATAAAATCAAAGAAATCAAAAATATCCTTTTTGAATATGTGGACTCCGCTTAAAACTCCCTGAGATAGAGCACATAACGTTCCCAAAATCAAAACCACCCCAAAAGAGAGCAAGGTGGCCTTCATGCGGTTTGCCTTAAATTCTTCTATCAGATAAGCAACCATAACTTCCAGCAGAGAAATTGAAGAAGAGATTGCTGCAATAAACATGATGAAGAAAAACATGATTCCCATCAACCATCCAAAAGGCATATTTGCAAACACATACGGCAGCGTCACAAAAGCAAGACCGGGTCCCTGGGTTGGAGAGATGCCATAAGAAAATACAGATGGCATTATTGCAATGCTGGCAAGTACTGCAACTGTTGTATCAGCAAGAGCCGTCAAACCTGACGTTTTAAACAAATTGTCTTTTTTGCTTGAGTATGAAGCGTAGGTGATGATTGTTCCGCAGCCCAATGACAAAGAGAAAAAGCCCTGCCCCAAAGCCGCTATTACAGTGTTAGTTGTAACCTTGGACCAGTCCGGCCTAAACAAAAATTTCATTCCCTCTCCTGAGCCCGGCAAAGTAAGAGACCTGATTATGATTACAATAAGCAACACAAACAGCACGGGCATCATTACTTTATTGCACTTTTCTATGCCGTTCTTTACTCCCATCAAAACTACAAGACAAGTGCATAGCAAAAAGACCAGCATATAAAGAGTGTTTTCTGAACTTGACGTAGAGACGCTGGTGAACATGCTGTTAAATGCTCCCTGGTCTGCAGCAGAAAATTTCATCCCGATTGCTTTAATCAGATAATCAATAGTCCAGCCGCCGACAACACAATAAAATGACAAAACAGTTGTTACGCCAAGCACGCAAACAAGTCCGGCATATTTCCATTTAGAACCGGGAGCAAGAATTTTGAAAGCTCCATAAACATCTTGCTGACTGCGTCTTCCGATGACATACTCGGAAATCATTCCGGGCAGACACAAGAAAACAACGCATATCAAGTAGATAACAATAAATGCCGCGCCTCCGTTTGTTCCAACCAGATACGGAAATCTCCAAAGATTGCCAAGTCCTACAGCTGAACCAATTAGAGCGATAAGCATTCCAAATGAACTTCCAAATCCTTCTTGTTTTGCCATAACAACCTATTGTTTTTTATATGTAATAAATTGAAAATCAATATTATTTTCCTGGTCATGCAGAACGGAGGATTTTTTTGCCTCGTTCCATTCCGTCATTTTTATCTCAGGAAAAAAAGTATCCGCACCATCTTTATGAGAAAATATTTTTGTGATATATAATCTGTCGGCGAACCTAAAAAATTCTTTATAAATACTTCCACCTCCTATCACAAAGAACTCATTTTTAGAGTTTTGCGCATCATGTGCAAGTTTTTCAAAATCATTTGCAATCTCTACGGAAGTATTGGAAGGCGTTCCGTCTTTTTTAAATTTTGCAACTTCCGGCAGAGGAAAATTGTGATGTGAAACAATTATATTTCTTCTCCCGGGAAGCGGACGCCCTATTGATTCAAATGTTTTCCTCCCCATAATCACAGGACTCCCTAAAGTGGTGGCCTTAAAATATTTAAGGTCCTCGCTTATATGCCAAAGGAGATTATTTTTCATCCCGATGGCACCATCCTCTGCAACTGCAACTATAAGAGATAACATTCCAAAATAATTTTATTCTTGCTACAAAAACTTTCCTACCAAACAAATCCTCAGCACATCTGCCTGCTAAACAGCAATAGGAGCTTTAATGGAAGGCCATGGATTATAATCTGTTAGCTCAAAATCCTCATATTTAAAAGAGAAAATATCTTTTTGCTCCCCATGTATTATCATCTTCGGAAGAGGTCTCGGCTCTCTGGAAAGTTGCTCTTTAACCTGCTCAAAATGATTAAGATATATATGAGCATCTCCTAGAGTGTGAACAAAATCTCCAAGCTTGAAGCCGCAAACTTTTGCTATCATCATGGTAAACAAAGCATAGGAGGCAATATTAAACGGCACCCCCAAAAAAGTATCGGCGCTTCTTTGATAAAGCTGGCAAGAAATAGTGTTGTTTACAACGTAAAATTGAAATAAAGCATGACAAGGAGGCAAGGCCATTTTATCAATTTGCGCAACGTTCCATGCAGAAATAATTAACCTTCTGGAATCCGGATTTGTCTTTAGCTGATTCATCAGATTTGACAGCTGGTCAATGGTTTTCCCGTTTCCGCAATCCCATCTTCTCCACTGCGCTCCATAAACGGGACCCAGTTCCCCCGTCGCATCCGCCCATTCATCCCAAATGCTAACCCCGTGCTCTTTAAGATATTTAATATTTGTATCTCCCTGTATAAACCAAAGCAGTTCGTAAATAATTGATTTCAAGTGTACTTTCTTGGTGGTTAGCAACGGAAATCCGTCATCCAGATGAAATCTCATCTGATAACCAAAAATGCTTTTTGTCCCAACTCCGGTTCTATCATGTTTTATAACTCCCTCATTCATAATTTTTTGAAGGAGGTCCAGATACTGCTTCATGCTAAATAAATTCTATTTGTTCAGGTTCTTTGCAAAGTTATTTAATTTTCCTCCAAAAATGTATAAGCTCAAAAAGAATAGCGCCATTACTCCTCTTTGTTTCATAATTGTGGCGAAAAGACTTTAAGCAATATTGGTAAATGATCGCTGGCTCCTCCCAAATACTGCGGGCCGTTCAGAGTTTTTTTCATCTTGTTCCCAAGAAACATTTTATCCTCCTGCAGCAAAAAATCTGACTTAAAAATAACCATGCTGGAATCTGTGCAAAAAATCCACTGTGCATCCCGGCCATATTTACCCTCCGTGCCATTGCCTTTATAAACAAGATGTTGCGACAATAAAAATTGGTCCAGCATTTCCCATTTCCCATTGTATTTATGAGTCCCCTCTCTAAAATGAGAGCTTAAAAAAGTTGTGGCGCAATTTTTAAATCCCGACAGATTTTGCAATGGTTTTGATTCCGGAGTATCATTAAAATCTCCCATTAGAATAATATTTGCATTAGGCTGAGATTGCAAAATAGAATCTGTAAAACAGCGTACTATATTAGAAATCAGCATTCTGCTCTTAAGCGTTCTCTGCTCTCCTCCTAGTTTTGACGGCCAGTGATTAACCAGCACATGCAGCGTATCCAATTCATTTACAATCCCTTTGGCATACAGCACCCATCTGGTCTTAAACTTTTTTAGCTCCGTTCCGCCGGAAACTTTTGAAAGAATAGAACTGTCGGGAAGAAAATTAATTCTCAAAAGTTTAAAGCGGGAAGGCCTGTAAAGCAAGGCCACATCTATCCCGCGCTCATCTTGTGAATCTCTATGTATTATCTTGTAATTCAGACGCGCCAGCGGTGTCTCATTCACAAGCTGATTTAGCACAAATCTGTTCTCTACCTCAGCAAGACCAATAAGCGCAGGGGGTTCTGAGGCCATTCCCTCCACTCCAGTCTCTCCTGTTTGCTCGCCCGCTGATATTATGACCTTTGCAATGTCATCTCTCTTTTTCTCAAATTTTTTCCAAGTCCAGTAATACTTGCCAAACGGGGTAAAGTCATTGTCATTACTTCCCGGATTATCAAACGGTTCAAAGAAATTCTCCACATTCCAGAACATCACAAGCATAATCAAAACTTTCCCAATTTCTTTCATTATTTCTTTTTTTAGGCGGGAAATAAAAAGAAGTTAAAGTACAAATCCAAGTTAATTGATGTATTTATTATGAAAACCCGGTAAAATTGTTAAATTTGCATAATTACCGGTAGATAATAACACCGTCATACAAATAAACAAGATATGTCAGTAAAATGTGGTATTGTCGGGCTCCCGAATGTAGGTAAGTCCACTCTATTTAATTGTATCAGCTCTGCTAAGGCGGAAGCTGCTAATTTTCCATTTTGTACTATTAATCCTCAAATAGGATTTACCTCTGTTCCGGATGAAAGGTTGGAAACGCTTGTAAAAATGGTTCATCCAAAGAACATAGTTCCGGCTACTGTAGAAATTGTAGATATTGCAGGCCTTGTAAAAGGGGCCAGCAAAGGAGAAGGCCTTGGCAATCAGTTCCTTGCAAACATAAGAGAGACGGATGCAATCTTACATGTGCTAAGATGTTTTGATGATACAAATATTGTTCATGTTAACGGCAGCGTTGACCCAGTAAGGGATAAGGAAGTTGTGGATACGGAGCTGCAAATTAAAGATTTGGAGACCGTTGAGAGCAGACTGTCTAAAGTGCAGAAGCAGGCAAAAACCGGCGGAGATAAAGACGCTCTTAAACTTTGCGGCGTGCTGGAACAGTACAAGGCGGCTTTGGAACAGGGCAAATCTGCAAGAACCGTCACCTTTGAAAGCAAAGATGACCAGAAACTTGCTAAGGAATTGTATCTGCTTACAAATAAACCGGTTATGTATGTTTGCAATGTGGATGAAAAGAGCGCAAAGAACGGGAATGCTTATGTTGAGAAAGTCAGAGAGGCCGTAAAGGATGAAGGGGCGGAAATATTGGTCATTGCCGCAAAAATTGAGTCTGATATTGCCGAAATGGAGACTTATGAAGATAAGAGGATGTTCCTGGATGAGCTGGGATTAAAGGAATCTGGCGTAGTACGCTTAATACAAGGTGCTTACAAGCTCCTTAACCTGGAAACATTTTTTACCCAGGGAGAGCCGGAAGTCAGAGCATGGACATACAATAAAGGAGATAAGGCACCTCAGGCGGCAGGAGTTATCCATACCGATTTTGAGAAAGGCTTTATCAGAGCAGAGGTTATTAAGTTCCAGGATTTTGTGAAATATGGTTCCGAGGCGGCGTGCCGGGCTGCCGGGAAACTTGCTACGGAGGGAAAAGATTACACGGTTCAAGATGGTGATATTATGCATTTTCTATTTAATGTCTAGTGTCTAATATTTAATCTGTCGGGAGCCGCAATTAAATAAAACAACTTGTTAATATTGAATTGATGCTTAATAAAAATCTATTATTGGGTGATGAGGCGCTTGCCCTTGGCGCACTTCACGCGGGAATCACAGGCGTATACGCCTACCCGGGAACACCCTCGACAGAAATTACCGAATTCATTCAGCAACAGCCGCTGACAAAAGAACGCGGTATCCACAGCGAGTGGAGCTGTAATGAAAAAACAGCTATGGAGAGCGCATTGGGAACATCTTATGCGGGCAAGCGCGCTCTGGTATGTATGAAGCATGTTGGCATGAATGTTTGTGCCGACGCATTTATTAATTCCGGCGTTACGGGAGCTAACGGCGGTTTGGTAGTGACAGCCTGCGATGATCCGTCTATGCACTCATCTCAAAATGAGCAAGATTCACGTTTCTATGCAGATTTTGCAATGGTACCTTGCTTTGAGCCAAGCAATCAGCAGGAAGCTTATAATCTTGTAAAAGAGGCATTTGACTACAGCGAGAAATTTAAGATTCCAGTTCTTATGCGCCTTACCACGCGCATGGCACACTCACGTGCGGTAGTTGAAAGCGGAGAAGCAAGAGAAGAGAATAAAATGCATTATCCGGAAAATCCTCGTCAATGGGTAACCCTGCCGGCTAATTCCATTGTCCGCGGAAAACAGTTAATAAAAGATTATGCAGAATTTGAGAATCAATCCGTAACAATGGGACACAACGTCCTTATAGAGGGAAAAGATTGCTCAATGGGAATTATTGCATGCGGCATTGGCTACAACTACCTGATGGAAAATTTCCCGGACGGCTGCCCGTATCCTGTTCTAAAAATTTCTCAATATCCATTCCCAAGAGCTCTAGCTCATGAACTTGCCCGCAAATGCAAAACCATTTTAGTAATTGAAGAGGGACAACCTCTTGTAGAACAAAAACTGGTTGGTGTCTTTGAAACAGGTATCACAATTAAAGGACGTTTGGACGGCACGTTGCCAAGAACGGGAGAGCTTTCTCCGGACTGCGTACGCGCCGCTTTAGGATTAAAGCCAAATGAGACATACGCTCCTTCTCAAGTCACAGTTCCGCGCCCTCCGGCCTTATGCCAGGGATGTGGCCATCGTGATTTTTATACTGCTCTAAATGAGGTAGTTAAAGACTATCCGGAAGCTCGCGTATTTGGCGATATCGGCTGTTACACACTAGGCTGGCTGGCACCATTCCACGCCATACATTCTACAGTTGAAATGGGAGCTTCTCTTACAATGGCAATAGGTGCTGCACAAGCAGGAGTACATCCATCAATAGCAGTAATTGGAGACTCAACTTTTACTCACAGCGGCATGACAGGTCTGCTTGATGCGGTAAATATAAATTCTAATATTACGCTTTGCATCAGCGACAATCTTACTACAGGAATGACCGGAGGTCAGGATTCTGCGGGCACGGGCAAGCTGGAAAAAATATGCCTGGGCATGGGCGTCAATCCGGACCATCTGAGGGTAATTATACCTCTTCCTGCAAATTACAAAGAGATGGAAAAAGTAATACGAGAGGAGCTGGAATACAAGGGAACTTCCGTAATTATTTCTCGGCGCGAGTGTATCCAAACAGCACGCCGTCACGCGCTTAGTAAAAACAAAAAATAATGAAACAAGATATTATACTTTCAGGAGTGGGAGGACAAGGTATCCTTTCCATTGCCACTATTATAGGTTGGGCGGCACTTGACCAAAATTTACACCTTAAACAAGCAGAAGTACACGGCATGAGCCAGCGCGGAGGCGACGTACAAAGCAATCTGCGCCTCTCAACAGAATCCATTTACAGTGATCTTATCCCCCGCGGAGAGTGCGATTTAATAATTTCGCTAGAACCAATGGAGGCTCTTAGATACTTGCCCTGGTTGAGTAAAAAGGGTTGGATCATCACTAATACCTCGCCTTTTTTAAACATCCCTAACTATCCGGATATGAAGGATATAAAGGCGGAACTAGAAAAAGTTGGCAAAGTAATAATGATAGATGTGGACGCAATTGCTCTTGGATTAAAATCTCCTCGCAGCGCCAATATGGTACTTCTGGGTGCGGCAGCTCCGTTCATCAAAATTCTTGAACCTAAGAATCTTGTAGATGGTATTCGCAATACTTTTGCCGCCAAGGGAGAAAAAATCACGGAAACCAATGTAGAGGCCTTCAACGCCGGCTACGATTTTGCTCAGAAACACCTAGAACATAGTTAAATAAATACGTCACCTATGCAAGCAATCGATAAAAAGAGAATCGACAGCGTGCTCGGCGATATGGGCATAGAGAATATCGCTCAGGCTACCATACGTCAATGTGTGGCCGTGAGTCGCGCTCTAGAAGAACAGACAGGGGAAAAATTTATCCACCTGGAAATAGGCAGTCCAAGTATTCCAGCAAGTGAAATTGGCATAGAGGCAGAAAAAGCTGCGCTTGACCGCGGCATGGCCTCTGTATATCCCAACATTAGCGGAGAGCCTGTGCTAAAAGAAACAGCATCAAAATTTATTAAAGCATTTATTGACATAGACGTTGAACCAAAAGGGATTGTTCCCACGGTGGGCTCAATGCAAGGCTGTTACAACCTTTTGCTTGAGTGCTCGCAGCTTAATCCGCAAAAAGACACAATTCTTTACATAGATCCCGGATTCCCGGTTCAACACACTCAGGCAGAAGTGCTTGGCATAAAGAGCGAGGGCTTTGACATTTACGAGTACCGCGGAGAAAAGCTTAGGGGAAAATTGGAGAGTTATCTGAAAAACAATAACATCTGCGCAATTTTATTCTCCAATCCAAACAACCCTTCATGGGTATGTTTGACTCCGGACGAATTGAAAATTATAGGAGAACTTGCAACAAAATATGATGCAATCGTACTTGAAGATTTAGCCTATTTCTGCATGGACTTCCGCAATGACAAATCAACCCCTTTTG
Organism: Bacteroidales bacterium; assembly: GCA_022647615.1. Lineage (NCBI taxonomy): Bacteria > Pseudomonadati > Bacteroidota > Bacteroidia > Bacteroidales > Bacteroidales bacterium. Next base: position 658,983 of record JALCKZ010000001.1, read on the forward strand.
AACCTCCTTTCCAACCTTCAGTAGCCAAATACACAGACAATTACGTGCTGATGATTTCCAGCTCAAAAGTATTCAGCTATGCCGGAGAACGTATTGCAATAGCCGCCATATCAAATAAACTTTACAGCCGTGAATATCCGGAACTTAAGAGACGTTATCATATTGCAAGATTTGGAGATAATTTCTCACTAACATATTTGTACACAGCATCCTCCGGAACATCACACGCACCTCAATTTGCTCTGGCCGCAATGATGCAGGCCGCAATTGACGGCAAATTAAACTTTGTGCACACAATTTCAGAGTATGGGCGCCGCGCAAAGCTGGCCAAAGAAATTTTCTTAAAGCACGGGTTTAGCATTGTGTACGCCAAGGACTTAAATGAAAATATCGCCGACGGATTTTTCTTTACAGTAGGATATAAAAAGATGGACAGCCGCACTTTGTTAATGGAACTTATGCGCTGCGGCATAATAGCAATAGCTCTTGACACAACCGGCAGCCTGCAATACGGATTGAGAATATGCGTGTCCCTTTTAGCTCCCGACAGTACCTTGCAAGACCTGGACGAGCGGCTGGGCATTTTTGAGAAGCTCCAAAATAATTAAACAACAAAACCAGATGAACTATACAACCGCCGACGAGGCCATGAAGCTCGTACATTCGGGCGACCATATTTACATTCAGGGTAGCACATCTATTCCGGAAGTGTTGCAAACTGCTTTAGCCAAACGGGGCAATGAATTACGTGACGTTGTTATCTATTCAGGCTGCAACATTACAGACAAAGAGGCTCCGTTTTGCAAGCCTGAATTCAAGGATTCATTTTTAATTAACAGTCTGTTTTTGAGCTATAACCAGCGCCGATGGGTACATGAAGGTTACGGCTCCGAAATCCCCGCATTTTTGGGTGAAATCCCGGGAATGTTCCGCAGCGGACTATTGCCGGTAGATGTTACTTTCTTGAATTGTTCCCTTCCCGATGAGAACGGTTACTGCAGCTACGGAATTTCTGCAGATTTAGCAATGGGAGCGGTAGATTGCTCTAAAATAATAATAGCGCAAATCAATAAAAGCATCCCTTATATGTATGGTGATGCCTTAATCCATGAAAGCAAAATAACCGCGGCGATAGAGTGTGATGACCCTCCTTTTGTAATGAAACTAGGTGCTCCCACGCCAATAGAACAAGCCATTGGCCGTAATGTAGCTAGTAAAATCGGGGACGGAGCAACTCTCCAAATTGGAGTAGGAGGAATACCAAATGCTGTGCTTCAGGCACTTAGCGACCACAAACATTTGGGACTGCACACAGAGGCAATGACAGACGGAGTTGTCGGGCTTATGAAAAAGGGAATTATTGATAACTCTCTTAAAAAAGTTCTTCCCGGGATAAGCGTAGGTTCGCTCGCGATGGGTTCTAAAGAGATGTATGAGTTTTTAAATTACAACAAGCAAGTTGTAATGAAAGATGTAGCCTGGACAAATGATCCGCAAATAATACGTCAGAATCCAAATGTAGCCGCTATTAATTCTGCTTTGGAAGTAGACTTGACAGGCCAGGTATGCGCTGATAGCATAGGAGATTACATTTTCTCAAGCGTTGGCGGACAGCATGATTTCATGTACGGCGGGGCATTGTCAGATGGAGGGAAAACCTTTATAGCTCTCCCTTCGCGCACCAGTAAAGGCAAGGGAAAAATCACGGCTCATCTCACACCCGGAGCTGGCGTTGTAACTACCAGATTTCAAACTCAATACGTTGCCACAGAATATGGAATCGCCTATCTTAGAGATAAAAATTATGCTCAGCGCGCCAAGGAACTCATAAAAATAGCCCATCCGGATGACCGCGAAGCTTTGGAGCGCGCAGCATGCGAACGCTTTGGATATTCATTCCTGAGATTGAAGTAATAAGTAGTTTTTTAGGCTTTTGGGGAGAAAAATATTATCTTTGCCCCCCTATAATTTTGAGAATTATATATAAAAATATTCAGATATGGCAGTTCTAGAGAAAATGCGCGTTAAGATGGGAGTGTTTATTTCCGTTGTTATCGCCATAGCGTTGTTAGCATTTATTGTGGACCCGGAGACTTTGCAAAATGCAATTTCCATGTTCTCTTCCAAGTATGACATAGGAGAGGTTAACGGCAAGGGTATTTCATCACAATTATTCCAAAAGAGAATAGATTATTTCCAGAAAATTTATCAGCTCACAACTGGCTCAAACGCAAGTGATGAGAAGACAACTGAGATGATAAACAACTCTGCATGGCAGAATGAGCTTGCTCAGATGGTAATAATCCCCGATTGTGAAAATGCCGGCTTAGCTGTTGGAGATAAGGAACTTATAGACATGAGCGAAGGCACGGACATATCACCGGTCATTGCAAGAGAGGCAAATTTCATGGGCACAGACGGCTCATTTGATAAAGACAAGCTTCTTCAATTTATTCAGCAGATTCCGCAGGACAACAGCGGCAATCTTAAGATGTATTGGGATTATCTGCAAGAGAGCATGACACAGGACAGAATGTTCACAAAATATGTCACTCTTCTCCAAAAGAGCACAATTGTTAATAAAGCACAGATACATAAGGCAATAGAAGACAATAACATTGCATACAACGTAGACTTTGTTATTAAACCTATAGGCTTTACTCCTGATTCTTCTATCAAAGTATCAAATGATGAGATTAAGGCTTATTATGAGAAAATCAAAAAAACTCTTAGACAGCAAGAGAGCAGAGATGCAGAATTTGTAGCCTTTGAGGTTAAGCCTTCTGCTGAGGATATGGCAATTGCAAAGAAAGATATAGATAAGGTTTTCCCTGAATTTCAGGGGGTCGCGACGGAGTCTGATATGAAGACTTTCCTTGCCAGAAATTCAGATGCAAAATTTGAAGGCTCATACTTCAAAAGAGGAGATCTTGCATCTGTTTCACAGCCGCTGGATGATTTTGCGGCAACTGCTTCCGCAGGAGCTGTTTTGCCTGTACAATTATCTGAAAATGTTTACTTTGCAGCAAAAGTAATGGGTGTTAAAGAGATGCCTGATTCAGTATTTGTTAAGCAGATATTTGTTAAGAACAATGAGAAGGAGGCAGATAGCCTTATTCAGGTAATCAATAAAGGCGGCAACTTTGCAGCGCTTGCAGCACAATATGCAGGTGGTCAGCAGGTACCGGCAGGAATGGAACCCGGAGATATAGGCTGGATGACACAACAATATATGATGCCTGGCTTTGAGAAAGTTATGGATGCAAAAGCAGGTGATATATTCAAAGTAAAGAGCAACTATGGCTGGCATGTTGTTAAAGTATCTCAGGTTACCAAGCCAATAAGGAAAGCTCAAGTAGCAATTCTTTCTAAAGAGGCTGTTGCAGGAAAAGAGACATTTGCCGGTTATTATGCTCAAGCAAATAACGTTGTTGAAAAGTGCGGAAAGGATATTAAGAAATTTGAACAATATGCACGTTCTCACGGAGTTACAATGTACCCCGTACAGAATCTGGCTCCAGGTTCAAAGAAGGTTGGCAGCTTTGATGATGTAAAAGAGCTAAGCAGATGGATATTTGAAAATAAAGTAAATGAAGTTTCTCCTATTATTTCCGTTAACAATAAATATTTCTTTGTTGCTGCCGTAAAGATGATTCATGAAGATGGATATGCAACCCTTAAAGAAGTTGCTCCGCAAATCAAGAATTATCTGACAATGCTTAAGACAGGAGAACATCTTGCTCAGGTTTGCAAAAAGACTGTAGGAGATAATCCTGCATCATTGGATATGGTTGCAAATAAACTTGGTCTGACTATCAGCAATCAGAACGGCGTTACCTTCACAAGTCTAACAGAAGGTCAGCAGCTTGACCCTAAGTTCATTGGAGCAATTGCAGGTGCCGCAAACACTAATAAAATTGTTGGTCCTGTTGCAGGAACAATTGGTGTTTACTATTTCCAGATTAAAGGCAAAGAGAGAGGCGCTTACTTTACAGAAAATGACGCAAAGCAGAGAAGCTTGCAAACATTTGCATCCTTGGCAAACTATCTTCCTCAAATCATGGAGCAAGATGCCAACGTAAAGGACAAACGCTACAAGTTCTTCTAGCAGAGAGTTTAACACAATATAAAGTTTAACACAATAAAAAAAAGAGCGGTAAAAATACCGCTCTTTTTTTATGCTATTTATGCCCAGCCGTCTATAACTAGATGTTACCAATATGCTAAACGTATTTTTTATTTAGCTTTTTTAAAAGAAACAACTTCTATTCTCTTGCTGGAACATTTAAGAATTGTGAAGATATATTTTCCTATCTGAAGTTGCGTTTTCTCTTTTGGAAGAGCCTCGGCGACGTTGATAATTAATCCTGCAATTGTTGAATAATCAGTTGATTCCGGCAACTCAAAATCATATTTTTTATTTAGCTCTTTGATTTCCAAACGGGCGGAAAAAATATATTCATCATCACTAATCTTTTTCTCAATCAGCACATCTTTATCCAGCTCATCATTAATATCACCAAAGATTTCCTCTATCAAATCTTCCAGCGTAACTATTCCCTCGGTACCGCCGTATTCATCCCTGACCGCCACAATGGAGACTCTGTTTTTAGTCATGAATTCCAGAAGAGATTGTGCATCTTTATCCATTGATACATAATGAATTGAACGCAACAATTGTTTAATTGAAGATGTGGATTTTTTTAGCAAATCTTTAGAATGCACATATCCAATAATATTATCTATTGTATCGCGATAGACAGGGACTCTGGAATATCCGGAATCCACAAATATTTTCAGCAAATCTTCTGAAGAGCTCTCCTCATCTATTGCGGTAATTTCCGTTCTTGGAATAAGACACTCTTTGATTTTTGTAGTAGAAAAATCAACTGCATTTTGGAAAATCTCTATATCATTAGCCGTTGGACTCTCCTCATCCTGAACACCTTCCACTTGCTCAGACAAATTCATCAAATCTGTTTCATTAAATTCCTGAGCGTTATTTTTTACAACATGTTTTTTATTGTAGCCGGCAATTTTTATGATAAATTCTGATAATTTATTAATAAGCCAGGTAGCCGGATAAAATAAATAATAGAAAAAATTAATAACCCTGTATAGAGAAGAAAATACTCTGTTAGGATTTAAAAAACATAAAGCCTTGGGGAGAAATTCTGCAGTTATTAAAATTACAAGAGTGGCTATAATTGTCTCAAGTATAAGGGTTCCGCCTATTGATGCGGTAATATGAGATGTAATCCAGGGGTTGAGAATTTTTGCGGCGGCAATTCCATATACGACCGTAAAAATATTATTCCCCATTAAAAGAGATGAGATAAGACGTCCTTCATCATTTATAAATTTGTCCATGACGAAAGCGTACTTTTTCCCCTCCTTTTTGTCTAGCGCAATTTTTAATCTGTTACAGTGGAGGAAGGCCATTTCGTAACCGGAAAAAAGCGCTGCAAATAAAAGTGCTATTACGGCTATGATAATATGAGTTGTCATTTCTTCCCCTTTACAAGTAAATTATTTTGCTTTTTTGCCGGTTTTAAGATTGGTCCGATAAAGTTGGCCGTATCCTTATAAATACGGCTTAAAACGGAGTCTTTTCCAAGTCTGCTATAACTATCAAAAGGCATCATTATGTTTGCATTGCGCGCCATCTCATCGCTCTCCATTCCGTACCCCTGCATAAGTCCTCTTGGAGATGACATCTTAACAAAGCAATGGGTATAAATTTTATGATTGTTTTTATCCCAGTACAAAGTGTCCGTTGTCATCTTCTCCCCTTTGACATAGTTGAAAATTTCAACGTTGCCAAACGCGGCCCACGTCTCTCTATATGCCTTTGAAACAGTGTGTTTTGCGGCTTTCGCATGAATGTGTGTCTCTAAAAATCCATCGCGATTATAAGAATAAATATCAAAGCCTTTGGGAAATAATTCATAAGATACTGTATCATTTTCATATTTCTCCATTCTCTTTGCCTCCACGCGCATAGTCAAACCTCCGTTCTCTGTTTGAACGGCATAAATACTATCTACAATCTGTCGCGGAGCTTTATTTAAATCTACACTTTTTGTGATTTCCGTCTTCCTTTCACAAGATACTAAGGTATAAAGCATTACAAAAGCGGCGGCAATTAAAAATTTAATTGCTGCCGTTTTGCTGCTTTTAATATGAAGGGAAGCCCTTTGCATTTGGGGAACCCGCAATATTATTTATTTGTTCTAACTGTTGTAGTTGCAGTCATTCCGCCGCAAGAAACAGTGAAACTCTTTCCGTCTGTTAAATCAAACATAAATGCATCTGCAGTCTTTGGGAAATATTGACGATATCTGGAAATATTTCTGTCTGCCTCTGATGTTAGAGAAGGATCTTTTTGTTTAGCTCTAATCATATAATCAGTTGCTACCCAGAACTTTGCTCTTTGATTCATCTCATCTCCGGCACATCCTGTAGCAGCCCAAACATTACCCTCAATCATATCGGCCTTTCCGGCAAGTGCAGGATTATAACCTGCAGCTGCTCTTGAAGTTGAAATAGCTGCGCTGTATGCGTGGTTCTTGTAGTAGTAATTAGCAAGTTCAAACATATAATCTCCCTTCTTCTTTCCGGTCTCATTGTTTGCAGCCTCTTTCAAATAATAAGAAGCCTTCTCCTCATTTCCTTTCTTGTTGTAAAGGATATAAAGATAATAAGCAGAATTTGCAGAAGGAGATAGTTTGTAAAGCTGAGAAACAGCGTTAATAAACAACTCAGAATCTGTGCACTCGTTATCGCTAAGAAGCTTAACAATAATCTTTACAAGCATTGTGTCCTCTTTATTCTCATTGAATCTTGGAGTGAAAACTTTGATTAGATTATCGCAAGTAGCAACGCCGCTGGAAACAAATGCATTCTGCAAAGCTATCTGATCATTCTTCAAAACTGTATCGCCCGGAGCAGCATCAATCTTTTGTTCCAAAACATCATTCAAAGTAGAATAAGTGCTCATAACTTGCTCGTCTGTAAGCGCTTTCGTCTTGTACAAATCACCTGCCTTTATCATCGTATTAACAATCAAAGAAGAGAAAGCGTTAACGCCGCCCTCTTTAATTACGTTCATAGACTCATCATATATTTGCTTTGCTCTCTGAGGATCTTTACCGTAATAGTTAATCATATCCATTACTTTATTCTCATGAGCTCTGTAGGCATTCTTTGGATAATACTGTGCCCTGGTATCATTTAATTGGAACAAAGTATCAATCAGTCTGTCTCTTCCGGCAGCATCTCCTTTGTAATTTTCAATGCAATACTTAAGAATCTTCTGACCCTCTATAAACATATTCTGACTTGCAGTTGGAGGACATATTTTGAAGGCTTTCCTCCATAGAGGAGCTGCCTCTTTCATGTTGCCCTGTTTGTAGGAATCTCTGTAGAAATTAAGATATTTAACGCAGTTAACGCTATCGCTTCCAAACCTGCCCTGGGCAGATATTTGACCTGGCAATACCAAAAGCGCGCCCGCTATTAAGCTTAATGCTATCCTTAATTTTTTCATAATACGGTTTATTTGTTTTTTTATTGTTTTTGTTTCTTTTCAAATGCGGGGGACAAATTTACAAATTTTATTCATACCTAGGTTTGATAAACCAAATATCGTGCAAACTTAAACTCAAGATAAACTGCACGTAGTTTTCTTTAACCAAATTATTTTTTGTAGAACCCCGCTGTCCAAAATCAACTGTGAAATTTACGGAGTTATTTAATCTAAATACCGGGAATGAAACTCCAAGGGACATTCCGTATGAATTTATTTGCTTCCCGTTAAGTTTTATATATGTATTCTCATAATGAAGTCCTGCTCTGTAAGTTACGCGCTTCATATAGTAACGTATATCATACTTGTTGGGAATATATTCAAATCCTGCTTTAAATACATTTTCAGTTACCGGCGTAAAATCAACTCCCGGAGTTGCGCTGAAAGAAGTGTTTGACCAATCCTGTCTTTGATAATCCAATCCTGCCATCCACTTGTCACCCTTGCGCAAAGAGACGCCGACAGTTAAAATTGCCGGAACCGTTATATGCTTTGTAAACTTGTTACTAACAACCGTATCAGCTATAGAACTGTCGTAAACGTATGCATATCTTTTTGTTGTCCCCGATAGTCTGCTCTTGAATCTGTAAGAAGCGCCAGCAGTAAATGTGTAATCTTTCTTAAGTTTCTTAAAATATTGCAAGCCGGCCTCAGCTGCAAAACCATTTGTTTGATAATCCCATCCGGTCTCTGCCGTTCTTAAGCTGCCGGTAGAACCAAAATCTATATCTGAGTGATTAACAAGGTCTCCAAAATAGTAAATCCCCTTAAGTCCAAAAGAAAAATCTTTAAAGAAATTCATTGCGGCGCCCGCAAAAATTTGGGTTATGCTGCCATCTCCATATTTTCTGTATTTAATATCTCCGTATTTTGCGACCAGAGCATCATTTGTCTCAGTAGTTTCAAATTTGTAGCCAATATTGCTGAAAGGAGTTATTCCTACAACAAGAGCGGACTTATGATAAATAGGTGCCGAAAAAGCAAAATTGTTGATACTAAATGTATTGTAAGCCGAATGATTTTTGCTGTCTTTGTTATATATGTTGTTAGACTTAAGACCAAAATCAAACAGGAATGAGAGAGTATCTCTCTGAGTTATGGAGGCAACGTTGGCGTAATTTATATAGCGGGAATCTCTAACTCCGGCACTTATGCCTCCCATCGCTTTGCTAATTGCGTTGCCTTGTTGTTCAAGATCTCCAATTCCATAAAGCGAATATGGGGTGTATGTTCCTAAAGCATCCGTCCTTTGCGCTCTAACAATTTGTGTTCCAAAAAGTAACGCAATAATTAAAATATAACCCCTTAATTGTGTTTTAATTCGCATAATAATCCGCTATATGTGCCAACCCAAGTAAAACCATATTCTGCATTGCAAAGATGGTGTTTTTCATTTTGCCCGCAAAATAAAAAGCGTCACCACCTGTAAAGATTATGGTATGTCTTGGATACCTGTTTATATAACCCTCTACTTCAAATATTAGACCGAAAACTACGCCGGCGCTCATTGCCCCTGTTGTAGTTACCCCAATTGGAGGAAAAACGGGGTCCGGAGTAATGAATGGAAGTAGTCCGGTAAATTTATTCAATGCTCTAAATCTGCTTCTGCAACCTATTGATATATTGCCTCCTAGGTACCTTCCCTTCTTATCAATAAAGTCTACCGTCAAGGCTGTTCCAAAATCAAATTTTATACAATCCTGCCCTTTAAACATTACTGCAACCGCAAGAGCGGAGGCAATTCTATCCGCCCCAAGTTCCCTTGCATCAAAGCTATATCCCAAATCCAGAGGAAGTTTTGTGCGATAGTCCAGCAACACCAGCTTGCGGCATTTAGACTTTAAAGCCCTCTTTACCGGGGCATTAGATGTCCTTACATTGCTTACAACAATAACATTTATCTTCTCCATAACCTTTCCAATCACAGATAAAATAAATGGAACAGCATCTCTTCTTGGACTTCTTAACATTTTACCAATCAGTCCGTTTCTATAAAAAACAACCTTGCAATTTGTGTTACCTATGTCCACAAGAAGACTTAGCTCAGGATTTATTTTTTGATTTTTTGTGTTAACCATTGGGACACCGTTTTTTAGGGGTGCAAAGATAGTAATATTTGATTTACAATATAATAACCTTGCTCAATAGTATTAACTTCCGGAACGCTAATCCACAATTTGCCCGCCGCATCTTTTACGGTACAGCCATGTCTGCGGCTTGCCCACTGTAAAATTTCGGCAAAAGTTTCTGTTTTGTAATAGGCTGAATTTTGGTCGTTTACAAAATACAACAACATCTTTTTCTGCTTGATGACTATTCTTTCAAAGCCTAATCTCATCGCCGCTCTTCTTATCCTTACAACATATGTAAGCTGCATAACTTGCTGCGGAATTTCTCCAAATCTATCGTGAAGAGTATCCAGGAATTTCTTTATCTCTTCTTCTGATGAAATAGTATCCAGCTCTTTATACAATCTTATTTTTTCTGTTGTCTGAGGAATATAATCGTCCGGTATAAATGCCTCCAAATCAGTGTCTACGGTGCAGTCTGCCAAAAATCCTCCGCCGGGAAGTTTCAATTCTCTTGCTCTATTCTGCACAATTCCTTCCGTATTAATTTCTGCAAAGGCCTCATTTAGAATTCTTTGATAAGTTTCAAACCCCATATCCGCAATAAAGCCGCTCTGCTCTCCGCCAAGCATATTGCCGGCGCCGCGAATATCCAAATCCTGCATGGCAATATTAAAGCCGCTCCCAAGGTCAGAAAAAGCCTCAATAGCCTTTAGCCTTCTGCGCGCATCTTCAGTAATTGATGTTAAAGGAGGAACTATCAAATAGCAAAAGGCCCGCCTGTTGGACCTTCCGACACGTCCTCTAAGTTGATGGAGATCGCTTAAGCCAAAATTTTGTGCTTGGTTGATAATCATCGTATTAGCATTTGGAATATCTATGCCGTTTTCTATAATGGTTGTAGAGATAAGCACATCATAATCTCCCCTGATAAATTCCAGCATTATGCGCTCAAGATCTTTTGCCTCCATTTGTCCATGACCTACGGCGGTCTTAACTTTTGGACAAATTTTGTTAATCATTTTTTGAACTGCATAAATATCTTCAACCCTATTATGGACGAAGAAGACCTGACCTCCCCTTTCAACCTCCTCATTTATAGCATCTCTGATAACATCCTCGCTAAAATCAATAATCTCTGTTTGTACAGGAAGCCGGTTAGGAGGAGGGGTGTTTATGATAGATAAATCTCTTGCTCCCAATAGAGAAAATTGAAGTGTCCTTGGAATTGGAGTAGCCGTAAGCGTCAGAGTGTCAACTTCCATCTTAAGTTGTCTTAATCTCTCTTTTGCTGCGACTCCAAATTTTTGCTCCTCATCAATTATTAAAAGTCCAAGGTCTTTAAATTTGACAGCTTTGTTTAGCAATCGATGCGTTCCTATTATAATATCTATTTTGCCCTCTTGCAGTTTCCCTAATATCTCATTTATCTCTTTTGTCGTACGTAATCTGCTGATATAGTCTATATTGCATGGAAATTTCTTTAAACGGTCAGTGAAAGTTTGAAAATGCTGCAATGCCAATATTGTAGTGGGAACAAGAATTGCAACTTGTTTGCTATCGCATACCGCTTTAAACGCAGCTCTAATTGCAACCTCAGTTTTTCCAAAACCAACATCTCCGCAGATAAGTCTGTCCATTGGACAATCGCTTTCCATATCTTGTTTAACAGACTGTGTAGCAGTTGTTTGATCTGGAGTATCTTCATACATGAAAGAGGCTTCAAGCTCTTGCTGCATATAGTTGTCTCCGGAAAAAGCAAAACCCTTTGACTGACGTCTTTGAGCGTAAAGATTAATTAAATCCTTTGCAATATCCTTAATCTTATCTTTTGTCTTTCTCTTAAGGGTTGTCCATGTGCTGCTTCCAAGTCTGTAAATTTTAGGAGGAGTGCCGTCTCCCGATTTATATTTTGCAATTCTGTGAAGACCATGTATGGAGACAAATATAACATCGCCGTCTTTGTACATTATTTTCACAGCCTCCTGCACTTTTCCACCAACAACAGTCTTTACCAATCCCCCGAAAATTCCGACTCCATGATCTATGTGTACGACATAATCACCTATATGCAAAGCATTTAACTCCTCTATGGTAAGACGTTCGCTGCGCTCTACGCTTCTGTTAATTTTTACGCGCTGGTATCTGTCAAATATTTGGTGATCTGTATAAAGACATATTTTTAATTCTCCGGATATAAAACCTTCGTGCACAGAATAAGGGACAACTTCAAAAATGGGATGTTTGTCCTCTGCTGAAACTTCCAGGTTATTAAAAATAGTTTTTAATCTTTCTGCCTGCACCACCTCAGAACAGCTTATAAAAACCTTGTAACCTTCTTTATTCCTGGAAATTATATCATCACGCAGCAGATTAAAATTTTTATTAAAACTTGGCTGCGGAGAGAATTTGCATATTATTTCTTCCTCTTGAAAATTATTATTTTCATGCAGGGATGTTCCGTTAAGGGAAACACATTTACAATTAGAAAACAAATTGCTCAAATCTTCAAAGGCATCATTCCACACTACGGCATTACCTTCCGCATAATCAAAAATGCTCTCTCCTCCCTCTTCCGCTATTTGCTGCTCCTCAAAAATATTAGGAAATATTTCTATGGAAGTCAGCTCTTTAGAAGATGTTTGGGTATTAATATCAAACTGCTTTATAGATTCTATATTATTGCCAAAAAAATCTAGTCTGTATGGAACATTATCTGAAAAAGAGAATAAATCTATAATGCTTCCCCTTACTGCAAATTGTCCAGGCTCCGTCACAAAATCCACCCTCTCAAAATTTGCATTCATTAATGTCTCTTTAATAAAATCAAAAGGAAGTTCATCTCCTTTTTTGATTTTCAGAACAGAATTTTTAAGAGATTTTTTATTAAGAATCAGCTCTTTGGCCGCATCCGGATAAGTTACTATTATTATCCTGTTTTGTTTGGCCACATCCCCTTTTTGCAGATTCTCCAGATATAAGTTTATAGCGCTTATTGTAGAACTGCGCTGTACTTTTTGAGAAGAGTCTTTGATTGTACTAATTTTTGAAAGTTTGGCCGCAGAGGTTGGGAAAAAATAGACATCGCTCTCTCCGTGAATGTTATATAAATCGGCACAAAAATATTCGGCTGCCTCTTTATCATCTTCAATCACTATTTGTATATTGCTCAAAGATGCGCGGGCTATAGAAGAGGACATAACATACCCTTTGGAAGACCCGTAAAGCCCTTTTATTAAACATCTTTTCTGCTCCTCATTGCTCAGATATTCAGCAAGCTTCTCTGCAATCTCCGCATTATGGAAAATAACTTCTGTCCCCTCTTTTTCTGACATGGGTGGCAAATATAGGGATTATTGTTAAAAAAATCTTTATAAAGTTGTTGATAATATTGTGAATAAACGTGGCATTTGAAAAAATGATTTTTAAAAGTGAAAAACGGCTTTGTTTTTAAGAATTTTTCAATAGTTTTTTAACAACTGATTTTTGTTTATTCTAATACGTTTTTGCTTATCAACATATGTTAATATAATAACTTAAAATTACTATAAAACGCTTATTTTAAAGTAATTAAATATATATTTCAATTGTTAATATTGAGTTAAAAACTCTAAATTTTTGTTTAAATGTTTTTTATGAACATTGTCAACATGCAATAACTATCATCAAAAGTTTTTTTAAAAAAATAATATAATTTTAATGATATGTTAAATGTGTTAAAAAAATCTGTCGGGAGCCAAAAAGAAAAAAGAGTATATTTGTAGAGTATGAAAGAGGATGATCAGAGAATAGAAAGTTTCAATCCAAGAGAGTTGGAGACAGATTCTGATAAGGAATTGGAAGGGGTCGTAAGACCTGGGGATTTTCAAAATTTTTCCGGGCAGGATAAAGTTGTGGAGAATCTTAAAGTTTTTGTTCAGGCGGCAAAATTAAGGGGAGAATCTCTAGATCATGTTTTATTATTTGGTCCTCCGGGGCTTGGTAAAACAACTCTTGCTACAATTATTTCTAATGAACTTGAAGTTGATATGAAGACAACTTCAGGTCCTATTTTGGATAAGCCGGGTGATTTAGCCGGTTTGCTTACGTCATTGGAAAAGGGTGATGTTCTGTTTATTGATGAGATTCACAGAATGCCAAAAATAGTTGAGGAATATCTTTACTCAGCGATGGAAGATTACAGGATTGATATTATGATTGATAAAGGTCCCGGAGCTCGTTCTGTTCAAATAACTTTAAATCCTTTTACTTTAATTGGTGCAACTACCAGAAGCGGATTGCTTTCTTCTCCATTAAGGGCAAGATTTGGAATTAAATGCCACTTAGAATATTACGATGCTGCAGTACTTCAAAAAATCATTAAGCGTTCTGCTAAAATTTTAAACATAGATATTGATGATCAGGCTGCAAAAGAGATAGCTTGCAGAAGCAGAGGAACACCAAGAATTGCAAATCTTCTTTTAAGAAGAGTACGTGATTTTGCACAGGTAAAAGGAAATGGCAAGGTAGATTTAGAAATTACAAAGTATTCTCTTGATGCTCTTAATATAGATAAGAGAGGTCTGGATACTATGGATAATAAGATACTTACAACAATCATAAATAAATTTAACGGAGGACCTGTAGGGTTAACAACCATAGCTACTGCTGTTGGAGAAGATGCGGGAACAATAGAGGAAGTTTATGAGCCTTTCCTTATTAAAGAGGGTTTTATAAGAAGAACTCCGCGGGGAAGGGAGGCAACAGATTTATCTTACGGACATTTAGGAATTTCTAAATACAAAGATCCTTATTTGTTTTAAAATCAGCATAATAAATTATTATTAGTTTAATATTTTTTACTTTTTAAGTAATATTTTTATCCCAGGTTAATATGAAAAAAGCTTTTATTTTAATTGTTCTTAGTTTTTTTACAATTAATGCATTTTGCTGTACGTCAGCAATTTTTACAGGCAAGGTTACTCCCGACGGAAGACCAATGATGTGGAAAAACAGAGACACCGATGAACTGAATAATAGAATAGAACACTTTAAAGGTCCAAGGTTTGATTTTATTGCTCTTGTTAATTCTCCAGATAGAGGAAGAGAGGCATGGGCAGGCGCAAATGCCGCAGGTTTTTGCATTATGAATACGGCCTCCTATAACATTCACATAATTGGAGATAATAGCAAGGAAGGTGATGGTGAAGGTCGTGTAATGTTCAAAGCGTTAGGACTTTGCAAGACAGTAGCGGATTTTGAAAGATTGCTGGATACGATAAAAAAGCCAATGGCAATAGAGGCAAATTTTGGTGTAATTGATGCAGAAGGGGGAGCGGCCTACTTTGAAGTTAACAACTTTAAGTGGATAAAGAGAGATATAAATAATCCTTTGATAGCGCCGGAAGGTTATATGGTTTATACAAACTTTTCTTATACCGGAAGAGAGGATGAAGGACATGGTTATATCAGACATGATAATGCAGATTTTGCTATTCAGCAAGGGCTGAAAAATAAAGATGCATTTACTCCACAGTGGATTTTTAATAATCTGTCGAGATCTTATTACAACTCTTTCATAGGAGCTGATCTATATAAATCAAATATTACAAAAGAGAGTAACGGATGGTTTATTGACCAGGATTTTATTCCAAGAGAGTCAACGTCCGCAGCAGTTGTGTTCCAGGGAGTTAAACAGGGAGAAAGTGGTGATAACACTATCATGTGGTGCGCTATGAGCTATCCTCCTATTTCTCTTGCAATCCCGATGTTTTTAAAATATCCTGAGACCTTGCCTGATATCATGGTTAAGCAGACAGAAGCTCCTTCTAATTGCAAAATGTGCGATATGGTTCTTGCACTTAAATACAAAGAAGTTTTTCCTGTAAAACGCGGCAGCGGCTATAAATATTTTAAATTCTCAAAGGTATTTAATGCAGAGGGAACTGGATATGAACAACAATTGTGGCCTTCTGAGAATGAAATCTTTAAAGAGAGCGAACCTGTTATTTCTCTTTTAAGAAAAGGGAAATTATCAAAGAAAGATCTTGAGACATTTAACAATAAAGTCTCTTCTATTGCAATAAATGCTTATGCTAATTTGAAGAATTAATAATAGTTGCAGAGAGCAAATCAAAGCAATAAATAGAAAAAGAGAGCCTGTTTTCAAGCTCTCTTTTCTGTTTTAAATCCCTTAAAGTTATATCCTAGAATATATTTAAATCTTGTATTCCTACTTTATAACTATCTGAATCTCCGGTTAATACAATTCTTATGCTTTTAACTTTATCTTTAGGAAGAAGCACGGCTCTCTGGCAGTCAAAATTCACCTTGCCTGTGTAATTAATGCCATCTGAAGAGTATTCAGCATATCCTTCAGTTATGCCGTAGAAGTTTATTATATCTGATCCGGTGACAATGTCAATAGCATGGCAATCAAGAGGTTCATCAAAAGTAATTTTTACATAATCGCCGCTATGTCCTCTTCCGTCCAAAAACATAGTAGTCTTTGGATTGTAATCGGTTAAGTCGTTAAACGAACTTTCTTTGAATAAATTTTTATTACTCTCGATGGTAAATTTTGGAGTCAAATATTTATGCAGCGGCATGCTCATTTGTGCAACGCCGATGCTATGGAGAGTATCGCTTGCAAATGTTGCAAATCTGTAAGTATCAGGATATTTTGTAATTATAGGTTCTGAATAAATGTACTTGTAATTTGTTGTGTCAGCCTGTCCTCTTACTCCATCAGCTGCTGTCTCGGGAGCAACAATTGCATATTTTATTATAGCGCCCTCATAAGGTTTTTCAGCAACCAATTTGTAATTGGAAACAGAATCATTGTAGGCTGTGATTATTGTATCATTATCAACGTTATGTACTGTAACGTTCGGATACACAACCCTGTATCTTATTCCCATGTTGCTCATTCTCTGGTAATGCGCTCCGGTTAGCCTGCGTTTAAAATCTTCCCAATTAGGTGTTCCGTCGGCTTTCTTGGATGTTCCCCATGCAACTTCCGATAGTGCGCACAATCTAGGAAATGTTTGATATTCAACAAAGTTAACGGGTCTGTTTCCAAGCTCTTCCCATAATCCGCCTTGTAGTCCAATTACATATTTTTTAAAATCTGCAGTATTTTCTTCTGCGCTCTTGCCGTTGTTAACAGGCGTTGCAATTTCTGCAGGATTTAAAGAATAAGCTTTATCTGTCGGGACCAAACCGGCCCAATTGTGTCCTCTCTCCAGCTTTGTATGTTTCATGTCAAAATAGCTGTAGGCTCCAACTTGCAATACTGTTGGATAATGCTCTGCTACAGCATCTTTAGCAGGACTGGTGCTATGCCAAATATATACTGTGGTTCCCGGATTTAAATTTCCTGTTTTAATAATTTCCTCCCAGCCGGCAAGCACCTTTCCGTATCTGGCAGCAATATCATTTAGTCTCTTTACAAAATAATTGTGCAATCCAAACTCATCCTTTAACCCCTTCTGTGCAATTAGAGCCTGGCAGTCAGGACAATTTTTCCAGTTTGTATGGTTGACTTCATCGCCGCCGATATTCATTATTTTGGAAGGAAACATCTTTGACATCTCTTTGATAATCCCCTTCAGCATTTTGTAATTTTCCTCTTTTGCAACGCACCAGATTTCTTTGCTGAATTCGCCGTTATGCGCATCTGTTTTAAAGTCTCCGTTTTCCGGCTGTCTGCATACTATGTCTGGATAACTTACTGCTACAGAGCCGCTATGACCTGGCATATCAATTTCCGGGATAATCTCTATGTTTCTATCGGCCGCGTATTTTACGATACTTTTTATCTGCTCTTGTGTATAATATCCGCCGTATCTTTTATTGCCGGAACCAAAACAAGATTTGTAAGCTTCTCCAGGTCCGCGCCATGCTCCCTTTGCCATAAGCTCCGGATATTTTTTGATTTCAATTCTCCATCCCTGGTCATCTGTAAGATGCCAGTGAAATTTGTCTATCTTGTTGTATGCCAGCCAGTCTAAATATTGATAAATCTCCGCGGCAGGTCTGAATGTTCTGGAAACATCCAGCATCATGCCTCTGTAATTATAAGCAGGCCAGTCTATTATTTCTCCCGACGGGATACTGCATTTTGTGGTTGGGCCAGAAACAAAACTATCGGTGACAACAGCCCCATCTGCAAGTTTTTCATAATAAGTCAACCCCTTGTCTTTATAAACATTTACAGGAAGCAGCTGCAGCAATGTTTGAATGCCGTTAAACATTCCGCCATAGTCTGTTCCGGTAATAACTATTGCATCCTTCCCTACCTTAAGTCTATATCCCTCTTTTACAACATCTTGATTATCGGGTTGTAATGCGTCTTTATCTTCTGCAATCAAGATATAATTGCCGGTGATTTTTTTAGGTACATTATTCTTATAAATAACCTGCGGATTATACTTTAGGTTTTGCAGATGCTCCTTCAGATACCCTGCAAGAAATTTATTTTTGCAGATGATAACGGATGATTCATTTAGAGTAAAATCATTGCCGGTCTCTGTCCCGGACGTCCTAATTATCTGAGGCTTCGGCAACAAATAATCATATTGATTTTTAGAATTTTGGGCAAAAGTTGTAATGGTGCAAAGAACACAAAAACAGCATATTGCAATGCGGCTAATAAAATTTTTATAGTACATTGAATTAAATAATTTTCTTAAGTATGAAACGAAATTATTTGGCAGCAGGTTCATTATCAACCTCTCCAACATAACTCATAGAATCCATTCCAACAATATCCGCCTTGGCAAAAACTTCTCCGGATGTGTATATTTGCATGGTTAATGTAACCTGCATTATGTTAGGACCTTCTGACTTGTTGCCATTCCAGAAAATTGTCTGGAAAATATAGCATTTATCTTTGTCTTGCCATCCTCCCATCAGGGTCATATCTTGCTTATCGCTGTTGATATTTATATCGCTGTTGTTGCCGTAAGCGACGCTTCTGTTATTGCCTATGTACGGCAAATTACATGATATTCTATTTCCTAGAATTTTGATGTAATAACCGTCATTGCCATAGACAACGTTCTGAGCCACCCCATTGATAGGGCACAATCTGGTCACTTCAATGAATAAAACTTTATTGGCAACGCCATCCTTTACCAATTTCTCAATTCTGGCCTTTTTCTCTGCTCTGGTTTCCCTTTTAACCTGGGCAAACGCAGAAGTTGACAATGCCAAAAAAACAACCATTAAAACTGCTAGAAATTTTTTCATGATATGTAATTTGCTTTTGTAATTTTCGCTAATCAGACACATATTCCGTACTTGACAAAGATAATTATTTTAAACTTTTGTAAAACGGCAAAAAGTCTGTAAAATTGCGGAAATTTAATAATAACAGTAAAATGGAGGATAATAAGTTAATATCTCATATTCCCGACGGACCCATTACAAAAAAGTGGAAGAAACATAAGTCTGAGGTTAAGGTAGTTAGCCCCGGGAATAAAAGAAAATTAGAAATAATCGTTGTTGGAACCGGTTTAGCCGGAGCTTCCGCCGCGGCAACCTTGGGAGAGCTTGGTTATAATGTCAAGGTTTTTTGCATTAGCGATTCTCCAAGGCGCGCGCACTCTATTGCGGCGCAGGGAGGAATTAACGCAGCAAAGAACTATCAAAATGACAATGACTCTATCTACAGATTGTTTGAGGATACAGTTAAAGGCGGCGATTTTAGAAGCAGAGAGGGTAACGTGTTCCGTTTAGCAGAGGTTAGTAATAATATTATAGATCAGTGCGTTGCACAAGGAGTTCCTTTTGCAAGAGAATACGGCGGACTTCTTGCCAATCGTTCTTTTGGAGGGGCGCAGGTCAGCAGAACTTTCTATGCGCGCGGTCAAACCGGTCAGCAGCTTTTGCTTGGAGCATACGCTGCCATGAACGCGCAGATTGCTGCAGGAACAGTTAAATCTTATCCAAGACATGAGATGATGGACTTGGTTTTAGTTAACGGAGAGGCAAAAGGAATTATCGCAAGAAATATTGTTACCGGACAATTAGAAAGATTTGGCGCTCACGCAGTTGTCTTGGCAACAGGCGGTTACGGACATGTATACTTCTTGTCAACCAATGCAATGAACAGCAATGGTTCTGCAGCTTGGCAGTGCTATAAGAAAGGTGCATATTTTGGCAATCCTTGTTTTGCGCAAATCCATCCTACTTGTATTCCTGTCCGCGGACACCAGCAATCAAAACTTACTCTTATGAGCGAGTCATTAAGAAATGATGGAAGAATCTGGGTTCCAAAGTTTAAGGAGGATGTTGAAAAATTGCGCCGGCATGAAATTACCGGGTCTCAAATTCCGGAGGAGAGAAGAGATTATTATCTGGAGAGAAGATATCCTGCTTTTGGAAATCTTGTTCCAAGAGATATTGCCTCACGTGCGGCAAAAGAGAGATGCGATGCCGGCTTTGGAGTTAATCCTCCGGGAAAGGCTGTCTTTCTTGATTTTAAGAGCGCCATCCAAAGACTAGGAGAGGATAAAATCAGAGAACGTTACGGAAATCTTTTCCAGATGTATGAAGAAATTACAAGTTTCAATGCATACAAGGAACCAATGATGATTTATCCTGCAATTCACTATACAATGGGTGGTTTGTGGGTAGATTATGATTTGCAAACTACTATCCCCGGATTGTACGCCATAGGTGAAGCAAACTTCTCAGACCATGGCGGCAACAGACTAGGAGCCTCTGCTTTAATGCAGGGTCTTGCAGACGGATATTTTATTCTTCCTTGCACAATTGGAAATTATCTTGCCCATAAAATTCAGGAGCCTAAAACAGACACTAGCAGCCCTGAATTTGATGCAGCGGAAAATGCTGTTAAAGAGCGTATTGCAAAATTATTTGCAATAAAGGGAAAGAGATCCCCTGATTCTATACATAAAGAGCTTGGAGAGTTGATGTGGGAGTATGTTGGCATGAGCAGAAATGAAGAGGGATTGAAAACTGCAATAGAGAAAATTAATAAATTAAAAGAAGAATTCTGGAGTAACGTATATGTTGCCGGTACAAATGAACAGTTCAATCAAGAGCTGGAAAAGGCAAATCGTCTTGCAGACTTTCTAGAGATAGGTGATCTTATGGCTCGCGATGCGTTACAAAGACGCGAGTCCTGCGGAGGCCATTTCAGAGAGGAAATGCAGACAGAAGACGGAGAGGCAAAAAGAGATGATAAGAACTTCATGTTTGTTTCTGCATGGGAATATAAAGGAGAGAATTCAGAACCTGAGCTTCATAAGGAACCTCTTGATTTTGAATTTGTTCATCTTGCAACCAGAAATTATAAAGATTAAGAGTTATGAATTTTACGCTTAAAGTTTGGAGACAGAAAGACGCTCATAGTAAAGGACACTTTGAGACATACAAGGTTGAACACATTTCTCATGGTACTTCTTTTCTTGAGATGATGGATATACTTAACGAGCAGCTGATTAACGAGCAGGCAGATCCTATTGCATTTAGCAAAGGATGCAAAGATGGTGAACCTTGCATTGCAGATAGCGGCCCTGTAAGTTTTGATCATGATTGCCGTGAGGGTATTTGCGGAGCTTGCTCCCTTTATATTAACGGACGTGCGCATGGTCCTGAGAATGAAGTTACTACTTGCCAGCTTTACATGAGAAAATTTAAAGACGGCAGTACAATTACAGTTGAACCATGGAGAAGCGCCGCTTTCCCTGTTATTAAAGATTTGGTGGTAGATAGAAGCGCTTTGGATAAAATTATGCAGGCCGGAGGATTTGTATCTGTTAGAACAGGCTCTGTACCAGATGCTAATGCAACTCCTATCGCAAAAGAGAAGGCTGATGAGAGCATGGATGCAGCAGCTTGCATAGGATGCGGAGCATGTGTGGCAACTTGCAAAAATGGTTCAGCAATGTTATTTATCGGAGCTAGAGTTAGTTCTCTTGCCCTGCTTCCTCAGGGAAAAATTGAGTCTAAGAGGAGAGCTTTGAATATGATTGCAAAAATGGACGAGCTTGGATTTGGAAATTGCACCAACACTAGAGCATGTGAAATGGAATGCCCTAAAGCACGTTTCTATCAGTCATATAGCAAGACTTAACAGAGAATTTATAAAGGGGAAATTGAGCAAGTAAAAATAATTCCAAATTATTTTCTATAGAGAGACATTCCGTTAATACGGAGTGTCTCTTTTTTAATTCCATAGAAAATCATTGAACGGATAACGGCCTTTCATAATTTCCGAAACCATTTTGTACAAGTCATTTCTTAATTTGTCAACTCCGGTTTTGTCTTTTGCGGATATAAAAATACATGGTGTATTTTCTTTACTCAGCCATGAATTTTTTAGCTGTGCAAGTGTCAGATTATTAGGCTTATCTGGACTTAAATCAAATTCATCTTTTTTAATAAAATTGTATGCATCAATTTTATTGAAAATTGTAAATATTGGTTTATTGCCGGCTCCGATTTCTTCCAAAGTTTGTTTTACAACTTTAATTTGTTCTTCAAAATTTGGATGCGATATGTCTACTACATGCATGAGGACGTCAGCTTCTCTTACTTCATCCAACGTACTTTTAAATGACTCTACAAGTTGATGAGGCAGCTTTCTTATAAATCCTACGGTGTCGCTTAAAAGGAATGGGACATTCTCTATAACAACCTTTCTTACAGTAGTATCCAGCGTTGCAAATAATTTATTTTCTGCAAAGACATTACTCTTTGAGAGTAAATTCATGATAGTGCTTTTGCCAACATTTGTATAGCCGACAAGAGATACTCTTACAAGACCGCCGCGATTGCCTCTCTGAACAGCCATCTGCTTGTCAATCTTTTTAAGCTGCTCTTTAAGAAGAGTTATTTTATCAAGAACTATTCGCCTATCTGTTTCAATTTGTTTTTCTCCGGCACCGCCTCTTGTTCCGCGTCCTCCTCTTTGTCTTTCCAGGTGGCTCCACATGCCTGCCAGTCTTGGCAGAATATATTGATATCTAGCTAGTTCCACCTGTGTCTTTGCAGATGCCGTTTTAGCGCGCAGCGCAAAAATATCCAAAATTAAAGAGGTCCTGTCTAATATTTCACAGTTTAATTCTTTCTCCAGATTTCTTACTTGAGCTCCCGTTAATTCATCATCAAAGATTGCAAGATGAATCTCGTTATCAGATATATAGTCTCTTATCTCCTCAACCTTTCCCTCTCCAACGTATGTTCTGGAATTTGGCTTTTCTACTCTTTGCATGAATCTCTTCCCGTTCTCTATCCCTGCCGTCATAGCAAGGAACTCCAATTCATCTAAGTATTCATTTGCTTGATTTTCTGAGCTGTCGGGAGTAATAATACTAACAAAAACCGCTTTATCCATTAAGTAGATTTAGATTTTTCTATTTTTATTGACGCAAGTTAATTATTTTTACATCAAATAATTTGCCTTATGTTCAAAAAGAAAAATTTACTTCTAATGTTAACAGCATTTCTTACTGCCGGCAGCTGCTATTGCTCGCTTGCCCAGGACTCCGCGCATGGGAAAAGAATGCGCGATTATGGAATTGAATATGGAATTTTCAAAACCGGAAAGTATAATGCAATTACCGATGTACCAGGTGTTTCCGTGGGCCAGGTAACTTTGAGAAAAGGAGATGATATGCGTACTGGCGTAACCGCCATTATTCCTCATGGAGGTAATATTTTCAGATTAAAAGTGCCTGCTGCGTTTTATGTTGGGAACGGTTTTGGAAAACTGGCCGGAACTACTCAAATTCAGGAACTTGGAAACATAGAGACCCCTATCGTTTTAACAAACACACTTAATGTTTCTACCGGAATTGAAGCGCTTGTTACTTACACGCTTCAGCAGCCCGGGAATGAAAATGTACGTTCCGTAAATGCTGTTGTTGGAGAGACTAACGACGGAGAATTAAATAATATAAGGGCCAGATACGTAAAGGTTTCTGACGTTCTGGATGCAATAAAAAATGCAAAAGGAGGTCCGGTAGAGGAGGGATGTGTCGGGGCAGGAACCGGTACAATTTGTTTTAGCTGGAAAGGCGGAATTGGAACATCATCTAGAGTGCTCCCGCAAAACCTTGGAGGTTACACAGTTGGAGTTTTGGTTCAAACAAATTATGGCGGAGTACTTGAGATTTGCGGGGTACAGGTTGGGCAAAAACTTGGCAGTTATTCTTTTAAAAAGAGCATAGATGCAAATGCTAAGACTGAAGAGGCAAAGAAGGGGGACGGCTCTTGTATGATGGTGGTAATAACTGATGCTCCGTGTGATTCCAGAGGATTGCAACGTATTGCAAAGAGGGCAATTATGGGATTGTCAAGAACCGGCGGAAACGCATCTAACGGAAGCGGAGATTATGTTCTTGCACTCTCTGTTTGTCCCGATAATCTTATTAAAGACGGGGAGAAAATACACACAATGAAAGTGCTGGATAATGATGAAATGTCCCCTATTTTCCAAGCAACAATTGAGGCTACTGCAGAAGCCCTTTGGAACTCTATGTTTGCTGCAAAAACCACAAAAGGTTTTAATGGATATGAGGTCCCTGCATTGCCTGTAGATCAGGTTGTTAAAATGATTAAAGCAGAGAAGGGAATAAAATAAAACAGCGCAGGATAAAGTAGAATAATTAAGAGTTAATAGACTAAAATCAAATAAAAAAGCGGTGCATTTTTTATGCATCGCTTTTTTATTTTGTTGTTTTAATCTTCAGGATTATTTCAACTGGAAGATAACAGGGAACGTATATCTAACTTTTACGTTCTTGTTTCTTTGTCTTCCCGGAGTCCATCTAGGAGAACTCTGAACAACTCTTACAGCCTCTTTATCTAGGGAAGCATCAACTCCTCTAAGAACTGACACGTTCTTTACAGAACCATCAGTATCAACTGTAAACTGAAGTGTAACACGGCCTTGAACTCCGTTTTCCTTTGCGATTTCAGGATACTCAATGTGAGAGAATACCCATTTGGTGAAATCGTTCTGGTCGCCGCCTTGGAACTTAGGTTTTTCCTCTACAATAGCGAAAGGAATAACTTCCTCTTCTACAGACTCTTCCGGAGCAGCTTGTGTTGCAACAACGTAATCTTTAATGTCAACTCCCGCACCCTTAATATCCTCTGTGCTGATAAGTGTGGAAGCAACTTTAACGTCATTGTTTACAATTTGCAGAACGTCTGATACAACAGGCTCCCTGATATTCTCTGGAGGAGGAGGAGTTTCCTGTTGTGTAATAGGAACATTCTCAGTTTCAACTGCAGCCTGTGGGCCGGCTTGCATAGTGCTTGTCTCTTTCTCCTTTGTGCTCCATTCGAAAGCAAGAAGGACGACGCCAAGCGCGATAATTAAACCAATCTCTTTGAACAATAGCTTTTTGTTCTCAAGATCTGCTTTTGGTGTTTTTTTGATTTCCATATTAAGTACTTAAATATTCTGTTTTGCGAGCGTAAAAATACGCATTTTTTCCTTTGATGGTGCAAAAAATGTTGATAAACTCAGAAAAAATTAAATCAGTTTCTGGTCATACAAAATCTTTGCAGTATTTCTGGTTGCTTCCGCACTTGCTGCAAATAATTTTCTCTCCTCTGCATTTAGGTCAAACTCAATAACTTTCTCCCATCCATCTTTTCCAAGAATTGCAGGAACGCCAATGCATATATCTTTCTGTCCGTATTCTCCTTCTAGATAGCAACAGCAAGGGAACATTTTTCTATCATCTTGGATAATTGATTTAGCCATGGTTGCGGCGGATACTCCGGGAGCATACCAAGCAGAAGTTCCAATCAATTTTGTAAGAGTTGCGCCTCCTACCATTGTATCAGATACAACTTGATTACACTCGTCATTAGTTAATAATGAGGTAACTGGAATGCCTTTGTAAGTTGCCATTCTTATCAGAGGAATCATTGTTTTATCACCGTGACCTCCGATAACCATTCCTTCAATATCAGAAACCGGAACATTCAGCGCACGAGAAAGATAATATGTGAAACGGCTTGTATCTAGCAATCCGCCCATTCCCACAACTCTATGCTTGTTAAGTTTGTTCTTCTTAAGTGTTAGGTAAGTCATTGGATCCATTGGGTTTGCAATGACCTCAATAATACAGTTAGGTGAATACTTTAAAACATTTGCGGTAACTTCGCTTACAATTTTAGCATTAACTCCTATCAGCTCTTCTCTTGTCATGCCTGGTTTTCTTGGCATGCCAGATGTAATAATAACAACATCTGAATTTGCAGTTGCTTTGTAATCATTTGTAACACCAACAAGGCGGGTGTTAAATTGGTAAATTTTAGAGGTTTGCATCATATCCATTGCCTTTCCCTCTGCAAAACCCTGCCTGATATCCAACAAAACGACATCTGAGCAGAAATTCAAGTGCAACATTGCATTCACGCAAGTCGCACCAACATTACCGGCGCCAATCACTGAGACTTTAGCCATAATCTTCTATTTTTTATATAATTAAAAAATTTATCTCTTAATTTTGCAATGCAAAAATTGCTGCAAAAATTAAACCGCTCTCATCTATTTTAAGAGCGTCGCAAAGGTAGTACTTTTATTGCACTAAAAAAATTAAAGACATTATGATTCAATTCTTTGTTGAGAAGACCAAATTTGCTCTATCCGGCAAGCGGCTTTTAAAAAAATGGATTGTTCAAATTATGAGTGAACGGGGTTTTGAGTGCGGTGAGATTAACATTATTTTTGTTCCCGACAGTTATATCCTGGAATTGAATAAAAAATCTTTGGGACACAATTTTTATACAGATATAATAACTTTTGACTACTCAGTAGGTCAGATAGTTAACGGGGATTTATATATTAGTGCAGACACGGTTTGCGCCAATGCAGATTTATATAAGCAGACATTTGAAAAAGAAATTTGCCGGGTGGTAATTCATGGAATTTTACACATGATTGGAGAGGATGATTTAACTCCTGTACAGCAGAAAAAAATGAGAGCTGCAGAAAATTCTGCACTAAAAAAATTATCTGTCGGGAGTATAAAATGCAAACTGACTGCAAATAATAAAAAAGGAAAGGACTAAAATGGTTGATAATAAATATGATATAATTGTGATAGGTGCGGGTCATGCCGGATGCGAGGCATGTTGCGCCGCCGCAAAAATGGGCTTTAGGACTTTGCTTATCACAATGGATATGAACAAGATAGCGCAGATGTCTTGTAATCCCGCAGTTGGCGGTGTCGCCAAGGGCCAGATTGTCAGGGAAATAGACGCATTGGGCGGGAGCATGGGACTTGTCACCGATGCTAGCACCATTCAGTTTAGAATGCTTAACAGCTCAAAAGGGCCGGCAGTGTGGAGCCCTAGAGCTCAATGTGATAGAATGTTTTTTGTTCTAAACTGGAGATTTGTCCTGGAGCATACTCCCAATTTATTTATATGGCAAGACATTGTAAATGACCTGGATATATCAAGAGGAAAAGTTACCGGGGTTAAGACTTCCATGGGCGCACATTTTTCTGCTAAGAAAGTTATCATTACCGCGGGTACATTTTTACATGGAAAATTATTTATCGGACTTCATTGTGCTGAGGGCGGAAGAATTGGAGAACCAACTGCTGTTGGATTGACAGAAAAGCTCTCTTCTGCCGGCATTCAGACAGATAGAATGAAGACCGGAACTCCGCCCAGAATTGATATAAAATCTGTAGACCTTAATAAGCTGGAAAAACAGCCTGGCGATGATGTTCCCTCAAAATTTTCTTTCCTTAATGTTCCATCCTCTGTTCAGCTGAATGTTCCCCAGATGTCATGTTACATGGTTCATACAAATCCTGAAGTTCATGAAATCTTAAAGAAAGGTTTTAAATATTCTCCGCTCTTCACAGGATTAATTCACGGAAAAGGTCCGCGCTATTGTCCGAGCATAGAGGACAAGGTTAGAACATTTGCGGGTAAACCGCAGCATCAGCTTTTTCTTGAACCGGAAGGGTGGAATACTCATGAATATTATCTTCAGGGATTTTCCTCCTCGCTTCCAATGCAGGTCCAAGTTGATGCCATGCACCATATAAAAGGGTTGGAATCTGCTGAAATTTTCAGACCGGCCTATGCGGTGGAATATGATTATTTTCCCCCTACTCAGCTTTATAACTCTCTGGAATCCAGGAAGATTAAAGGTTTATATTTTGCGGGACAAGTCAATGGAACAACAGGATATGAAGAGGCTGCTGCACAAGGACTTATTGCAGGAATTAATGCTGCCTTGTCATTAAGGGATGAAGAGCCTTTGATTCTGAAGAGAGATGAATCTTATATAGGTGTGCTGATTGATGACTTGGTTACAAAGGGTGTTGACGAACCTTATAGAATGTTTACCTCTAGAGCCGAGTATAGAATTTTATTGCGACAGGATAATGCAGATTTTAGATTGACTCCTTATGGCTACAAGATTGGTTTGGCTACATCCGGCAGAATGAAGTTAATGGAGGCGAAATATTCGGCCGCCGCAAAAATTACAGACTATTTTGATACAAATAATATCTCTCCAAAAATGTCTTCCAAGTTTTTGGATGAGCACAATAGTTCTCCCCTTTCTGAGGGGAAAAAGATATCTGCTCTTTTGACGCGCCCCAATATTTCTTTATCTGCCCTTCTTAAAATTGTTCCACGGGGAACAAAAGTAATTTCTCCGGCAAAGGAGCTTGATGGCAAATACTCAGCGACAGATGAAATTTTGAATAATCCTGCAAAGAGATTATCTGCCCTTTCAGCTAAAAAATTTACTTTCAGTTTTCCTTACAGGCCGGCAAAGATTTCATTAAAGACGAAACAAAAATTTCAGCTTTCAGATGAAACTTTACAAAGCGTGGAGATTGCGATAAAATACAGAGGGTATATTGAGAGGGAAAAATTACAGGCAGATAAAATGCATCGTCTGGAGGGGATGAAGATTCCGGCAAAGTTTGATTACACCAAGGTTTATTCTCTCTCTACAGAGGGGCGGCAAAAACTTATCTTGCACCAGCCTGCTACAATTGCTCAGGCGTCCAGGATTCCCGGGGTTTCTCCATCGGACATTTCTGTGCTGCTGATTTTCTTCGGCCGCGGGTAAATTCATGCCTACGGCTCTCTGCAAGGTCATTTGAAAAGTTTCGCTCTGCCTTACTTCTCGCTAATGATTTTCTGAAGAAAATCATTGCCGTACGAAACGGACTCGCTCAACCTTTTTCATGACCTTGCAACAACAATCCAGTAGTATAACCACAAGGTATTTTTTATAATTCACACGCTTGAAGCCATGAGGCTTTGGCGAAGCAGGATTGACTAGATGCTGGTAAAAAAGCGTGTGTTTGAGCAACCTTAGGTTGCGAGTTAGCTTTTTTGCCGGCAGATAGGCAAACTGCGAGCCTTCTTTCAAAGCCGTAGGCTAAAGCGTGAGTGATTTGCAGGACTTTTGAAAAAAATAATTAAATTTGTAAAGGATTTCAACCCGAGATTCCAGCCTGAAAATCTATAAGGCTGCATAAACCACAAATTACCTTGGCGCTTTGTGGCAAGGCAAAGAGCTAGAGACTTGCGGGTGGAAAAAGAACTTTTGTCAGAGAATTTTTTCTTTAAGTTGAGTATTATTAACAATTTGGTATCCAAAATGTTAATAACTGTTATTTAAAGTTTTTCTTTATTGATTTGGCAGATTTTTCTCAAATTTTTCAGATTTTTAAGAATCCGCTTTATACGCTTTTAAATAAGGGTTTATCTTAAGTTAAATTTTAAATCAAAGTATATATATTATTGATTTATAGATATTTAACTATAAATTGTTCCGCGTGGAACATTTTGCAAAAAACGGCTTACAGAAATGGCCCTATTTTGACGAAACCCTAAACGTTCAAAGTCTCCATGTCTATAAACAAAAAAAGCCCCAAAACGGGGCTTTAAATCAAAAAATAGCACTTTATTCCAGGGTAAACAGAAAATAACTGCCGTAAAAATCATGTTTATTTAATTTTTCAGATTTTATGATTTTTACAAAGGCGTAAGGGGTATCCCCAATAAACGGAGGATTCTCTTGTAAATTTTTTATTTGTTCCGGGCTTAATTCTTTAGTCGGATCAAGGAAGGAATTATCCTGATTGAAAAGTGCAATTTGGAGAGCGGTGGTTTTATTGAATTTTTCCTCCGCCATTACAAAATCTAAAATTTTCTCTCCCCAAACCAAACATGGTTTTTTGCATGTAATTATTTTTTCTCTGATTTCTGCCGGAGAGGAAAAATTGTATTTGCCGGATTCAACCATTTTTTCAGCTTTTGCAAAATTTTTGTTTCCCTCGCACTGGCAGGTTTTGAAGAAAAAATTGTTTGAATATGGATTGTTGACGGGAACATTAAAACCAAGTTGAAAGTAGAAATTTATCAGGCTCTCTTCTGCCGGTCTTGTCAGCAAAAAATCATATTCGGAAATTTGCTTTGAAACCTCTTCAAAAAGTTTTGAAGAATAGTGATTGCCCCTGAATTTTTCGGGAGTTGCAACTCCGGCAAGATATGCTCCGTTCATAGCTTTGTCTTCCGCAGAATTAAATTGTGAAAACGGATAAAAATCTATCGGGATTAAGGCAAAAGTTGAGAGTATTTCTCCCCTATCTTCCAAGACATAAAGTTGAGCATAAGGAAACAGTTTTTTCTCAACCAAATCAAGATAGGAATCATCTAAAGAAAAGCACTCCATCCATATAGAACGGAGTGCTTTCATGTCATTTTTAGTTGCCGGTCTTGCAACCATAATTTATTAATTTATTTAACTGTTAAAACTGAATTATTTTGCCGCAGCCTTTTTTAAATCCTCTACAAAGGCATCAATATCGGACTTCTGGGTGTTAAAAGCGCACATCCATCTTACCTCATTTGTTGCCTTATCCCAAACATGGAAGAAATGCTTTTTCTCCAGCTTGGTGCTGACGGCTACGGGCAGAATTGCAAACACTGCATTGCTCTGAACCTTCTTGGAAATCTTAACGCACTTAACTTCTTTAACTCTTTTCTCCAGGTACTTTGCCATGGCATTTGAGTGGCCTGCCATCTTCAGATATAAATCATCTTTCAGGTAAGCCTCAAACTGGGCGGCAATAAATCTGTTCTTTGAATAAAGCTGGGTTGCCTGTTTCCTGTAGTACATCAGGGAATCTGCAAATACTTTGTTCTTTTTTGCATTCAAAACCACAACGGCCTCCCCTACCAGCAAGCCATTTTTTGTGCCGCCAAATGAAAGCACATCTGCTCCGGTGTCTGCAACAAATTTTTTAATTGGCATTTTTAAAGCTGCGGCTGCATTTGCAATTCTAGATCCGTCAACATGCAGATAGCATCCGTGCTTGTGCATTAAATCTGCGAGAGCTTTAATTTCAGCAGCAGTGTATAAAGTGCCAAGCTCCGTAGGCTCTGATATTGAGAGAATTGCGGGTTGAGTGTGATGCTGGTCTCCAAATTCCAATTCTGCCTCAACATCTTTTGGAGTGACTTTTCCGTCTTTGCAGTTTAGGGGAACTATTTTGCATCCCGACAGTTTTTCTACTGCACCGCACTCATCTACAAGGATATGCGCTGTTTTTGGCGCAAGTATTGAGTTGTATGTTTTGCAAAAAGTTGAAAGGGCAACCGCATTTGCGCCTGTGCCGTTAAAGACAAAAAGTGCTTTGCAATTTCCGCCTAAAAGATTTTCCATGCTTTTTAGAACGTCCTCTGTATAAGAGTCTTCTCCGTAAGCAAGATTGAAGTCATGATTGATATCTTCAATTGCCTTCATTATCAGCGGATGAACGCCGGAATGATTGTCGCTTCCAAAACTGTGTTTTAACATTGCCATATTATCATGTGTTTACAAAAATTATCGCGGCAGCTTAAAGAAACTGTCGCGATAATAATATGAGTTTTAATTATTTGCAGATAGCTTCGTAAGCAGCTGCATCCATCAGCTTGTCAAGCTCCTTAGGATCAGACATTTCTACCTTAATTAGCCATGCGCCGTAAGGATCTTTGTTTACGCTCTCAGGTGCACTTTCCAAATCGGGATTAACCTCAGTAACTTTTCCGCTTATAGGCATGTGAGCCTCTGCTACTGTTTTTACAGCCTCAATATTTCCAAAGGTTTCACCCTCTTTAAGGTCTTCTCCTTCTGTCTGAATATCAAGGAATACTATATCTCCAAGCTGGCTTTGTGCATAGTCTGTAATTCCGATGGTTGCAATATTTCCATCTACTTTGACCCACTCGTGGTCATTTGAATACTTTAAGTTTGTAGGAATATTCATATTATTTAGTTTTAATTATTTTTAAAATTAATGTTCAAATGTAATTAGATGCAGTTGTTTTTGCAAATTTCTTTAATCTATAGCATAAAACCAAGAGCAAGCAAAAGTCCAAAGATTAAAATATTGCGGGCGGTCAGACCAAGAACGGAGTTAAGTTCTTTTCCGTGATTTATTGTTTTCATTTTCCGCCATGTAAGAATATGTGGAATCAGATAAATTATTGGAAGCGCTGCCGCCCATGGATATTTGGTAATAAGGCACACAAAGCACAATACAACAGCCATGACGCCATTCAGCAGATAGTAATCTTCTCCCGTCTGAGCGCCGTATTTAACTACAATTGTGCGCTTTCCGCTTTTTGCATCTTGTTCTCTGTCCCGATAGTTATTTACCATTAAAAGATTATCCGTCACTATCCCTACCGCCACGCCGGACATCATAACGGCCAACGTAATATTGTGTGCTATAACATAATATGTGAATCCAACAGGAACCAGTCCAAAGAAAATTATTACCAGAACATCCCCCATTCCCTTATAGGAAAGTTTTGTGGTATAAAGAATTGCAAAGATTACACAAATCACCCCTACTGCTATTAGCCACCATCCGCCGTAAATTACAAGCGGAAGTCCTATTGCGCAAGCAATTATTGTACAGATAATTATACCAGTTTTCATTGCTCCCTGGGTTATCCATCCCTGGGCGCATGCACGTTTTGGACCCAGCCGTTCTTCAGTATCAGAGCCCTTTTTAAAATCATAATAATCATTTATGAAATTTGCATCTATTTGCATGACAAGCGCATACAGAAGACACAAAAGCGCGGGGATAAAAAATCTGGGAGCGCCAAGCAAAGTTGCAATTCCGTAACTGCCTGCAGCACCAGAAGATATAGCAATGCGGTAATCGGCAATAGTTGCTGCAATGGCAACAATCACCGGTACCGCAGCACCGGACAAAGTCTTTGGCCGTGCCGCCAATATCCACGCTCTAAGCGAATTAGTTTTAATGGAAGAAGGTTCCATTATAGTCTTTTAAGTGAATGTTTCACAAGCTCTTCCAGAGTGTATTGCGGATTGTCTTTGACAATTTCATTGATGACTTTTTCAGCAGCGGCTTTGTTAAAGCCAAGCATAACAAGGGCGGAAAGAGCCTCCTGGGCTGCCTGTGTTTTTGGTGCGCCGCCGGCTATCAAAGAGTCCATTGAAGTATCGCCGCCTTTGACAATCTTATCTTTCAAATCTATTATGACTCTTTGAGCTGTCTTAAGCCCTATTCCCTTGATGCTCTTTATTTTATTAACATCTCCGCTTATGATTGCATTCTTCAGTTCATCTGAACTTAAAGATGACAGCATCATCCTGGCGGTGTTAGGGCCTATGCCATTGACGTTTATGAGCTTCATAAACATATCGCGCTCTGCTTTTGTGTAGAAGCCGTACCACATTGCAATATCCTCTTTAACATGGTAGTAGATAAAGAGTTTTACCTCCTTCAAACTTTGGATATCTGTAAAAGTCTGCAGAGAAATTTCCAGCTTGTACCCTATTCCGCCTGTCTCTACAATTGCCTGTGTGGGAGTTACTTCCGTAAGCTGCCCTTTTATATAATCATACATAGGAGAAATGTTTTTCTTGTTAACAGAGCAAAATTAAGTTTTTTTAGATGCAAAGTGAAAGTTTGTTTATAATTTTGCATACAACGCCAATAAGGCAGTAAATAAGAGCCATTTTGTAAATGGCACTTAGATTGATGTTATAAAAATATGGAAACAAAGAGCAATAGAAGATATAAGGAAAAAATTCCCGGCGCTGGCCCAGCAAATGAACGGGCAGCCGCTGATTTATTTGGATAATGCCGCTACTTCTCAGAAGCCGGTGGAGGTTCTGGAATTGCTGGACAAAATGAATGCAAAAGTAAATGCAAACGTGCATCGTGCTATGTATCAGCTATCTGATGAGGCAACAGGACTTTATGAAGGGGGCGCGTGAGAGGGTAAGGCAATTTATTAATGCTCCCGACAGGGAAAATATTATTTATACATCCGGCACTACGGCTTCTATTAATCTTGTTGCTACAAGTTTTTGCCAGAAGTATTTGATGAAGGGAGATGTGATTGTAATTACTGCAGATTCTCATCACTCTAACATTGTTCCGTGGCAGCTGGCTGCTGAGAGGATAGGGGCGGAAATCAGAATTCTTCCTATTGATGGCAGAGGGGCTCTTAGAATTGACCAGCTGGATAAGATGTTGGATGATAAAGTAAGGATTGTTGCCGCAACTCACATTTCCAATGTTCTTGGTCTTGTGAATCCCGTGGAGAAAATCATACAAATAGCTCATAGTCATAATATTCCAGTATTAATAGATGGAGCGCAGGGAATAGTTCATGCCCATGTTGACGTGCAAAAAATGGATTGTGATTTTTATGCTTTCTCTGCTCATAAAATTTATGGCGCAACCGGAGTTGGAATTTTATACGGCAAGAGCCATTATTTGAATGAGATGCCACCGTATATGGGAGGAGGTGACATGGTTGGAACGGTCACATATCAGAAAACTTCTTATGCCCCGCTGCCTCTGAAGTTTGAGGCGGGCACGCCAAATTTTATTGGCGCATCTACATTAAAACCGGCATTGGATTTTGCCGCCTCTGTTAGAGAGGGTGAAGTTGGAGAAGCCGTGAAAGCGTCTGAACAAGAGATAATTAAATATATGCTTAATGCGCTTCCAAATGAAGTAGGGGATGTGGAAGTTTATGGATTGCCGGAGGGGAAAGTTTCTTCTCAGGCGTCAGATGATACGGGAGATAAAATTCCTTTGTTCTCTTTTAATATCAAGGGATGCAATGCCGGAGATGTAGCGCAATTGCTTGATAAGATGGGCGTTGCGGTAAGGACTGGCTTGATGTGTGCGGAGCCGCTGTTAAATTCACTTGGAGTTACAAGTGTCATAAGAGCCTCATTTGCACCGTATAATACGCTTGAAGAGGCAAAGAAATTTATTGAATGTGTTAAGAGAGCAAAGAAAATGTTGATGTAATTATGACAATTAATGAAATACAGAATCAAATAATTGAAGAGTTCTCAATCTTTACTGACTGGATGGACAAGTACCAGTACATTATTGACTTGGGAAAGAATCTTCCAATTATTGATGAGGCGGATAAAAAAGATGAGAATCTGATTAAGGGATGTCAGAGCAGAGTGTGGCTGATTTGCAGTGAAAAGGATGGAAAATTGTTTTTTAGAGCAGACAGCGATGCTATAATCACAAAAGGTATAATATCCTTATTGGTAAGGGTTTATGATGGGCAATCTCCTAAAGATATTTTAGATTCTGATTTGCATTTTATAGATGCGATAGGGCTTAAGGCAAATCTTTCTCCTACCAGGGCGAACGGTTTGGTTTCTATGATTAAGCAGATTAAAATTTATGCGCTGGCGTTTGCAGAGAAGGATGCAAAATAAAGTTGCAAAGTAAAGATGTAAAAAAGTAGAGTTGCAACTATTGAAAGAATTTAATGTGGCTGATTTATTAACGATTTTATAGAATTTTTATGGCAATAGAGAGTGATGTAGTTAGGGCGATAAGACAGGTGTATGATCCGGAAATTTCCGTGAACATTTATGACCTTGGACTTATCTATGAGCTTAAGGTTGAGGAGGGTGGAAAGGTGTATATTAAGATGACAATGACTTCTCCAACCTGTCCTTTGGCAGATGATTTGGTTAGGGATGTGAATGAAGCGGTCAAAGATGTGCCGGGAGTTACGGATGTTAAAATTGAGCTTGTTTTTGAGCCGGCCTGGGATGAGAGCAGAATGAGCGAGGCGGCAAAACTGGAACTGGGACTTCTGTAAAAATTCATTAAAGTTGTAAAGAGTATTTCTATGCAAAAACTGTATAGGGTCTATTTGTTGCTTGGGAGCAACATCGGGGATAAAAAAGGTATTATTGAGAAAGCTGATAAACTTTTGATTGATAAACTTTTACCAGATTATTTGGATGTAACGGATTTAAGTGAAGCGGTGCGGACATCTTCCATATCTGAGACTGAGCCGTGGGGAATTTTTGAGAAAAAGACAGATGAAACCGGAAATATAATCCCGACAGAGAAATTTATGAATCAGGCCTTTATGTGCTTGACCTATAAGGAGCCGCAAGAGGTTTTGGATATTTGCCTGGAGACTGAAAAAGAATTGGGCAGGACAAGAAAGGAAGAGAAGCAGCCAAAGGATTTAAACAAAAGGAAATATCTGTCGCGAACTATAGACATAGATATTTTAAAAATTTTTGCAGAAAGCAGTCATGGAAACAATAATACGGTATGTGCTGAATTGCAGATAAATACAGAGAACTTGACGGTGCCTCATGCAAGATTAAAAGAGCGGCCGTTTGCCCAGAAATTGCTTAAGGAAATTTTATAAGTAAATTTGCAACCCCAGAAAAAACAAAGGTCGGTGCCTAATAATACGCCGCTTATAAGCGTTTAAGGGGATTTAATATTTTTTGATTATGACACAGGAAGAACTTTTTAAGAATCTGATTGCCCATACAAAAGAGTATGGTTTTATTTTTCCGTCCAGCGAGATTTATGACGGACTTAGCGCGGTTTATGATTATGGTCAAATGGGCAGCGAGCTTAAGAATAACATAAAGAAATATTGGTGGGATGCTATGGTTAAGCTGCATGAGAATATTGTGGGGATTGATTCCTGCATTTTCATGCATCCTAAAATTTGGAAAGCTTCCGGACACGTTGATGCATTTAATGACCCGCTGATTGATAACAAGGATTCTAAAAAGCGTTATCGCGCAGATGTACTTGTAGAAGATTACATTGCAAAGCTGGAGGCTAAAAATTAACAAGGAAGTTGAGAAGGGAAAAAGAGATTTGGAGAGAGCTTTGATGAAGAGAAGTTCCGTGCGACAAATCCGAATGTGCAGAGAGAAGCTGTTAAGATACAGAAGTTAGAGAGAGAATGACCAAGGCCCTTAATGACAATGATTTGCCGCTTTAAGACAGCTGATTATTGATTGTGAAATTGTTGACCCAATTTCCGGAACTAAAAACTGGACAGATGTAAGGCAGTTTAATCTTATGTTTTCCACTCAGGTAGGAAGCGTTTCTGATGATGCTGGAACAATTTATTTGAGACCGGAAACCGCCCAGGGTATTTTTGTAAACTTCCTTAACGTGCAGAAGAGCGGCAGAATGAAGATTCCTTTTGGAATAGCTCAGATTGGTAAAGCTTTTAGAAATGAGATTGTTGCAAGACAATTTATATTTAGAATGAGAGAGTTTGAGCAGATGGAGATGCAGTTCTTTGTAAAGCCGGGTGAGGAGATGAAATGGTTTGAGTACTGGAAGCAGCACCGCTTGGCTTGGCATACTGCAATTGGCTTGGGCAAAGAGAATTACAGATTTCATGATCATGAAAAACTTGCGCATTATGCAAATGCGGCAACTGATATTGAGTTCAATTTCCCATTTGGATTTAAGGAGCTGGAGGGTATTCACTCAAGAACAGATTATGATTTGAAAAGACATCAGGAGTTCAGCGGAAAGAAGATACAATATTTTGATCCTGAGGATAATGCAAGTTATACCCCTTATGATATTGAAACTTCTGTAGGCCTGGACAGAACGGTACTTGCTATTCTTTCATCTGCGTATAATGTTGAAAAACTGGAGAATGGAGAAGAGAGGGTTGTTATGAAATTTCATCCGGCTCTTGCACCTGTTAAGGTTGCGGTTTTGCCTCTTGTTAAGAAAGATGAATTAAGTGCTGTGGCCCAGAAGATTATGGATGAGCTGAAATTTGATTTCAATTGTCAGTATGAGGAGAAAGATACTATCGGGAAGAGATACAGAAGACAAGATGCTATTGGCACGCCGTTCTGCGTAACCGTTGATTTTGACACACTTAATGATAATGCTGTTACCTTAAGAGAGAGAGATTCCATGAAGCAGGAGAGAGTGCCAATTGAGAAGATACATGAAATTGTTGCTCAGAAAGTGAGCATGAAGAGACTGCTTGAGCAGTTGAAATAAAACGTTTTGCGGCGGGTAAAAACTGTCGGGAACTTTAAAAATAATAGGGGAATTTTGCAAAAACAGAAATAAGTTTTACATTTGCAGCCCCTTTAGGGGATTCGGGGTGTGGCGCAGTTGGCTTAGCGCACCTGCTTTGGGAGCAGGGGGTCCTCCGTTCGAGTCGGAGTACCCCGACAAGTTTTTCATAGTAAAGTTTGGAGCAATCATTTGCGTAAGCGGGTGATTGCTTTTTTTGTGCATTGCAAGTAAATTCTTTGTGCAGTATTTCTCCGGTTTTTCCATTTGAATAGAAATTAAAGCTTAACCGCTGGCATTGATTTTGGTCATAAGTTCTAAAATGTTCACTTTTTAGTCTAAAACGGAATAAAAATGAAAAGGATAATTTGTGTTTTATTTGCGGTTCTGATTGCCGCCGGAGCATCTGCCCAAGTGTATTATGGACCTGGGTATCGTTCTCATAGAGTGATAATTAACCAAGACCAGCAGCAACCATCTCGGCAACAATATTATCGTAATGATTATGACTATGATAACGTTTTCCGTCATCATGGATACAGGGGTTTTGTAGATAACGGATATACCGTTGGAGTAGGGGATTATAGTCTGGACAGATATGATATCTCCACAACTCACGGTTGTCAAATTAATCCGTTTGTCTTTGTTGGAGGCGGTATTGGCGTTGTCTATTTTGATGCTGACAACAATAATCATGATAACTATAACAGCAGTTACTTTAATGATTATGATGACAATCTGTATAGCTTTAAAATGTTTGCAGATGTAAGGTTCCATTTTTTGCCAACGACAATTAGCCCGTACCTTGATTTTAAGAGCGGGTTTATGGCGGGCGATATTCACGGTCCCACTTTTAATGCATCATTGGGAATTTCTTTAAGAAACCTGGATTTGAGCATAGGGTTTAACTGGCTGAGATACAATTATTCAAACGACAGCGATGATGATTATAATCCATATTGGAAAGATGGTATTACAGGCAATTACAAGGATGTAAACATGAACGGAATTTCATTCCGCATAGGAGTGAATTTCTGACAATATATATTTTGCAGTTGTTAATGTGACAGCTCGGAAATCTTGATTTTATTCTCTTTAGTTATTCTAAAAGAATCTCTGGATTTTTGAGCTGTCATTTTTTTTATTCTTCCCGACAGTTCATTGTTTTTTAGGAAGTTAATTGTCTTTTCAGGATATTTTGCAGCAGCGGTTGCAAGGCACCATGCAACTCCCATTTCTACATAAAAAGGAGTTTTAAAACCTTCTTGCAATTTTGTTTTGGAGTTGCCCGATGTTGATTTTTCTTTTGAATAAAATTGTCCTTTTTTGCCGCCAACAGTTCTGCATGCTGATAAAACATTATCAACATATTGGTCATCTAAAAAATTGACCATCAGCATTATTACGGCAAATCTGCAATAAAATTCTTTTGTGGATTTCAGATAGGGTTGCAGAAAATTCCATACAGATTCTTTGTCAGCTGCAGTTAGTTTTTGAACCCATTTTGTGGTGCTGCAGGCAACATCATTGACTGCCCAATTATCAATCATTGGGATAAATTTCTTATACCACTTAAATCTCTCATTTAAAGGCATTTTAGCAGAACCAATCAAAATGCCTGTGAGTAATTTTTCCTCCAGAAAAGTTGCCTCTGCGGTTTCTGCTTCCAGAATTTTTTGCCAATCTTCCTGGACGAGCTTTTTTGCAAGAGTTCTGATGGCAGGAATCCTTATTCCCAGCACGCTCTCTTTTTGATTTGCCGCAGCTTCTTTGCTCCAAAAACTATGCGGGCGTTAAACTCTTTGTATTCACCGTCGTGAGGCAAAATAAGAGCTTTTAATTGCTTTAATATTTCTGTGCGGGTTTTATTCATGCGTCATTCTGGTTATTGTGAGGATTCTCTGAGTGCCAACGTCTGTGCAAAGTTAAGAAAGGGAGAGATGTGTGCAAGCGGTGAAAATGGTAAATCTTTCTGTAATTTATGTAACTTGCAATAGGGTACAGGGCCTTATTTTTGCAACATGAAATTATGTTTAAACAGAGATAATAAATTTAAAAATTAATAATTATGAGCAATTTTGATATGTATGTTCCTACCAGGCTGGTGTTTGGACAAGGACAGTTGAATAATCTTCACACACTTCCGCTTCCCGGAAAGAAAGCGTTGATAGTTATTTCCAATGGTAAATCTACAAGAGCAAACGGTTATTTGGACAGAACTCAGGAACAGCTTAAAATGGCTGGTGTTGAGTATGTTGTATTTGATAAAGTTGAGCCTAATCCTTTAAAGGCAACCGTTGAGGCAGGCGGAAAAATGGCGCGTGAAAACAAATGTGATTTTATTCTGCCGCTTGGCGGAGGGAGTTGCATGGATGCTGCAAAAGGCATTGCTACAATGGCTACAAATGACGGTGATTTGTGGGATTATATTGCGCTTGGAACGGGCAAGGGAAAACCAATTATTAATCCGCTCCCGATAGTTGCTATTTCTACAACAGCCGGAACAGGCTCAGAGACAGATAATGGAGCAGTTATTACTAATCCGGATACAAAAGAGAAGACCGCTCTTTTTGGCGTGAATTTGTTTCCGGTTCTTGCTATTGTTGACCCTGAACTTATGGCATCTGTTCCTCCAAAATTCACAGCATATCAAGGCTTTGACGCAATCTTCCACAGTCTTGAGGGATATGTTTCCAAGTGTGCAAATTTGATGAGTGATATGTATGCTCATACCGCAATTTACAATGTGTCTCATTATCTGCCGCGTGCCGTAAAGAACGGGAAGGATATGGAGGCAAGGGAAAAAGTTGCCTTTGCAAATTCTCTTTCCGGAACTGTTATGTGTGTTGGAACTTGTACTGCGGAGCACTCTTTGGAGCATGCGTTATCTGCTTATCATCAGGAACTTCCACATGGGGCAGGCTTGATTATGATAAGCAAGGCTTATTATTCTTGTCTGATTAGAAAACACTCTTGTGATGATAGATTTGTTCAGATGGCTAAGATTATGGGAATGGAGAATGCCTCTAAGCCTGAGGATTTTATAACAATGCTTGCAAAGCTTCAGGAGGATTGCGGCGTTGCAGATTTAAAGATGTCTGATTACGGAATTAAGGAGTCTGAATTTGAGGGGATGGTTAAGAATGCAAAAAGCTGCATGAGCATGTTGTTTGATTGTGAGAGACTTCCATTAACAGATGAAGATTGCTTGAGAATCTATCGTGAGTCTTACAAATAAAAGATATGGAAATAAAAAAACTTCTTTATCCAGTTGGAGACTTTAATTCTGCTTATGCAAAATACTTTATCGGTAATAGTTATTTAAATGTTCTTGCAACAGGAGAGGGGAAGCTGCCAATTGTAAATGTTACTTTTGAACCCGGATGCCGCAATAACTGGCATACTCATTACAAAGGCGGTCAGATTTTGATTTGTGTTGCCGGCAGAGGCTGGTATCAGGAGTGGGGGAAGGCTCCAAAAGAGTTGCATGCGGGTGATGTTGTGGATATTCCTGCCGGCGTAAAGCATTGGCATGGAGCAGCTAAGGATTGCTGGTTCCAGCATATAGCAATTGGAGTTCCTGCAGAGGGAGCTTCTACCGAGTGGCTGGAGCCTGTGACAGATGAAGTCTATAATAAGCTTCCGTAAGAAATTTTAACATAACTTTGCACATAAGAACTCACTAATAAGAATTAGACATGTTTAGAAAAGTTAGAATTATTTTGGCGGCGATTTTCTTTATTGCCATAACACTTTTATTTTTAGGAATTTGCGGCGGCTATGCAAAATGGCTTTCATGGGTGCCAAAGATGCAATTTCTGCCTGCGGTTCTTTCACTAAATATAATAGTTGTTGCAGCGCTGATAATTTTAACTTTAATAATTGGCAGAATTTATTGTTCCGTTATTTGCCCTCTTGGCGTTATGCAAGATGTAATATCCTGGATTTCAGGCAAACGCAAAGGGA
The DNA here is from genome assembly GCA_022647615.1 of Bacteroidales bacterium. NCBI lineage: Bacteria > Pseudomonadati > Bacteroidota > Bacteroidia > Bacteroidales > Bacteroidales bacterium. Next base: position 700,952 of record JALCKZ010000001.1, read on the forward strand.
AGAAAAACAGGTTTACTTATTCTCCTGCAATTTCATGGCTGAGGTATGTGGTACTTGGACTTTTTATACTCGCGATAGTTTTTGGAATTCATTCTTTTGTTGCGCTGCTTGCGCCGTATAGTTCTTATGGAAGAATTGCGTCTAATTTATTTGCTCCGGCAGTACAATTGGGACACTATCATATTTTAAGTTACTATGTTTTTGGAGTAGCAGTTATTACTCTTGTTGTAATTTTTATTCTTGCATGGAGGAACGGCAGAACCTATTGTAATACAATATGTCCCGTTGGAACAGTACTTGGATTTTTCTCCAGGTTTGCAATGTTCCGTCCAATGATTGATAATTCCAAATGTGTGGGCTGCAAGCTTTGCGGCCGCAGATGCAAAGCATCTTGTATAAATTATGATAATCATAAAATAGATTATAGCAGATGTGTCTCTTGCGGAGATTGCATTGGTAATTGCAATCAGGGTGCAATTCATTATCATTTTATGTGGAAAGGCAGGCAGCAGCAGGATGCGGCTGAGGCAAAAAAAGTGGTTGCTGATGCAGATAAAAAATCAGATGCTCCTGCACAACAAACTGTCGGGACACAAAATTTTACACGCCGCAACTTTCTGACAGCCACTGCAATGCTGGCGACAACCGCTGCTTTGGCAAAAGATAAATGTGTGACAAAAGTAATGGGCGAGCCTGATAAAGTTTCCAGGGAAACACCAATTCTTCCTCCAGGAGCGATGAGTGCGGAAAACATGGCTGACCATTGTACCGGCTGTCAGCTTTGTATTGCAAATTGTCCCGGTCATGTGCTGCATCCTTCAATGGGTCTGATGACTTTTATGCAGCCAACCGTCTCTTATGAAAAAGGTTTTTGCCAGCCAGATTGTGACAAGTGTTCTAATCTGTGTCCTGCCGGTGCTATAAAGCCAATCAAGGCAGAAACAAAATTTAAAGTTCATATTGGCCATGCTGTTTGGCAAGGCTTTAACTGTCTGGTTTTGAATAAGAACGTGGCATGCGGAGTTTGCTGGCAAAATTGTCCTTATGGTGCAATTACCATGCTGCCGCTGGATGAGACTAATCCCGATAGTTTGCAATATCCATCTGTAGATGACAGCATCTGCGTGGGTTGCGGCGCCTGTGAAAAAGCTTGCCCTGCCCGTCCGGCCAAGGCAATCTATGTAGAAGGTTACGACAAACAGGTTTTTGATAAATAAATCACTTTTCCTGGCTTCTGCTGCCATTTGGCAAAGTTAGAAGTAATCTTTGTACCAGATTTAAAAGGTCAAAGAAATGGAAAACGAGTCATCATCTGTCGGGAAAATAATAGAGTCAATCACAACTGCGGCAATTATAATTATTTTAATAATCACCTGTCCCTCAGAGGGAAAAATGAAGAATACGGTACTTGATGATGCCGCTCAGTTTGACTTGGAGTATAATTCTAATTTAAATAGCGGAGCATATCAAGTTGCAAGATTTTTTAGCTCAATGCTACCGGGTCTCGTAAATAATTCCATAGCTGCAAGATATGATATAAGCGTTACCCAATACGTTGTTTTTTCTATTTGTAAAATGACTGATGTTCAAACACATGAATCACACATAGTTGCGTTTGGCGTGTTGAGCAATGTGTTTATCTGCGAGGGAAATCTGACAGAATTGATAGAAAACGGAAACCGGGTCTTAACAGAAGAATAAATTCATAACTTTGAGAGAGAATTATAACCTCAAGAAAATAAACAAACTGCACTATGAAAAGAAAACCAGAAGAAACTATGAAAATGTTAGAAAGAAATAAGACAATGTTAAAAGAGAATAAAAAATCACCAGCCAAGAAAGTAAGGCCTTTGGTTAAAATTACCTCCCCCAAAGGGTATGGATTTAAGTGGACTACTGAGTATGCAGTTCATGTGACATTTGGAACGAAACAAGATATTATGGATGCTATTTTTGAGGATGCTAAGGGTTTAAAGTTTAAAGATATTCCTAAGCTTCTTAAAGAAATGATGCCTTGTACAATATTGGAAGAAACAAAAGAAATTCCTTTTGCAGAGGCTCAAAAATTATATTTCCAGGGTGGCAAAGATTCTGCCGGCAGGGATATATTAACGTTTTAATTATGAGGGTAAAAATTTATAGAGGTTCGCATGAGATTGGCGGCAGTTGCATAGAAGTTACAACCTCTACAAATAGAATCATTCTGGATGCTGGAATGCCTCTTAATTATGATGAATTAAATGATACTGAACAGAAAAACATTGACGATGAGGCAGAACGGTGGTGTGAAGGAGCAGATGCAATTTTTATCAGCCATTATCACGCAGACCATACTGGACTGTTGAAACATATTGACAAAAATATTCCGGTGTATCTATCTGAAGGAACATTAGCTGCTGTGTCCGTTCCCAGAAAACATTTGAGCGAAAGACTGCGATTGAATAATAATTTTATCACTTTTAAATCGTATGACAAAAGTAATCCCGACAGATCTGTTACGGTTGGTTCTATTAAGGTAACTCCTTATACAGTAGATCATTCAGCATTTGATGCATGTGCTCTATTAGTTGAGGCGGATGGCAAACAACTGTTATATAGCGGAGATATTAGAATCAGCGGCAGAAAAAGAGGGCTTTACAAATGTCTTCCAAAAAATGTTGATTGTCTGTTGCTTGAAGGAACAAATATTAGAAAAGAAGAAGATCATTCTGTTAAAACGTGTGATGTTGGGGATTTACATTTTGCTAAATGTGTAAGGAGGTATTATTTTGAGAATGAGGTAGAAAGTGAGTTGTGTAATTTGTTTTCCGGCAGTAATAAGCTGCATTATATTTGGGCCTCTGCATTGGACATTGACAGGATTGTTACCATTTACCAAGCATGTGTTAAGACTCAAAAAACATTATATATTGATTTATATACGGCAGCAGTCCTAAGAGATATTAATGAAGTAAGAAATACTATTCCCTCCGCAGAGACGCATCAAAAAATAAATGTCTATATACCTAAGAGTTATAGGCACCCGAATAATCATAAAGTGGAAGAGTTGAGACAGAATGATGCAAAGTATTTTAGCGACAAAGGTAAAGTGGTAAAGAAGGATGTAATAACGCAGGATTCTGGTTCATCTGTGGTGCTTGTACGTCCTAGGTTGTTGAGAGATATTTTAAAGCCGCTTAAGGTGAGAGATGTGGATTTTATCTGGTCTGTTTGGCTTGGCTATCGTAATAAAAATAAAGAACTTGTCAAATGGTTAAATGATAATCAGATTCCATTGTATTTTGCTCATACTAGCGGACATGCTGATGTTGAATCTTTGCAAAAGATTGTGAAAAGCGTTAGCCCAAAGGCGATTATCCCTGTACATACAGAAGCGCCGGAGAAATTTGAAGAAGTGTTTAAGGGGTATAAGATTTTACAAGGGGCGGATAGTTACGATGTCTGAGATTTGTAGGTAGTTTTATTGTCTAAACTTAAATTTAATATTAATATGAAAACAAATTTTATTGGGTATTCAGAACGCGGTATGATGGATGCGCTTGTATTTTCATTTATGGAAAAGCCAGAAACATTAACACACTTTTTGGAAAAAATAAAAGGATTAAAAATCAAAGATATCGCAGAATGTGAATTATACCTAGAACACTCTTTATCTGAATTTGGAACCCCAGACTTAGTTATCATTGTCTCTCATAAAGATAAAGATAGTACAAAGGATGCAATCTTTGTGGAGGCAAAAGTGAAGGCATACGGTGGACTGAAAAAATCTGAATCTAATTTCAAAAGTCGGAATAAGTATGACGGTTATAGTTCAAATCTTTTTTATCAATTATATCTTAAAAAACTATTATTTGATAATCGTGAGAACATCAATATCAATATCAATATCAATAAAAGAATATGGATTACGGACAAGTATAGAAAAAAAAGAACAATCGGGCAGAATACAACAGTCTTAAAATTGTTTAACAAGATTGTACCGTGCAAAAATTCATATTATGTAGCAATTGTTCCTAAACTAAAAAAAGATATTCCAGAAGACGTAGCAACATATACTAATTTGAATTTAGGGTCGATTAATTTTATCAGTTGGGACAGCATTGTAAACGACACAGATGAAAATAGTGTTCTAAGAGCCGTGTATAGGTATAATGAGGGTTTAATTGATGATCAAGGAATAAGATTAGGCCAGTAATTCATAAATAATTGTTCCTAATTTTTACCATGACCACATACTACATAGAACGTCCGTACTCTGTTGACTACGGGATGGTGGAGACTCTCTGGAGAATCCTTAATAATGATTCCCCTAAGGGCTGGCGTAAGCTATTGGGTATCTGCGTTAAAGAGCTTGATTTGCAGGATGTTCGGGAGTTACATTTGTATTATGCGAATTTTAACAAGAAGTATTACATTTCTAATGCGCTTGTAATTGCTACTCATGAAAGTACCAAAAAGCAAGATGCAATTTTCTTTAGCAATTATGACTCGGAGGAAGATTGGGGAAAAATCAAGAGTAATTGTGAAAGATGTTTTAGAAACCAAAAAATAAAAAAGAGCACTATCTCTAAAATTTACAATGTCGTATTTGTCCAACAATCAGGCGTTTCCACTATTAAGCAAGATGACGGCGTTAAGATTAATATCATGTATATCGGCTGGAATAAAATAGTCGAATCATTCAAAGAGCTTATTGAGAAGTTCAACGCGGCAAATAAATCAGATGCCTTTGATTCAATCATTTTTAGTGAGAAAACTTTCATTGAAACTTACTCACCTTTTGATATCCCGATAGTTATTAATGCGACAAAGTGCGGTTTTGCTTTAATTGGAGGAACTGCTGTGCAATTTCTGGCTAGGATGTATAAAGTGAAAGAGAATAGAGAGCGTCCTAGAGATGATATTAATTTTATGTCAAAGGCTGATAATAAGGGAATTGAAGAATTCAAAAAATATCTGTCGGGAGAAAAATTTTTGCCATTAGTAGAAGAGAATAATGGATTTCAGCTGGGCTATGCTAATAAAAAAGAGGGAGTTGAAGTTGATGCCTTGTTGACGTATGATCCTGGATTTGAGGGACAGACTGAGCGGGTGAATTTGACTACGGAAACGTATGATGAAATTTCCGTGCTATTTTGGAAACCTGTTTATCTTTTTAAAGCAAAGGTGCAGCGAATGTTAACTTCAGATTCTAGGCGCAATGAGGATGGTGCAGATTTGAAGACTTTGTATGATATAATTGAGAAGCGCGGAGAAAAGGCGGAACTGGAGAAGGAGCTTTCCGGGATGGATTTGTCTGCGGCGATGATAAAGTTGATAGGGGATTTGCTGAAAGAGGGAGAATCTCATAGGCTTTAAAAAATACAATCAATTAGTTTTTAGAGAGTTGCAGGGACGCGTTGGGCTTAAAAAGGCTCAACGGAGGCTTGCAATAATCATATTATCAAGCGATTAACGTTTTTATGGCCTATGAAAAATTTGGCGGATGGTGCTCGCCGCTGAGGCGGCTGCGCATTCTCGCATTAGCCTGTCCGGCTGGGGATGCTAGAGCAAATGCAAGATGTTTTGCGGCACGCCGCAAAACCCCTATAAAACTTAAAAGGCACCTGACAAGCAAGCTTGTGGTGCCTTTTGCGTTTTACAAGGTGTTGCAGAGCAACATCTTGCATTTGTTCGCGGTGAGGGCGAGATTCGAACTCGCGGAACGGGAAACCCCGTTCGTCAGTTTAGCAAACTGGTGGATTCAGCCACTCTCCCACCTCACCGGAAGCCTAAGCTAAATTTCCTCTCTTTCAAAAGGAGTGCAAATATAATTGATTTCTGCGGTTAACCAAAATTTAAGCCTCTGCCGGAGCAGCATTTGCTTAATAGTGTTGTGGTTACTTTGAAATGTTTTCTCTCATATCTGTATCTGCCTGAATGTTTTTCAGACGATAGTAATCCATTACTCCAATGTGACCTTTTTGGAATGCTTCTGCAATGGCCATTGGGATTTGTGCCTCAGCCTCAATGACTTTGGCGCGCGCCTCCTGAGCCTTCGCTTTCATCTCCTGTTCTAGAGCTACCGCCATTGCGCGTTTCTCCTCAGCTCTGGCCTGTGCAATGTTCTTATCTGCATTTGCCTGGTCTATCTGAAGGATGGCGCCGATATTTCTTCCAATGTCTATGTCTGCAATATCAATGGATAAAATTTCAAATGCTGTTCCTGCGTCAAGTCCCTTACCTAGAACGACTTTGGAAATACTGTCGGGATGCTCAAGAACTTTTTTATGACTGTCTGCAGCACCTACTGAAGAGATGATTCCCTCTCCAACTCTGGCAAGCACCGTCTCTTCTCCTGCGCCTCCAACCAATTGTTTGATATTAGCGCGTACGGTTACTCTTGCTTTGGTAATCAGCTGAATACCATCTTTTGCAACTGCCGTTACAGGAGGTGTATTTATAACTTTAGGATTTACAGACATTTGCACAGCTTCAAAAACATCACGTCCTGCAAGGTCAATTGCAGCAGCCATATTGAAGTCCAATGAAATGTTTGCTTTATCTGCTGATATTAAAGCGTTTACAACATTAGGAACATTTCCCTTTGCAAGATAGTGAGCTTCCAGCTGATTGGCATCCAAATGCAATCCCGCCTTTGTTCCGGTAATCATTGCCATTACAATTGTTCCGGGAGGAACTTTTCTCCAGCGCATCAGAACCAGCTGAAGCAGAGATATTTTCACACCGGAAATTAAGGCCTGGAACCAAAGTGTGATAGGGAAAAACCATAACAGGATAAGGAGTGCAACAAAAGCAACCATTATCCAAATAATCATTGTAGCAGGACCCATCATAATATTTTTAGTTTAAAAATTTCTAATTGATTTTATCATCTTCAACCTCACGCACAAAAACTTTTGTGCCATCTATATCAGTGACTTCAAGCTCTTTACAAGCATCTATCAGCTGGCCTCTGGAGAATACTTCTATGTTATTCTCTCCTATTCTTGCCTGTCCTCCAGGGGCAAGACGTGTTAGAGAAATACCTTTAAGACCAACTTTGATTCCTTTCTTTCTTGGGTCTTCATCAACTTTTGCGTTGATGTTTGTTTGCAGGCTTGCTCTTTTCCACGTTTTTGAGCGCAGTAAAAGGAATAACAGCAAAAGGATTAGCGCAACATTAATTAGTATAATCCAAGTTCCCCATACGTGTCCAAAATGATACCATCCAAGGCAGCAAGAAGCCACCATTGCAGCAATGCCCAAAATGCCCGTCACACCAAATCCCGGAATGATTATTAATTCAGTAACTAATAAAATTACTCCTATGATAATCAGTGCAATAATAAGTGCCCACATAGTGTTTAATGTTGATTTATTTTAACGCAATATAAAAAAACTATTTGACTTTTTCCACAGAAATAGTTTTGTCGGAAATATTCTTAAGTTTATCTGCAAGTGAGTTTGCCTCTGCAAGTTTGGAGAACGGGCCTATTATAAAATTGCCCGCTATTTTTGCAATATCTTTCTGCGTGCTTTCCTTTAGGACTTTAAGAACATCTTCCGGCAGAGAGCTGTCGTATCCAGAAATTATAACGTTGTATGTAGCGGCAGACAATTTTTTCTCCATCGCTCTTGCCGCATTTAAAGAGACAGACTCTCTGTTGTTTAGCGCAACTATTGAGGCAGAGCGAAATCCTATCTTTTTTATTCTCGACAGTGCCTTTAAAGCCTCTGGATATGAGTAGAATAGGCCGGCATTATAAAAATATTTGCCGCCTGATTTTTTTTCAAATACGGGGCTTATTCCTTTGAATGTTTTTAAGGTTGCAGGTTTGGCAAGCTGTAAAAATCTAACTTGATAAACTAAACCTTCCGGCACGTCTTCCGGTTGTCCCATTTGTGAAGCGCCTATCCTGAAAGTCAAGTCTTTTTCCGGTGCCGCTTTTTCTACTTTCATTGTTGGCGTCTCGCCTAAAGCGTTCTGTTCAAATATATTATCGCTGACGGCAACATTAAGTGAATCTTTTTTTGCAGAATTATTTGATGTGGTATCTGCTTGCTTTACAGGCGGAACAATCATTCCGTCGGATAGGAAATTTTCCTCTATTTTTTTCAGTGCCGCAGCCGCTTTGTTTGCTTTGTCCTGCAAGTCCAGAGTGTTGCGCTCTTCTTCAGTTATTTTTTGCGCAAGTGCTGTAAGAGAATCTGTTCTGCGGGCGGTAAGCAAAGAATCTGTTGAACTTCCAATTCTGTTTTTTAGCGCCGCATATAGTTCCCTGTTTTTCTTCTGCCTTGCAATAGACTGGTTTATAGATTTTTGCAGGTTTCTGTATTGGATGCTGATGCGGGAATAATTTGCGGTAGCAGATTGTGTAACAGAGTCCGCCGGAGTTGCGGAAGAGCTGATGTCGGCAGTTTTTATTTTTTTGTTAATCCCGACAGCTGCTGCAGAATCTCTCTCTTCTTGTGTTTTTCCGCTCCTTAATTTTGATATTTCCAGCGCCTCCTCCGGAGTTGTCTGATGCTTAACGGGGAGCGGCTCAAATGCTAGAACATAAAGAGTAATTTTATCCGGCGCGTAGCTGCTTTTTGCCGGATTGTCTAAATTTCTTGTGGAGGCAAAAATTGAATATTTCCCGTCGGGAGTATTATAAAAGAACAAATCATCTGACGGGGATGAATAGGGGAAACCCATATTCTGCGCCATGCCCCAATCTCCTGTCTGCTCATCCCAGTCGCTCACATACAGGTCATAACCGCCTGCGCCATAGTGGCCATTAGATGAGAAGTAGAGTTTTTTGCCATCCGGAGAGACATAGGGAAACAGTTCATTGCCGGAAGAGGTCACATTGTCATTTAGAACTTTTGGTGCGCTCCAAACATTATTGGCACCCTTCTTTGTCATGTAAATATTCCAGCTTCCGTTCTTGTCTGCTTTACTATAGTAAAGCACGGAAGTGTTTGACGGAAAGTAAATTGTGTCCTTTCCGCCGCCTAGAGAGGCGGGAATCTCCACAAATGAACCCTCTTTTGAAAGTCCCGGATAATGCAGAAAAAAATCTTTTTTGCTGAAGGTGGATTTGGTGATGACCTTTGGCTCAGCTACATAATTCAGCAAAGCCTCCCCGTTATCACAAGTCACAATTTTTGACTCCAGCCTTGCCCTGTCGGGAGCTGAAGATTCCATCTTTACAAGATTTTTATAGATGCCTTTTGCTCTGGAAAACTGATAGACGCGCACCAGAGAATCTGCCGACGCCTCCAGCTTGTTCCCCTCCTCTTGCTGCTTATTTTGTGAAAACGCATGCCCGTATGAAAATAGCATTAACTGCAAAGAGGCCGCGGATATGATTAATAGGAATTTTATAGATTTCATTTGAATGTGCCAAAACGCTGTAACAAAGGTAGGAAATACTTTATATTTTGAGAAAAAATTGTACATTTGCACCCTACTTTTAAAAACAATATCACATGCAAAGTAAAGGTGCCATTAGATTTGTGGCGATTTTAATAGCTCTGGCGTGCTTGTATCAACTATCATTTACTTGGGCAACCAGACATCAGGAGAATAAGGCAAAAGATTTCGCAGAGGCTGCGGTTACAGCTATGAAGAAGACTCCGCAATATGCGGCAGTTGCTGACATGGACAAGGCGTATTTCCTTGATTCACTGCGTAAAGAGAGGAACAGGTATTATATAGATTCCATTACCTCTCAGAAAGTATTTTTTGGCTTTACCTACAAAGACGTAAAGGAGAAAGAGATTAACCTTGGATTGGATTTGAAGGGCGGTATGAACGTTATGCTTCAGGTTCAGTTGAAGGATTTGATTAGGGCTTTGTCAGATAACAACCAGTCACCGGAATTCCAGAAAGCCCTTGCTCTTGCAGAGAAAAATGAGGTTGTAAGTCATGCAGATTTCATTACGCTATTTGAGCAGGCTTGGAACCAGGTAGCTCCGGGCAAGAAACTATCCGCCATCTTTGGTACTTATGAGATGAAGGATAAGATTAAGCCGGAAACCACTAATGCTGAGGTTATTGCAGTAATCCGCACGGAATCTGAAAGTGCTATCGCAAACTCATTCAACGTTTTAAGAAGCCGTATAGACCGTTTTGGAGTAACATCTCCTAATATTCAAAGAATTGGCAACACCGGTAGAATTCTTGTAGAACTTCCCGGAGTTAAAGAGCCTGAGCGTGTTAGAAAACTGCTGCAGGGTACTGCCTCTTTGGAATTTTGGCCTACGTTTGAAAACAAAGAAGTTTACAGTTATTTGGAGCAGATTAATAATACCCTAAGAGATATTCTTGCAAATGTAAAAGTTGCAGATACTTCCAAAGTTGCTGCTTCAGCAGATAGTACAAAAGCAATTGGTGCAGCAGATACTACTAACAAAGCTATAAGCAGTTACAAAGAGCAATTGCTTGCTGCAGACTCAACTTCAAATAAAGAGAATGTAAATTACGCAAAATCAAATCCGCTGTTCTCAGTTCTTCAGCCGAGCGCATATCAAGGTCAGCTTGCGCCGGGTCCTGTAATTGGAAGAGCTCATTATAAGGATACTGCAAAGATTAATGCATATTTAAGATTGCCTCAGATTAAAGCAATTCTTCCTGCAGAACTTGTTCCAATGTGGACAGTTAAGGCAGATCCTCAGGATAAGAGCGGAACTATTTTTGACCTGATTGCAATTAAGAACGCTACCCGCGACGGTAAAGCACCTCTTGACGGAAGTGTTATTACTGATGCAAATACAGCATATCAGACAAGCGGAGGTTCTCCTGACGTTGAAATGTCAATGAACCCGGAGGGTGCAAGAACATGGGCAAGACTAACAGCAGATAACTTGCAGAGAAGCGTTGCCATTGTGTTGGATGGAATGGTTTATTCATATCCTACTGTTCAAACTGAAATCACAGGCGGACGTTCTCAGATTACCGGAAACTTTACCGTAGAAGAGGCTCAGGACTTAGCTAATGTTTTGAAATCAGGTAAGTTGCCTGCTCCTGCAACAATTGTTCAGGAACAAGTTGTCGGACCTTCTTTGGGTGCCGAGTCAATCAATGCAGGTTTGCTTTCATTCATTATCGCATTCTTGCTGGTATTGATTTACATGGTTTTGTTCTATCAGGGTGCGGGTCTTGCAGCTGATGCCGCATTGCTTACAAACGTTTTGTTCCTGATGGGAGCTTTGGTTTCATTCGGAGCGGTTTTGACATTGCCTGGTATTGCAGGTTTGGTATTGACAATGGGTATGGCGGTTGACGCCAACGTCATCATATATGAACGTATCAAGGAGGAGTTGCGAGCGGGCAAACAGTTACGGCTTGCAGTTCACGACGGTTACAGCAATGCATATTCTGCAATCTTGGATGGTCAGATTACCACAATAATTGTAGGTATTGTTTTGTTCATCTTTGGTACCGGTCCGGTTCAAGGATTTGCTACTACGTTGGTAATTGGTATCATTACATCCTTGCTGACTTCAATATTTGTTACAAGGTTGATTTTTGAATCACGTCTTGCACGTAATAAGAACATCACATTTGATAACAGTCTGACAAGAAACTTCTTAAAGAATACGCACGTTAACTTTGTTCATCTGCGTAAATATGCATACACTATTTCCGGAATTATAGTAGCCGTTGCACTTGCCTTCATTCTTACAAAAGGCTTCTCTTATGGAGTTGATTTCACAGGTGGTCGTACTTACGTTTTGAGATTTGACCAGGATGTTACTGCTGAACAGGTCCGTGCAGCGGCAATGAAGGAATTCAATGAGAGCGTTGAGGTTAAGCAGTTTGGATCTGGCAGCCAGATGAAACTGACAACTAAGTATAAGATTAAGAATAATTCTACAGAGGTTGACAAAGAGGTTGAGGCTAAATTATACAATGCATTAAAGGGCATGTACAAGAGCCAAATGTCTCTGGAAGAATTTACAACTACGGTAGATAATCCTAACGGAATTGTAAGTTCTGATAAGGTTGGTCCTACCATTGCAAATGATATGAAGAGAAAGGGAGTTTTGGCCGTCATCATATCACTGCTTGCAATCTTCTTATACATAGCGGTCCGCTTTAAGAACTGGTCTTGGGGCGCCGGCGGAGTTATAGCATTGGCGCATGACTCTATCCTTGTAATTGGCTTCTACTCAATATTCAGCGGAATTCTTCCATTCTCATTGGATGTTGACCAGACGTTTATTGCAGCAGTTTTGACAATCATCGGATATTCAATCAATGATACCGTGGTTATCTTTGATAGAATCAGGGAGTACAGAAGATTATATCCAAAGAGACTTTTGAGAGATAATGTAAACGGAGCCGTAAACAGCACATTGTCAAGAACAATCAATACATCAGGAACAACGCTTGTCGTTTTGATTGCAATTGCAATATTTGGAGGCGAGGTTATCCGCGGATTCTCTTGCGCTCTTTCACTTGGAGTTATAGTTGGTACATATTCTTCTATCTTTATCGCAACTCCTATCATGTATGATTTGAACATGAAGAAAGAGAAAGAGAAAGAGGAGAAGGAAGAGGAGAAAAATCAGGGCGGCAAGAAGGGAAAGAAACAGATTCCTGCAGCTGCTCCTGAAGCACAACCTGCCACACCAGAGGTTAAAGCCTAAGTGTTAAAATAATGATACAAAAAGAGCGGTCAGTTTATGGCCGCTTTTTTTTGTTAAATTTGCTAAATCTTAATTGAGAAAATTCATGAGCAGAAATAATAAAAGAGGCGGTTCAAACCGTTCAAACAGAGGCGGTAACAAAAATCGCAGAAACCGTGAGGGGCGCAATGACAAACATTATATGCGCTCTGCGGAAAAAACTTACGGCTCCAAATATGGAACTGAGGACGAAATCATGAGCCAATATGGCCACAAGAAGAATAGAACCAACAGCAGAAAAGTAATTGAGGAAGTTACCGGCAAGCTTAGCATGGCGGCAGGCGGATTTGGCTTTGTTACAGTTCCCGACAGAGAGGATGATATATTCATCCCTTCCGGCAAATTAAACGGCGCCTTAAACAATGATACTGTTAAAGTTGCAATAACACGCAAGGCAAAGAATGACCATCGCGAGGAGGGAGAAATTTTCCAGATTGTAGAGAGAAGCAAGAGGCCTTATATTGGAATTCTTCAGATTACGGGTCAGAAGGCATGGGTTATTATGCAGAATAAAAATATGCCTTATGATATTGAGGTCCCGATAGAGCAAGTAAAGCCTGAATATCAGGGGCTTAAAGTTGCCGTGCTGATTAAGGAATTTGTACGTGGTCAAGAGACTCCAAAGGGAGATTTGATTGATGTTCTTGGAGCTTCCGGGGATAATAATACGGAGATGCATGCAATTCTTACTGAGTTTGGATTGCCTTATAAGTTCTCTGATGAAGTTGAAAATGCGGCGGCAAAAATTCCTGTAACTATCGGTGACGCAGAGCTTTCCGGCAGAAGAGATTTTAGAGGGACTTGCACTTTTACCATTGACCCTGCAGATGCAAAAGATTTTGATGATGCATGCTCTCTTAAAAAACTGGATAACGGACATTGGGAGGTTGGAGTTCATATCGCCGATGTATCTTATTATGTAAGACCAGGTTCCATTATTGATAAAGAGGCGGTTGACAGAGGAACATCTGTCTATTTGGTTGACAGGACCGTTCCAATGTTGCCGGAAGTTTTGTCAAATAATCTTTGCTCATTAAGACCCGGAGAGCCAAAGCTTACGTTCTCCGCTGTCTTTGAATTGGATGATGATGCAAACGTTATTAATCGCTGGTTTGGAAGAACAATAATTAGTTCTGATTTTAGATTTGCTTATGAAGAAGTTCAGCAGCTGATAGAGAGCAACGGGGATACAACTAATTACAAGCCAACACTTTCTAGCGGAGGAGCATCTGTCGCGAATAAAGAGAATACTTCAGTTAATGCAAATATTGCAACAGCTGACGGTACAGCGGGAGAGACTCATAAAGTGACTGGACTTAGCACCGCTGTTCCAGGGAAAGTTGTGATTGACGCAGTGCTTGAACTTCACAAACTTGCAACACTTTTAAGAAAGAGGAGATTTGAAAAAGGGTCTATCAGTTTTGAGAGACCGGAGATGAAAGTGCTTGTAGATGAGAAGGGTAAGCCAATAGATATAGTTGAGAAAATTTCACGTGAGGCCAACTGGCTGATTGAGGAGCTGATGCTTCTGGCAAATAAAGAAGTAGCAACTTATGTCACGACAGGTCTTAAGATAAAAGCGCCAACGTTTGTATACCGTATTCATGACCAGCCTGATATGGACAAGATTACAGAGCTGAGGACTTTCATCAAACATTTTGGATACACGATGGATGCCTCCGATACTCCGCAGCAGCTGGCAAAAGCATTGAACAAACTGCTTGATTCTCTGAAGGGTAAACCTGAGTGCGCCACAATAGAAATTCTTGCGCTGAGGTCTATGGCGCGTGCAGAATACTCAACTGACAATATTGGTCACTATGGTTTGGGCTTTGAATACTACACGCATTTTACCTCTCCTATCAGACGTTATCCAGATATGATGGTTCATCGTCTGCTTGCGAATTATCTTGCCGGAGGAAAGAGCGCGGATAAGAAATATTATGAGGATATGTGCCAGCATGCCTCTGAAAGAGAGCAGCTTGCAACAGAGGCTGAGAGGGCGAGCGTTAAGTATAAGATGACTGAATTTATGGAGGATAAAATTGGTCAGATTTATGAAGGCGTTATTAGCGGAGTTACAGATTGGGGACTGTATGTTCAGATAGAACCAACCAAAGTTGAAGGCATGGTTGCTTTGCGTGATATTAAAGAGGATTACTTTGAATTTGATGAGAAAAACTATTGTGTGATAGGCAAATCCACGCACCAAAAATTTACGCTTGGAGACAAAGTGAAGATAAAAGTAGAGAAGACTAATCTTGAGCAAAAGATAATAGACTTCTCGCTTGTATGGGATGAGAGCTACAATAAAGCGGAATTTGCCAGCAACGCAGATGTTCAGAGGGATAACTCTAATTCCAGCGGCAGAAATTTTAGGACTAATCCGGGTTCCGGCAATAGAAATTTTAGAAACAACAGGAGCAAAAAAAATGATAATCAAAGAGGGAGAAAAATTTCCGGAGGCAATAAATCTAACGGTAAAAAGTTACAAAATAGGAGAGAATCTGCTGGCAATACGAAGCGCTCTAAAAGGTAGTATTACAGATAATTACAACTATCCGGAACTTGCGGAAAAAGAATTTGTTCTGGATGCGGATGCGCTTATGTCCGGCAAGGATTTACAGTTGCCAAAGAACCGCTATATTTTGACGCTGAGTTCCCAGTGGCTTTTGTTGCCGTCATCAGATGAGTTGCAGAAGTTAAATTCCAAAGAAATTACAAAGGAAGAAAGGACCGTTAGTCATACCGTTTTTGCAACGGAATACAAGCGCAAAACCTCTGAAGAATTTTTCTTCACGGCAGTATTTTCCGGGGTAGATTCTGATTTAAAATCTGTTAATTCTGCAGGTAATATTTTGATTATGAAATATTCCGCAGGTACCGGCAAAGTAGAAACCAATTGGGATTCTATTCCAGAGAAATTCCGCTTCTTCTTTCCACGTTCCCTGGAAATCGCTCTTGGATATCTCACAACTTCTCGGCCACAGATTATACGTTAACAATCAGTAGTTTGTGTCCGGTGTAATTAAAGAAATCTTCTAGGATATACTTGAGTTTGATTTTGAGATAGCCGTTGACTGTGCCGTCACTGCAGCCGTACCATTCACTATCGGTGACCTCCTTGTCCAGGACAATTTTTACTTTTTTTTCCGGACCCATGTCTAGCAGCGCGCTTAAAATTGTTGTGGCGCCTACCACGGTTCCCATCATGCTCAAGAGCTTCTCTGCAGGTGCAAAAGAGACTCGTGAAATGCCAAGCGCATGGCTGAAATCTTTTGTGACAAACGGTTTGTCTCCTCTTGTTGCAAATAGGTAAAATTCAGTCTGTTGCCTGTTGCAGAGAAAAAGCGTCTTAACTATTTTTATGCCTATTTTTTCATCAATCAAAAGGCACAAATCCATTGAAATTGCCGGGTCAGTGTCTACTCGTTCATAAGGGATGTTTAATTTGGCAAAAGCCTCATAAACTTTCTTTTGTAACTCCGTAGAGCATTTTTCCGGCGGAGTGTTTTTTAATTCGCTAACGTAAAACATGCCCCAAAGTTACGATATATTATTGTCTGCTCTATGTTGATAACTAATGATGTTGTTCAACCTTTTTTGGTAGTGAAAAAATCAGTAATTTGCGAACCCGATTAGGAGAGAAATTTTATTGGAGAAATAAGATAATCTGTCGGGATAAAAAAGAGCAAAAAAGATAAGGAGAGATATTATGAACAAGAAAGTTTTATTGATGATTTTGGACGGCTGGGGCATTGGAGCACATGATAAAACCAATGCAATATATATGGCGGGACAGCCTAATATTGACGCACTTAGGGCAAAGTATCCGCATTCTGAACTACAGGCTTGCGGGGAGGATGTGGGTCTTCCAAAAGGGCAAATGGGAAATTCAGAAGTCGGGCATTTGAATATTGGCGGCGGAAGAGTTGTTTATCAGGATTTGGTAAAAATCAACAAGGTTTGCGAGGCTCATAAGCTATTGGAAAATAAAGAGGTAAAAGGGGTTTATGAATATGCGCAGAAAGGACACGCCTTGCATCTGATGGGACTTGTTTCTACAGGTGGAGTTCACAGTTCTTTAGAGCATTTGTTTGCGTTTTTGGATACGGCAAAAGAGTGCGGTCTGCAAAAAGTTTATGTCCATTGCTTTATGGACGGAAGAGATACCGATCCTCATAGCGGAATAGAATTTATCAACCGGCTGGAGGAACACATGAAGAAATCTTGCGGCCAGATTGCCAGCGTGGTAGGAAGATTTTACGCTATGGACAGAGATAAAAGATGGGGCAGGGTTAAAGAGGCTTATGACTTGTTGGTCAGCGGTAAAGGGGCAAAATTTGCAACTGCTGCAGACGGTATGAATGCATCATATAAAGCAGATGTTACGGATGAGTTTGTAAAACCTATTTCTGTTTGCGGCGGGGAGAGTAGTGCCAATCAGCTTCCCGATGGTACACCGCAAGTGGCTACGATTCAGAAAGATGACGCAATCATTTTCTTTAACTTCAGAAATGACCGCGCGCGTGAATTGACTTATGCATTGACTCAAAAAGATATGCCGGAAGAGGGTATGCATACTATTCCGTTATACTATTGCTGCTTAACTCCTTATGATGATGAATTTAAGGGCGTGCATATTTTGTTTGATAAAGAAAACGTACAAAATACTCTTGGTGAGGTTGTTGCAAATGCGGGTAAAAATCAGCTGAGAATTGCGGAGACGGAGAAATATGCTCACGTTACATTTTTCTTCAGCGGCGGAAGAGAGGAACCGTTTAAAAATGAGGATAGAATCCTTGTTCCTTCTCCTAAAGTTGCAACTTATGATTTGCAGCCGGAGATGAGCGCGCCGATAGTTGCGGAGAAATTAATTGCAGCAATTAAAACGCAAAAAGAGGATATGATAATTCTCAATTTTGCTAACGGAGATATGGTTGGACATACGGGAGTCTTCACTGCCATTGAGAAAGCTGTGACATGCATTGACGGCCTTGTAAAGCAAGTTGTTGCAGCGGCGCGTGAAAATGGCTACACTGTTTTGATTACGGCAGACCACGGCAATGCGGATTGTGCTGTTAATCCCGACGGATCGCCAAATACTCAGCACTCTTTAAATCCTGTTCAGTTCATTGTAGTTGATGATGATGTAAAGAGCGTCAAGAACGGAAGGTTATGTGATATAGCTCCTACTATCTTGAAACTGATGGGGATACAGCAGCCAAAGGAGATGACGGGAGAGGCGCTTGTATAAATAAGATCCAAGGTTCCAATTAGTAAGTAACTGAATTTGTATCTAGGTAAAAACAATATACTGTCGGGAGAAAAATAATGCAATTTGTTCATTTACATCTACACTCATACTATTCCATTCTTGATGGAGAGGGGAAGATAGAGAATTATTTTAAGAAAGCTGCTGCTGACCACCAGCCTGCCATGGCTTTGACAGACCACGGCAATATGTTTGGTATCAAGGAGTTTCTTAAGACTGCAAAAAAGTTCAAAGGAGTGGTTAAACCAATTGTGGGATGTGAAGTGTATGTAAATCCGGAGGGAAGATTTGTAAAAAGGGGGAAGGAAGACCAGGGTGCCTATCACTTGATTTTGCTTGCAAAAAATCTTGCGGGCTATTACAATCTTGTGAAGATAGTGTCTATTGGATGGACAGAGGGTTTTTATTATAAGCCAAAGGTAGACAGGGAGATACTGGAGAAATATCATGAGAATCTGATAGCATCTTCCGCCTGTCTTGGGGGTGAGCTGCCGCGTCTGATTGCTGCGGGGAATATGGAAGAGGCGGAAAAATCTGCCTTGTGGTATAAGAATCTTTTTGGTGATGATTATTATTTTGAGATTCAGCAGCATCGCACGGAAGTTCCCGGACAGAGCCAGGAAGTATTTGAAAAACAAAAGATTGTAAATGCCGGCTTATTTAAGCTGAGTGAAAAACTTGGGATAAAATGCATTGCCACAAATGACTGTCACTTTGTAAATAAAGAAGATGGTCCTGCTCACGACAGATTAATTTGTATCAATACAAACGCGCGCGTAACGGACCAGGACAGGATGCATTATACACAGCAGGAGTATATGAAGACCGCCGATGAGATGGCGGCTATGCATATTTCTCATCCTGAGGTTATTACAAACACATTGGAAGTTGCCGCAAAAGTGGAGGAGTATGATATTGACCATGACCATATCCTCCCTATTTTCAAGTTGCCTGAAGGATATTCAGATTCCAATGATTATTTGCGCGATTTGGTTTACAACGGCGCTCAGACAAGATATCCCAATATGCTTCCAAAGCTTAAAGAGAGGATTGACTTTGAGCTTCAGACAATTAAGGGAATGGGATTCCCTGATTATTTTTTGATAGTGCAGGATTTCATTAATGCTGCCAGAGCAAGAGGTATTTGGGTTGGTCCGGGCAGAGGTTCCGCAGCCGGCAGCGTTGTTGCGTATTGTCTGGGAATCACCAAGATAGACCCAATCAAGTATGATCTTCTGTTTGAGCGTTTTCTTAATCCCGACAGAATTTCAATGCCCGATATTGATATAGATTTTGAGGAGGAGAAGCGCGGAGATGTACTCTCTTACGTGGAGGGGAAATATGGCAAAGACCATGTGTCTCACGTGGTTACTTTTGGCACAATGGCAACTAAAAGTGCAATCAAGGATATTGCCAGAATAGAGGATGTTCCGCTTGCCATTGCAAATAAAATTGCAGGAATGGTTCCGTCAAATTTCCCAGATGAGCAGGTAAAAGTTAAGCGTCCGGACGGCACAGAAGAAATAGACGCAAAGAAAGTTTCTGTAAATTTTGATAACTGCCTGCGCCTTGTGCCGGAGTTCAAGCAGGAGTATGAACATCCTGAGTCTAAGGAGGTTGGAGAGACGATGAAGTATGCGCGCATGCTGGAAGGAACAGTAAGAAATACAGGTGTTCACGCTTGCGCTGTTATTATTGGTCGCGACAGATTAAGCGAGCACATTCCAATCAGCATTGCAAAAGATAAAGATTCCGGAAATGATATTTGGGTCTCTCAATATGAGGGTTCTGATATAGAGGATGTTGGAATGCTTAAGATGGATTTCCTTGGATTGAGGACTTTGTCAATTTTAAAAGAAGCTGTCGCGAATATAAAGAGGAGCAAAAAAATTGATATTGATGTTGATACGTTGCCGCTTAATGATAAGGCGACATTTAAGCTGTTCAGCCACGGAGATACAATTGCTGTTTTCCAATTTGAAAGCCCCGGAATGCAGAAGTGGCTTAGAGAGCTGAAACCCAATAGGTTTGAGGATTTGATTGCGATGAATGCACTGTATCGTCCAGGACCTATGCGGTATATTCCTGATTTTGTTGAAAGAAAAATAGGGCGTAAAAAAATTGAATATGAGATGCCGGAGATGGAGGACATCCTCTCAGACACATACGGCGTTACGGTATATCAGGAGCAGGTCATGCTTCTGAGCCAGAGAATTGCAAGCTTCTCCAAAGGACAGGCCGACGGATTGCGCAAGGCTATGGGAAAGAAGAAGATAGAGAAGATGATGGAGATGGAGGAGTTGTTCATGAAGGGTGGTCTTGCAAATGGTTACAAAGAGGAGCAGCTGAAAAAAATATGGAGCGACTGGAAAGAGTTTGCAAAGTATGCATTCAATAAATCTCACTCAACTTGTTATGCTTGGATAGCCTATCAAACCGCATGGCTTAAAGCACATTATCCCGCGGAGTTCATGGCCGCCAACATGAGCAAAAATCTTGGTGACATAGGGGAAATTTCCAAATTGATGGATGAGTGCAAGAGAATGAAAATCAAAGTTCTTGGTCCTGATGTTAATGAAAGCGGAATAGATTTTACCGTTAACGGAGATAATGAAATAAGATTTGGACTTGCCGCCATTAAAGGAGTTGGAGGCGCTGCTTCTGAGGTGATTATAAAAAACGCGCCGTACAAATCTATCTTTGATTTTGCGGAAAAAGCGGGCAACGGAAATATAAACAGAAAGACCATAGAATCTCTTGCTTATGCAGGAGCTTTTGATGCGTCGTTCCCGGATATACGTAGAGATCAGTATTTTTCAGCCAATTCAAAAGGGGACATTTTCTTAGATGCCCTTGTCAGATATTCTCAGGTAGTAAATAAAAAAGAGGATAACGGAGCCTCCTTGTTTGGAGAATCCGATACAGGTTTTGTTGCGCAAACTCCTGAAGTTCCTGCAGCTGCCGCAGAGTATAACAATCTGGAATTCTTGGAGAAAGAGAAGGAGATGGTTGGAATGTATATTTCTTCTCATCCTCTTGATATGTACAAGTTTGAGATGGACAATTTTACATCTTATAATCTTGTCCAGGCGGCGGCTCTGCCTCAGCAAGTTAAAAGCAGTCCCGCACTTGCGGATAAAGATTTTTACGTTGGCGGAATAGTTTCATCTCTTATAAAAAAGGTTTCACAGAAAAGCGGAAAGCCTTTTGCTTCAATGACTTTGGAAGATTATGCCGGGACCCTGAATTTTGCTGTTTTTGGGAAAGACTATGAAGCATTTCTGCAGTATCTTAATCCCGGGGCGGCTCTGTTCATCAAGTGCAAGCTGCGCAAAAGATACAATTCAGAAACGGACTATGAGATTAGGATTCAGAAGATTACATTTTTGGCTAATCTTAAGGAGCAGTTTATGCGCGGCATAACTTTGTATATCCCGACGGAGAAATTAGATAAAGAGTTCCGCACAGATTTGGTCAAGACAATAAAAGAAAACAAGGGAACCACTCCCATGAATATTGTCATAACTGAATCAGAAAATAAAATAACGCTTAACTACGCCTCTTCCAAAAAAGTTAACGTTGACAGACCGCTGCTTAATGAGCTTGACAAAATGGATATCAAGTATAGAGCAGAGACTCAGATAAATATGTAGCGTTAAAATCCGGAGGATTTTATTCCCAGCCTTGTACTTTGATTTCCAGGCTTCTGCCGTCTGGGGTTACCAAAGCTGTTCCCTCATCTGCAGGACAAAGATGCCCAATTACATCCAGGTCTGCCATCTCTTTATGCAGCTGCTCATGTTTTTCCAGCGGCACAACATACAGCAAACGGTAATCATCCCCTCCATTAATGACAGATGTAATAATATCAATATCAATCTCATCCGCCATAGCCCTGCTCTCCGGAGCAATAGGAATTTTATCTATGTAAACTTTGGCGCCAAACCCTGTCTCCTTGCAAATTTGTTTTACCGCATCGCCTAAACCCTTGGCAATGAAGCATCCTGTGGACGGGAAGAATCCGGCATCTTTAAAATTATCTATGCACTTGCTGCTGATTTCCGGTGTAAGGTATTGGCTCAGAATATATTTGTATTTGCTTAAATCCGGCTGCTTGTAATTTTTCATCTGCTCCGGCGCTACGTTTCCAAAAGCAACCTTTTCTCTTTCAAGCACATGCAGCCCCATATAAGCAGCCCCAAGATTTCCCGTTACACACAGCAATGAGTTTTTATCCGCCTTAGGCCAGGCGTCAACTATTTTTTTCTCTTGCCTCCCGACAGATGTGCAGCTTATTATAAGCCCTGTCATAGAGGAGTTTAAGTCTATCGTGACATTAAAAATATTATGCTCCTTTGCTGCGGCCTGTATGCCGGCCCAAAGCCAATCAACATTTTCATAGCTGAATTTGGCGGAGAGCCCAACCGTAAAGCTCAGAACATAAGGGGCATAGTTATGTGCGTAAAGAGGCCCCATTGCATAAATGGCCATTTTATATCCAAGGTACTTTATCGGAGTGTAAGTAAGGTCAAAATCAACACCTTCCATCATCATGCGGTTTGCTGTCATGTAGTAATAATCATCACTTTTATCTGCGCTAAGCTTGCCTCCAAAGAATTGTACATCATTGTTTTTGTATGAAGTCTTTTCAAAAAGCTTGTCCAATGCTTTTATCCTTCCAAGTTCCTTGATTTCTGTCCTTTGCGGAGTTTTTGCCGCTTTGTTTTCTTTTTCTGCCATGTTCTGTCTGATTTATTATTGCAAAGATATTTATTTAAAACCAAACGTACGGATTATTAAATTGTTATTGGAAATGAGAAAAATTATATAATTTTACATAAAAGAGAGGGTCAAACTAACCATATTAAAGTTTAATTAAGTATGAACAAAAAGTATCGTAAACTAACCGGAGATGAAATTATCCGGCTGGAGAGACAATTCTGCATAGCTGAGGATTGGAATAACATAACTGTTGCGGAGGCCTTTACGACAGATTATATAAGCAATGTCACATTTTCCGGCACAATTAAGCTGGGGGTGACGGAGGATTCTTTTACGCTTCCCGGCGGTATAAAAAAACATAGTCAGCTCAAATTTGCCACACTGCATAATGTAACTGTCGGCGACAACTGCTGTATTGAGAAAGTGCAAAACTATATTGCTAATTATGAGATAGGTGATAACACTTTGATTGAGAATATTGGGATTATGTATGTGGACCGCCTGTCAACTTTTGGCAATGGAGTGGCCGCTTCCGTTTTGAATGAGACTGGTGGCAGAGAGGTTTACATTAACGATAAGCTTTCTGCACATCAGGCATACATTATCGCTCTTTACAGACACCGTCCGAAGCTGATTCAAAAGCTGAGGGAAATCACTGATTATTACTCCAATAAGCATGCATCAACCGTTGGTACAACCGGCTCTTTTGTGAGGATAAAAAATGCTGACGTAATAAAAAATGTCAGGATAGGCGACTACTGTTCAATTAATGGGGCCTCCAGATTGGAGAATGGCAGCATCAACAGCAATGAGGCGGCTCCTGTTTTAATTGGGGCAAATGTAATATGCGAGGATTTTATTATTTCTTCTGGTTCTAGTGTCACCGACGGGACCACTTTAAGCCGTTGTTTTGTGGGGCAGGCATGCTTGCTGGGGCACAATTATTCAGCTTCAGATTCTCTGTTCTTTAGCAATTGCCAGGGAGAAAACGGAGAGGCATGTGCAATTTTTGCAGGGCCTTTTACTGTTACTCATCATAAATCCACATTGCTTATTGCCGGAATGTTTTCATTTATGAATGCCGGCTCAGGCTCTAATCAGAGCAATCACATGTATAAACTTGGCCCGATTCACCAGGGAACACTGGAGAGGGGGCAAAGACAACATCAGATTCATATATTTTGTGGCCGGCACGTGTCGGAGCCTTTTCTTTGGTTATGGGAAGGCATGTTAATCACGCAGATACGTCGGATTTGCCATTCTCGTATCTTGATAGAGCAGGGCAATACAACTTATCTGGTTCCTGGGGTTAATTTACGTAGCGTGGGAACAATCAGAGATGCCCAGAAATGGCCTAAGAGAGATAAAAGAGCAGACCCTAACAGGCTGGATTTCATTAATTACAACTTGTTGAGCCCTTATACAATTCAGAAGATGATGAAGGGGAGACAAATTCTGAAAGATTTAATCAGGGTTTCAGGCGAGACGTCAGAATTGTATTCCTATCAAAGTGCAAAGATTAAAAGTTCTTCTCTCTTTGGCGGGATTAAATTTTATGAGACGGCTATTCATAAATTTATGGGCAATTCCATAATTAAGAGGTTGGAAGGGATTAAGTTTGAGAACGATGCACAAATCAGAGAACGTTTGAAACCGGAGAGTTCCGTGGGTATTGGAGATTGGGTAGATATTGCCGGTCTTATTGCGCCGCAGAGTGAGATTGGAAAGTTGCTGAACGGAATAGAGAATGGGGATATTAACAAATTGAAGGATATAAACGCTCATTTTGCCAGAATGAATGACAACTATTACAACTATGAATGGACTTGGGCTTATTCAAAAATAGAGGAAGTGTATGGCATTAATCCGGAGGCAATTACGGCTAAGAATATAGTTGATATTGTTAAGGATTGGCAAGAGGCGGTGATTGGTTTGGATCATAAGATTTATGATGATGCCCGCAAAGAATTTTCCATGCAGTCAATGACAGGATTTGGGGTGGACGGAACAAGGGATACTAAGATTGAGGATTTTGAATGTGTCCGCGGAGATTTTGAGAACAATACGTTTGTAAGGGCGATTTTAAAGCACATTGAGGATAAGCAGGCGCTGGGCGATGAGCTTATTGCCCGTCTTAAGGGCATATAGTGCAAACCTTATCTCTGCAAGCGGAGAAGGCTTTCAGACATGATTTTCAATTAAAATATCTGAAAAATTGCAATAATTGTTAATAAATGTTGTATTTTTATTGCGATTTAAAATTAAAGTCATGGAATTTACACTTGATAATAAATTACCGGAGTACCCCACATTCGTAGAGGGAATCCGCAGAGCCCCGGACCGCGGTTACACGTTAAATCCGGAGCAGACTAAAATTGCTTTAAAGAACGCATTGCGCTATATACCAAAAGAATTACATGAGAAACTTGCTCCTGAATTTATGGAGGAGCTTCGCACTCGCGGCAGAATTTACGGTTATCGCTTTAGACCTCAAGGTGATTTGAAGGCGAAGCCGATTGATGAATATAAGGGAAAATGCATAGAGGGGAGAGCCTTTCAGGTGATGATTGATAATAATCTTTGCTTTGATATAGCTTTATATCCCTATGAATTAGTTACTTACGGAGAAACAGGGCAGGTGTGCCAAAACTGGATGCAGTACCGCCTGATTAAAAAATACCTTCAGGAGCTTACCCAGGACCAAACGCTTGTTTTGGAGTCCGGTCATCCTCTTGGACTTTTTAAATCTCGTCCGGATGCTCCCCGCGTTATAATAACCAATGCTTTGATGGTAGGAATGTTTGACAATCAGGAAGATTGGCATACCGCCATGCAGCTTGGCGTAGCAAATTACGGTCAGATGACCGCCGGCGGCTGGATGTACATAGGCCCGCAAGGTATTGTCCACGGGACATTTAACACTTTGCTGAATGCCGGAAGGTTAAAACTTGGCATTCCTCAGAACGGAGATTTGCGCGGTCATTTATTTGTCTCTTCCGGTTTGGGAGGAATGAGCGGCGCTCAATCAAAGGCGGCGGAAATATCCGGAGCTGCTGGAATTATTGCAGAAGTTGATATGTCCCGCATTGAGACCCGTCATCGTCAGGGATGGGTTAATCATATTACAGAAGATAAAGCTGAGGCGTTCAAAATTGCCCATGATGCAATGAGCCGTCGTGAGCCATGTTCAATTGCTTATCACGGCAATGTTGTTGATTTGCTGGAATATGCAGTAGAGAAGAGAGAGAAGATAGAATTGCTTTCTGACCAGACTTCCTGCCATGCAGTTTATGATGGCGGCTATTGTCCTGTGCAGCTGACTTTTGCAGAGCGCACAAAAATGCTGCATGAAAATCCTCACAAATTCCGCAAACTTGTAGATGAATCTTTGCACCGCCATTTTGCTGCAATTAAGAAACTTGTAGCGGCCGGCACATATTTCTTTGACTACGGCAATTCATTTATGAAGGCTGTTTTTGATGCAGGTGTTACTGAGATAGCTCGCGACGGGGATGTGAAAAACGGATTCATCTGGCCTAGTTATGTTGAGGATATCATGGGGCCGCAACTGTTTGATTATGGGTATGGTCCGTTCAGATGGGTTTGCCTTTCCGGCAAGCATGAAGACTTGGTCAAGACAGACCATGCCGCAATGGATTGCATAGATGTTCACCGCAGAGGACAAGATTTGGACAATTATAATTGGATTAGAGATGCGGAGAAAAATAATTTAGTTGTCGGGACGCAGGCTCGTATTCTTTACCAGGATGCATCCGGACGTTTGAAAATTGCTTTGCGCTTTAATGAAATGGTCCGCAACGGCGAGGTTGGCCCAATCATGTTAGGACGTGATCATCATGATGTTAGCGGAACAGATTCTCCTTTCAGAGAGACCGCGAATATTAAAGACGGAAGCAATATTATGGCCGATATGGCTGTTCAGTGTTTTGCAGGAAATTGTGCAAGAGGAATGAGTTTGGTATCTCTTCACAATGGCGGCGGAGTAGGAATAGGGAAGGCTATAAACGGCGGATTTGGAATGGTTTGCGACGGCAGCAAGAGAGTAGATGACATATTACGTTCCGCAATGACATGGGATGTAATGAGCGGAGTTGCAAGACGTTCTTGGGCACGCAATGAGCACGCTCTGGAAACCGCAGAGGCCTTTAACAAAACTAACGGGGACATGTATCATATTACAATCCCTTATGTAGCTGATGATGAATTAATTAATAGAGTTATTAAATCTAAGAAATAGATAGTTATGAATAAAATAATTGAGTGCGTTCCCAATTTTAGCGAGGGAAGAGACAAGGCAAAAATTGATAAGATTGTAGAACCGTTCCGCGGGAAAACAAACGTTAAACTTTTGGACTATAGCAATGATGAAGACCATAATCGTATGGTTGTCACTGTAGTAGGAGAACCTGAGCCGCTTAAGGCAGCGTTGCTGGAGGCAATTGGAATTGCAGTTAAGCTGATAGATTTGAATCATCATCAGGGTCAGCATCCGCGCATGGGCGCTGTTGACGTTGTACCTTTTATTCCAATCAGAAATAGTTCAATGGAGGAGTGTATTGCTCTTTCAAAAGAGGTTGGGGCAAAGATTGCAGAGCTATATAAAATTCCAGTTTTCTTATATGAGAAATCTGCGACAGCTCCTCATAGAGAGAATCTTGCAGCAATTCGCAAGGGAGAGTTTGAGGGGATGGCCGAGAAAATAAAGTTGCCTGAGTGGCAGCCAGATTTTGGTCCCGCAGAGCGTCATCCAACCGCCGGTACCGTTGCCGTTGGAGCGCGCATGCCTTTAGTTGCTTACAACATAAATCTTAACACTCCAAGTTTGGAGATTGCACATAATATTGCAAAGAAAATTCGCTTCATCGGAGGCGGTTTAAGATATTGCAAAGCAATGGGCGTAGAGCTTAAAGACAGAGGTATTACACAAGTCTCCATCAATATGACAGACTTCACAAAGACAGCACTTTACAGAGCTTTTGAGATGGTACGTTTTGAGGCCCGCCGTTATGGTGTAAGTATTGTCGGGAGTGAGATAATTGGCCTTGTTCCAATGGAGGCTCTTATTGACACAGCTTCTTATTATTTGGGACTGGAGAATTTCTCCATGCAGCAAGTTCTGGAGTCCAGAATAATGGAGTAATAGAGTTAAACCGCAGCAGCAAATATGAAAGGGAATATTGTCATCTATAATGCAAAAATAGTTACTCCTGTAGGAAAATCAGCGCGCAGGGGAAAGGAGATGTCGCAGCTGCAAATCATTGATAATGGAGAGGTTGAAGTAAAGGACGGAATCATTGATTATGTGGGAGTATCCCGCAATAATTATCGCGACGGATTTTACGGCGGCGTTCAATATTATGATGCGCATGGAAAATGTTTGCTGCCCGGCTTTGTAGATTCCCATACTCATTTTGTTTTTGGAGGAGAGAGAGCTGAGGAATTTTCCTGGCGCCTTAAAGGCGAGAGCTACATGTCCATAATGAATCGTGGAGGCGGCATTGTCAGCACCGTTAAAGCTACTCGCGCATTAACCTTTGAATCAATGCGTTCCGGAGCCGCAGCATTTTTGGACAAGATGAGCCGGATGGGAGTTACAACAGTTGAGGGGAAGAGCGGTTACGGATTGGATAAAGAGACTGAACTAAGACAGCTGAGGGTAATGCGGAGTTTAGATGAAGATGAGAAGAAGAGAGTGAATGTTGTCTCAACTTTTCTGGGAGCTCACGCCTTGCCTGAAGAATATAAAGGGAGGAGCAAAGAGTATATTGATTTCTTAATCAATGAGATGCTGCCTTTAATCAAAAAAGAAA
This sequence comes from Bacteroidales bacterium, assembly GCA_022647615.1. Lineage (NCBI taxonomy): Bacteria > Pseudomonadati > Bacteroidota > Bacteroidia > Bacteroidales > Bacteroidales bacterium. The sequence goes on from JALCKZ010000001.1 coordinate 729,440, forward strand.
ATCTTGCAGAAAACTGCGATGTTTTTTGTGAAGAGGGAGTATTTTCCATAGAGGAATCCAGAAGACTTTTAAGTGCTGCGCGGCAGCTTGGTTTTAAACTGAAAATTCATGCAGATGAAATTGTCTCTCTCGGAGGTGCCGAACTGGCGGGAGAACTGCATGCTCTTTCTGCAGACCATTTGCTTCACGCATCAGACGCCGGCATTAAGTCAATGGCTGATAACAATGTGGTAGCCACGTTATTACCGCTAACCGCATTTGCGTTAAAAGAGCCTTATGCAAGGGGAAGAGAGATGATAGATTCCGGCTGCGCTGTTGCACTCGCGACAGATTTGAATCCCGGAAGTTGTTTCTCCGGTTCTATTCCGCTGACGTTTGACCTTGCGTGCATATATATGAAACTTGCTATAGAAGAAGCAATTACAGCTCTTACTTTAAATGGCGCCGCCGCAGTTAACAGAGCAGAATCTATCGGGAGTATAGAAAAAGGAAAGAAAGGAGATTTTGTGATGCTGTATTCCTCTGATTATCACGTGCTGCCATACTATATCGGAATGAATTGCGTTAGCGCGGTTGTTAAAGATGGAGTCTTTTATTCGGTACGATAAATAGAAAATTTAATAAGCAACAAGATAAAATTAATAGAAATTAATATCATCATTTTATGTTAGTAGATTTAACTGTAAAACAATTTTTAGATAAAGTTTCCGGCAATGATCCTGTTCCCGGAGGTGGCAGCATTGCTGCTCTAAATGGCTCAATAGCAGCTTCATTGGCCGCAATGGTGGCAGGACTTACTATTGGCAAGAAGGGCTATGAAGATAAAGCTGAACTGATGGAGAAAATCCAGAAAGTGATGCTGGAAAACAAAGCCGCTTTTATTGCAGATGTGGATAAAGATTCAGAGGCTTACGATAAAGTTTTTGGATGTTTTAAGATGCCTAAAAATACTCCGGAAGAGAAGGCGGCAAGAAGCGCTGCAATTCAGGAGGCTACAAAATTTGCAGCGGAAGTTCCAATGTCCGTAGCAAGACGTGCGTATGAAATTATGGACATGATTGCAGAGGTTGCCCGCAAGGGAAACAGCAATGCCGTGACAGATGCGTGCGTTGCAATGATGGCTGCACGTTCTTCTGTATTAGGAGCTTTGCTGAATGTAAAAATTAATCTTGGTTCTCTTAAAGATGCGGAATATGTTGCAAAGATGAAGAAAGAATCAGATGAGCTGGAGAAAAAAGCTTGTGAAAAAGAGAGCGATTTGTTAAAGGAAATTAATCAGAAATTATAATGAAAAGTAATGTTTACCGCGTAGGCTCCGGCAGGCTTACAATAGAAATAGTTGAGAAAATATTAAAAGATAATATGACTCTGGAGCTTGCTCCTGAGGCAAAAAAACGCATTCAAAAATGCAGAGATTATCTAGATAAAAAGATTGCTAAATCTTCTGAACCTCTTTATGGCATCACTACCGGCTTTGGCTCTCTTTGTAATAAAAGCATCTCTTTGGCTGACCTTGGCAAACTGCAGGAGAATTTAATCAAGAGTCATTCTTGCAGCGTTGGAGAGGAGATAAGACCGGAGATAGTTAAACTAATGCTTTTGTTTAAAGCACATGCTTTGTCTCTGGGACACAGCGGAGTACAAGTAGGTACTGTCGAGAGAATAATAGATTTTTTCAATAATGATATTTTGCCCGTTGTATATGACAGAGGTTCTCTTGGCGCTTCCGGAGATTTAGCTCCGCTGGCTAATTTGTTTGTTCCTCTTATTGGAGAAGGCGACGTTAATTACAAAGGGAAACGTCGCACGGCAAAGGATGTTCTAAAAGAGTTTAAGTGGGAGCCTGTCAAGCTTATGAGCAAAGAGGGACTGGCGCTTCTTAACGGAACACAATTCATGAGTGCCAATGCTGTGTTTGCAATGATTAATGCAATTCGTCTCTCTAAGACTGCAGATTTAATTGGAGCAATTTCTCTGGATGCGTATGATGGTAGAATTGAGCCGTTTATGGATTGCATTCAGCAGATGCGTCCGCACAGAGGACAGATTGAAACGGGTGCAAGATTCCGCAAATTATTGAAAGGCAGCAAGATAATAGCTCAGCACAAAGTTCATGTGCAAGACCCTTATTCATTCCGCTGTATGCCTCAAGTACACGGCGCAGCAAAGGATGCTATTCATTATGTATCATCCGTTCTTGAAACAGAAATTAATTCCGTAACGGATAATCCTACAATTTTCCCAGATGAAGATTTAATTATTTCTGGAGGAAATTTCCACGGAGAACCGATTGCCATACCATTTGATTATCTGGCAGTTGCACTTGCAGAACTTGGAGATATTTCTGAGCGCAGAACAGCGCAGCTTATTTTGGGTTTGCGCAATCTTCCGGAATTTCTTGTCGCAAATCCTGGCTTGAATTCCGGACTGATGATTCCGCAATATGCGGCAGCCTCTATGGTTAGTCAGAATAAGATGTACTGCTTTGCAGCATCCAGTGATTCAATAGTCTCTTCAAATGGCCAGGAAGACATGGTCAGCATGGGAGCAAATGCTGCTACAAAACTTCACAAGATTATTGATAATCTGGAGAGGATACTTGGAATAGAACTTCTTAATGCGGCTCAGGCTATGGAATTCCGCCGTCCTTTGAAGAGTTCTCCTATAATTGAGAAATATCTGTCTGGATACCGCAAGCAAGTTGCTTTTATCCAGGATGATGTTGTGATGTATAAGCAAATCAACAAAACAGTTGATTATTTGAAGACCACTCCGCTTAACTTCTAACTCCCGACAGGCCGGTTCAGTCTGCAAAGTTGCAGTTATGCCCTGCTTTTAGACATGAGGCTTGGGCGATAATTGCCGTGCCAGCTGAAGGCGGAAAATCGTGTGTTTGAGCGTAGCGAGTTAGCTTTTCAGCCAAAGATGGCTAGGCAATGAGCCATTTACAAGCCGTAGTCAAAAACAGGGCATAACAAAACGTGCAGGGCTAGGAGAGGAAGAGTTCTGAGAGGGTGGATAATGCGCCCCCTCCACGTTTTTTACTATATTTGCCAATTCATGAAACAAGAAAACGTAAACATGGAAGAAAGCCGTGAAATAATCCGCGAGATAGCAAACGAGGAGTACAAGGAAGGATTTGTCTCTAACGTCCGGCAAGAATTTGCACCCAAAGGACTAAGCGAGGAGATTATCAGGCTTATATCCAAGAAGAAAAATGAACCCGAGTGGCTGCTGGAATTCCGTTTGAAGGCTTATGCAAAATGGAAGACAATGAAGATGCCCACATGGGGACATTTGAAAGTTCCGGAAATTGATTATCAGGATATTATATACTATGCCGCTCCATCCGGAAAACCCGTTGCGGGCGTCGCAGGAACAGAGGCTGTCAAGAGTGACATAGACCCTGAACTGGAAGAGACATTTAACAAGCTGGGTATCCCATTGAAGGAGAGAAATGTGTTACAGGGAGTTGCTGTAGATGCAGTGTTTGACTCAGTCTCCGTTAAGACAACATTCAGAGAAACACTTGCTGAGAAGGGCATCATATTTTGCTCATTCTCAGAGGCTGTAAAAGATTATCCAGATCTGGTAAGAAAATACTTGGCAAGCGTAGTGCCTATCGGCGACAACTATTTTTCTGCCCTGAACTCTGCCGTCTTCAGCGACGGTTCTTTCTGCTACATCCCAAAGAATACTCGCTGCCCCATGGAAGTTTCCAGCTATTTTAGAATTAACGCATCTGGAACGGGACAATTTGAGAGAACTTTAATAGTTGCGGATGAAGGGGCTTATGTCAGTTATCTGGAGGGCTGCACTGCTCCCAGAAGAGATAAGGCGCAACTGCATGCAGCTGTTGTAGAGATAGTTGTAAAGCAGGATGCAGAAGTCAAATATTCAACTGTGCAGAATTGGTACCCGGGAAATAAGAACGGAGACGGTGGTATTTATAACCTTGTCACCAAGAGGGGATTATGCGAGGGGGCCAATGCAAAATTGTTCTGGGCTCAAGTTGAGACCGGTTCTGCAATTACATGGAAATACCCAAGTACCATTCTTAGGGGAGATAATTCAACTTCAGAGTTTTACAGCGTTGCGGTTACCAACAACTGGCAGCAGGCTGACACTGGAACAAAGATGCTGCACATAGGCAAAAATACCCGCAGCAGGGTTGTAAGCAAGGGAATATCAGCGGGTCACAGTGAGAACAGCTATAGAGGATTAATCCGTGTTTTCCCAAATGCAACAGGTGCCAGAAACTATTCACAATGTGACAGTTTGCTCCTTGGAGACAAATGCGGAGCGCATACTTTTCCACATATAGACAGTGCAAATAAGAGTGCGGTAATAGAACATGAAGCGACAACTTCCAAGATTGGAGATGACCAGCTTTTCTATTGCAGGCAGAGAGGAATAAAGGCTGAGGATGCCGTAGGACTTATTGTAAATGGCTATGCCAGAGAGGTTTTGAATAAGCTCCCGATGGAGTTTGCAGTGGAGGCGCAGAAGCTTTTGCAGGTATCATTGGAGGGAAGCATAGGATAACATGGTACAGATAGGATTCATAAAAGACCTCGTACTGAATTTTTTCAGCATTCATAATGTGATATTCACAATTATGGGCCAGGGCGTTAGCGCTTTGGAAATAATTTCCGTTGTTACCGGCCTGCTTTGCGTTTTCTTTGCAGTTAAAGGAAAGGTTGCAAACTTCTGGTTTGGATATTTGTATAACATTTTGCTGTTTTTTCTGTTCTTGCAGAACAGACTGTATTCCAGCATGTTGTTGCAGCCGATATCTTTGTTTATAAACTTTTACGGACATTATCGCTGGACACATCCGCATATTTATGAGAAGGATGAAAAGAACAAATTAAAAGTTACGGTTTATAATAACGGCCAGCGTACGGTAGTCGCCGGGATTGTTGTGATTTTCATGTTTGTGTGGGGTTATTTGCTATCCAGAATAGATATGTGGTGGCCGGCAGTATTTACTTATCCCGCAACATTCCCATACTTTGATGCCTTTGCTCTTGGCCTTGTGCTTATGGCTCAGTGGCTTTCCGCCCAGAAGAAGCTGGACTGCTGGGGCGTGTGGCTGATAGCAGATATAACTAACATAATATTAAGCTTAAAGGCTGGTCTTGGATTTATGCCGCTGGTATATCTTGCTTATGTATTTCTAGCTATAGGCGGGTTTGTAATATGGCTGAAAATGTATAAGAAACAGAGAATTGCAGATTTAAAAAAAGCTGCGGAATTTGATATGAAAGGAGACGCTGCAAATAAATAATATTTGTCGCGATAGTTAATAAAAGAGAAAGAGATATGGAAAATTTACTGGAAATCAATAATTTGCACGCAACAATCAGCGGCAAGGAAATTCTTAAAGGAATTAATCTTGTTGTAAAACCCGGTGAGGTTCACGCAATTATGGGCCCTAACGGAAGCGGAAAAAGCACTTTGTCTGCAGTGCTTGCGGGCAATGAAAATTATATAGTTACAGAGGGGACCGTAAAATTCATGGGAAAAAATCTTTTGGAGATGAAACCGGAGGAGCGCTCCTGGGCCGGAATCTTTTTGGGATTCCAATATCCGGTAGAGATTCCCGGAGTAACCAATGTTAACTTTATGAAAACAGCTGTAAATGAGCATCGTAAAGAGAAGAATCTTCCCCCTTTGAGTGCGGCTGAATATTTGAAAATGATGAGAGAGAAGATGGCAATTGTGCAGATGGATCCGTCATTTTCTTCCAGAGGTGTTAACGTAGGTTTTTCCGGAGGAGAGAAAAAGAGAAATGAAATTTTCCAAATGGCAATGCTTGATCCGACTCTTGCAATTTTGGATGAGACGGACAGCGGTTTGGATGTTGACGCTTTGAGGATAGTTGCACATGGTGTTAACAAGCTTAAGACAAGTAACAACGCATTTATAGTAATCACTCACTATCAAAGACTTCTGGACTATATAGTTCCGGATGTCGTTCATGTCCTTTATAAAGGAAGAATTATAAAGACGGCGGGCAAAGAATTGGCTCATGTTGTTGAGACCAAGGGTTATGATGAGATGATTAAGGAACAAGAAGAGAGCGAAAATAAATAGGGATTACAGTTGCATAGGAATTGAACATGGCAGAGGAGAAGAAAAATAATTATACATTTTTAGGCAATTTTACGGAACCAAAAGATTGTCCCAATGTGCTGATGAGCAATACATTGCAAAATGACAGCCATGGCAATTTCAAGTGTCGCGTACCGTTAAAAAACACCAGACAATATTTTGTTGTTGACGGCTTGTTGAAGGAGAGTGATTCTTTTGTATGCTCCGGGAATGATGTTAACTGTTCAAATGATAAAATTGCCCAATGTCCGGGTTCTGCAAATGAAACGGAATCTGTACAAAGAGAATTTTCCGTTCATACAAGGCTTGGCAAGGTTAGTACAAAACTGTCTATGCCTGAGCATGTTAGAGAAATAGAAAAAAGTGCTCCGCTAAATATTAATTTGCCGGAAGGAAAAATTGTTGAGAATCTTTTGCAAATTATTGCAATAAGAACCAATCCGCAAAAGCCTGAATTGAGATATGATATTAATATAACTGCCGGAAAAAATTCTTCCGGAAAAGTTGTTTTATGTTCTCATACTTTGGCTGAAGAAAAGTTTTTGACGGCGGAAAATATTAACATAAAAGTTTGCGAGGGGGCAACTTTAGATTTCCTTGCAATGCAGAATGAACACAATTTATCCTCTCATGTAACGCATTTTACCATAGAGGTTTGCAAAGACGCCACTTTCCATCTTAACCTGATTACTTTGCACGGCGGAGAGATAAATAACAACATAGAGACATACCTTACGGGCGAGCATGCAAATTGTGAACTTGATGGCTTGTACCTTGCAGACGGCAAACAAAAAATTAAGACGGAAATAAATCTTACCCATAAGGCTCCAAAATGTAACAGCTTGCAACTGTTTAAGGGAATTCTTGGAGGAGAGGCCGTTTCCAATTTTAGCGGAGAAATTCTGGTAGCTCCTGATGCTCAGAAAACTGAGGCGTATCAGTCAAACAATAATTTGCTTACAACGGACACTGCCAGGGCAACTTCAGAACCTCATCTTATCATCTATGCGGATGATGTAAAGTGCTCTCATGGAGCAACTGTCGGGAGCTTGGATGAAGGCGAATTATTCTACATGCGCTCAAGGGGCATAAATGTAGAAGAGGCAAAACTGCTTCAGCAGCAAGCCTTTGCTTATGCCGTGCTGGAAAAGATTTCTAATGAAGAGCTGCGCAGCAGGCTGAGCGATTTGGTGGAGAGAAGATTGCGCGGAGAATTTACACATTGTTCAGATTGCAGCAAACATTGCTGCTAGCTTTGCCGCCTGCTTATTTAGTTTTGGATATGAAAAAGTATATTTTGACAATAACATTTTTGATTTTCTCCTTTTGCTTTATTAATGCGCAAAATACTGAAAGTCAAACTAAAAAGGAGAATGACATGAGCATTTATAAATTTACGGTAAAAGACCAGCAGGGGAAGGAAGTTTCCATGGAACAGTACAAAGGGAAAGTACTTCTTATCATTAACTCCGCAACAGGATGCGGTTTTACCCCGCAGTATGAAGAGCTGGAAAAAATTTATGCAAAGTATAAGGACCAGGGACTTGTAATTCTGGATTTTCCTTGCAATCAATTTGCAGGTCAGGCTCCCGGAACAGATGAAGAAATCCATAACTTCTGCACTTTGCATTATGATGTCCGGTTCCCACAATTCTCTAAGATTGAGGTAAATGGAGAGTATGCAATCCCTCTTTACAAATATCTGAAAGAGAAACAGGGATTCAAAGGTTTTGACAAGGAGAACAAAATGTCCGGCCGCATGAACAAGATGCTTGCAAGGATAGATCCTGATTACATGAACAATGCGGAAATCAAATGGAACTTCACCAAATTCCTGGTTACCAGACACGGAGAAGTTATTGCGCGTTTTGAGCCAACCGCAGATTTAAAGGTTGTTGAGGCTGCGATTCAGGAGCTTTTGTAGATTCCGTAGATAGCGGAGCCGCTGCCGCTTAATGAGGCGTATATCGCTCCCTCATCAATTAGCTGCTGCTTTATTGCTGCAAGTTCCGGGTGCTCTTTGAAGACAGGCTCTTCAAAATCATTAGAGACTTTATTTTTCCAGTTCTCGACAGGTTCTTTAACTAGTTCTGCAAGAGATTGTTGTGCAATGCCAGCTTGTTGTGTGGAATTGCCTGATTTTTCTGTTCTTGGCTTTATTAAAGAGTAGGCATGGCCCGTTGAGATTGAGCAATCGGGTTTGATTATTTTGACTCTGTATTTTCCATTTGCAAGCTCTCTGATGCCGTTCTCTTTTACGCTATCATTTTCAATTGAAAATAATGGCGTTAAAAGCTCTCCGCGTCCCTCGCCAAGCATCGGCTTATTGAAGATGAAGAAAGGGCAATCGCTGCCCAATTTTGCGGCAAATTCGGCAAGTCTTTCATCGCTTAGATTAAGAGCAAACATTTTATTTAATCCCAGAAGAGTGCATGCCGCATCTGCGCTGCCTCCTCCAAGACCGGCGCCAACGGGAATTTGTTTTCTCAAATGAATATTTACAGCGGGTAATTTAAATTCCTGTTCCATAAGGTTGTATGCCCTCACGCAGAGATTGTCTTCCGGTGCTCCCGGATAAGTAATTCCTGTCTGGAAAATTCTGGCTTTTGCCATATTTGAGGAATTTTCTGCGGGAACAATTTCCAGAATATCACTTTGCAAATTGCTGTTGAAAGGTCCGACAGGAAAAAATACGGTTTCCAAATTGTGGAACCCATCCGGCCTTACGCCGTAAACATACAACCCAATATTTATTTTAGCTGTCGGGAATAAAATCATAAATATCCGTACTATGCAATATGCTGCTGCAAGCCGCAATAGGCTAGAATTCAGCTATTAACCGCACTTAGAATAGCCGCAGTTCAGGCAAACAAGGCAACCCTCCTGGTAAACCAGATTGTTACTGCCGCACTTGCTGCATTTCTTGCCGCTCTCATCCTTTGTTCCGTCCGGAATAAATTTCTTAAGAGCGCGCTCAACTCCGTTCTTCCAGTTGTTGATGTTATCTGAATCCAGCTGCAGACCATTAATCAAATTGATAACGTCTACAATAGGCATTCCGTTTCTAAGAACTCCGCTTATCATCTTGGCGTAGTTCCAATACTCTTTGTTGAACATGTGGGAAATACCACCTACAACATTTGTATATCCGTATTTATCAACAAATTGGAAGTCATATCTACTGGCTCCGGTCTTTGGATCTTTCTCTTTTACAATGAATCCTCTGTCCACGCTCTTTGGAATAGAACGGGAATCCTCATCCAAAAGTCCGGTAAAGATTTCATAAGGCGCTCCGTTCATAAGTCCCACAAGCGCAATCCAATGCTCTTGTCCGTTCAAGAATCTTATGACAATTGCTTCCAAAGATTTTGGACGCTCTTTTGGTTTGATAGCCGCCTCTTTTGGAGCTTTGGTTGTAGAGACAAGCACGTCATTTCTGGAGCCTTCCCTGTAAACCGTTACACCCTTGCAGCCGGCTTCCCATGCTGCTTTATATACCTCAGCTACAACTGGTTCTGTAATTTCTGTCGGGAGATTCACTGTTACGGAAATAGAGTGGTCAACCCATTTCTGCATTGCTCCCTGCATCTTTACTTTTGCAACCCAGTCGATATCTTTAGATGATGAAAGATGATAAGGAGATTTTGCAACCAGCGCATCCAGCTCAGATGCCTTCATCTTTTTAATCTTTTCAATATCAATTCCTTGCAGACTGCACCAATAAACAAATTTAGGATGGAAAACATAATACTCTTCCCAGCAATCTCCAATATCATCGCGGAAGGTAATCACCGCATTTTGATCAGACGGATTAACTTTTTTACGCCTGATATAATATGGTTTGAACACAGGCTCTATTCCGCTGGTAGTCTGCGTCATAATGCTGACCGTTCCGGTAGGGGCAATGGTTAGCATTGATATATTTCTCCTCCCGACGGATACCATCTTTTTATACAGAGCGGGGTCTGCCGCTTTAATCCTGAGAATCATTGGATTGTTGGCTTCCCTCTTAGAATCGTAAATTGGGAAAGCTCCTCTTTCCGTTGCCATATTTACAGAAGAACGGTATGCTTCTACTGCTAAAGTTTTCTGCGCTTCTACTGCAAAATTTGTCGCTTCATCAGAGCCGTACCTCAAGCCAAGTGCTGCAAGCATATCTCCTTCTGCAGTAATTCCCAGACCTGTACGACGTCCGCCTTTAGATTTCTCTTTAATTTTTTCCCACAGTTCTATCTCCGTTCTCTTTATATCCATCGCCTCCGGGTCCTTGCTTATTTTTGCAAGAATACCGTCAATTTTTTCTATTTCCAGTTCCAGCAAATCATCCATTAGACGCATTGCCTTTCCGACATGCTCTTTAAATTTTGCAGTGTTAAATTTTGCCTTCTCTGTAAATGGGTCATCTACATAAGAATACAAGTTCATTGCAATCAGGCGGCAAGAATCATAAGGACACAGCGGAATTTCTCCGCAAGGATTTGTGCTAACAGTTCTATATCCCAGGTCCGCATAACAATCTGCAACTGACTCTCTTATGATAGTATCCCAAAATAGGACTCCCGGTTCCGCGCTCTTCCATGCGTTGTGAATAATTTTCTTCCAAAGAGCAGATGCATTAATTTCTTTTACAACTTTTGGAGCGGAAGAATAAATGGGATATTGTTGTTTATACGTTTTGCCGTCAATGGCAGCGCGCATAAATTCATCATCTATTTTAACAGAAACATTTGCTCCGGTTACTTTTCCCTCCTCTAGTTTTGCATCAATGAAACTCTCTGAATCCGGGTGCTTTATAGAGATTGATAACATAAGAGCTCCACGTCTCCCATCCTGCGCAACCTCTCTTGTAGAGTTAGAATATCTCTCCATGAAAGGCACAACTCCTGTAGAAGTAAGCGCACTGTTAAGAACGGCGCTACCCTTAGGACGGATGTGTGACAAGTCATGGCCAACTCCGCCGCGTCTTTTCATAAGCTGAACCTGCTCCTCATCAATTTTCATAATTCCACCGTAGCTGTCAGCCGGCTCATCATGCCCTATTACAAAGCAGTTGCTTAATGAAACTATCTGAAAATGATTACCTATGCCGCTCATCGGGCTGCCCTGGGGAATCACGTATTTGAAATCTTTAATAAGCTCATAAATCTCCTCTTCTGTCAGGGGGTTTGGGAATTTTTTCTCTATGCGTGCAAACTCTTTTGCAATTCTGTGATGCATCTGGTCAGGGCTGCATTCATACAAATTGCCAAAAGAATCCTTCATGGCATATTTGTTAACCCAAACATTTGCAGCCAAATCATCACCTTTGAAATAACGCAAACTCTCATCAATAGCTTCTTTGTACGTGTAGGTTTTCATAATTAATGTGTGAAAAAAACACCGCACATCTTTATGTCCTGATGCGCGGAAAATCTGACTGCAATTTAAACAGATTTAATATTGTTTTTTAATAGGGTTTCTAAATGTTGTGAACAAAAAAATTAACAACCTCTGCAAATCCCCTGCAGACAAGATTGGAAAAAAAATAATTTAAAATCTGTCGCGATAAATGACAAAAATGCTAACTACAACGTGTCATTGTTTGCAAAGAGCTGCTGCAATTTTAGAGTGCGCTTTCTATTAAGCTTTAAGTATTGGATTTGGTGAATGAAAGTACTTGAACGGTGGAAGTCGCTACCCGTAAAGTTGTAGTAATCAGCGTCTAGCAAATCAATAGCCTTGTCGTAAATAGTTTCTCCGTAATAGCCGGTTAATGAGAGGTAGTTCAGCTGAAAGGCATAACCTTTCTGCTTAAGGGATTTATAATCCTCTTTCTGCATGTAATTATATCTCTCCGGATGGGCGATGATTGGAATATATCCGTTTAGTGTAAGATTATAAAGAATCTCATCCATTTCAACAGGCGGAAAAAAGTATGAAGTTTCTACCAAGATATGCTTACCGTCAGAATATGCAAGAAGATTGTGATCCTTAATTTTATTTGAAAAATCAGGATTCATCATGTACTCCGCGGCGAGTCTGATATCAATATTTCCTTTGCAGTATTTTTTGAATTTCTCAAATCTCTCTTTTATGTGTTCTTCAGAGAATCCGCCAAGAGGTTCTGATGCAAATTTTCCTGTGGTGTTGGACAATTTGTAATTTTCCTCCTCCTGTTCAATTATTACACTGCTTGGAATAATTTTTCCGCTGGAATTTTCCGGAAGCTTGGATGTGGCAAGCTGACTGTTTTGAGCAGAAGAATTTTCTTCTCCGCGATGGTGGTGATGGTGGCTCCCGTAACTTTCAGGATCAACGACAGCCCCCTCCTTGCCCATCATGTGCGGAGTAAGGTAGACTCTTTTTACACCCGCTTCTCCCACCAGTCTTAATATTTCGGCGCTCTCAGCTAATGAATTAGAACCGTCATCAACTCCAGGTAGAATGTGGCAGTGAATGTCCGTAGTACCCCCCAGCAATGCGCTCCCATGTTGTATTTTATGATTAAACAATCCCATAGTTAACTATATTTTGAACAAATATTTCCCAAATATAGTTAAAAATTAACGGTGCCACAAATTTTCACACTAATGAGCGTGGTGGTGGTGCCTGCCTAAAATAGTATCAACGGCTTTTTGAAATCTGCTCCGATGATGGTGGCTTTGCTCAGTTTCAGCTCCGTACCCGTAGCCATATCCATATCCGTAACCATATCCGTAACCGTAACCGTAGCCGTATCCATATCCATTCTTCTTGTACTCGGTTGCATTAAGGATAATACACATACCCTTAAGGGCTCCCTCCTTATATAGCTTGTTGACATCCGGCAACTGTCTGCGGTCCATTGAACCTGCGCGAATGATATAGATAGAAATATCACAAAGCTTATTGACAATACTTGCATCAGCTACAACTCCAACAGGGACATTGTCAAGGAAGATATAGTCATAACTCTTTTTAAGTTCTTCAACTAATTTTCCAAGTTTGTCCGTCATAAGAAGTTCCGTAGGATTTGGCGGAATAGGGCCGGAAAATATAACATCTAGTTTGCTGTTAAACGCACCCCTGGTAATTACTTTGCTGACATCGTCAATCTTGCCGCTTAAATAATTTGTAAGTCCAACGGAACTAGTAATATTGGTTGAAGACTTTTTAACCATTGTCTCCAATGTGCCTTTTCTGATATCTGTATCTATCAAAATAATTTTCTTATCGGCTTGTGCAAAGCTTACTGCCAGGTTAGTTGAGACAAATGTTTTTCCGCTGCCTGGGTTTGCAGATGTAAACATGATAACCTGCTTGCCCGTCTTCCCGGCATTCATAAAGTCCATATTAGTACGGATTATTCTGAATGCCTCAGAGATGGAGTCACGTCCGGCAGCACGTACAACAATAGACCTGTCTTCCAAATTTTCTTTGCGCGGAATCTCTCCAAGGAATGGTGCGTCCGTTGCGTCCTCCACATCCTTTTTATTGCGGACATAAACATCCAAAGTATCTAATAGCCAGAATATTCCTGCTGGAATTGCAAATCCAAGAACTAATGCAATAAGCAGAATAATATTAGTTTTTGGAGCAATAGGAATCATAGAACCTTTAGCATTATCTATCACCCTGATATTGCTCTCGCTCATTGCCAGATTAAGTTCATTTTCTTCACGTTTGTTCAGCAAATACAAGTAAAGCTCTTCCTTGATTTTCTGTTGTCTTTCAACGGAAATCAAATATTTTTGCTGCTCTGGAATAGCGGCGACTTTTCCTATTGTTGCGGCCTCTCTGCTCCTTACATTTCTGACTTGTATTGTAAGAGAGCTTACAAGATTATTAACAGAACTTACAATGCTGCGTCTCATCGGTTCTAGCTGTGCGGTCAAATTTGCAACAAGAGGGTTGCTCATGCTGCTTCCTGCCATCAGCTTATCTCTCTGCAACATTGTAGTATTGTAAGTAGATATCTGTTGCTCAAGAGCTTGGTCGAATCCAACATTGGCAGGGATAAGCGCATTGCGATTTCTGGAATTAGCCAAATAATCTTGAATATATCTGGCCATGCTCAATTGGTTTTCAATGCCCAGGCTGGTCTTTTTATATTCATTTCCTTCTTGTACATATCCGCCGGTTTCTGTTTGAACATCAGTTAATTTATTGCTGCTCTTGAAACTTGCTATATCTGAATCAACATTCCCCAACTCCTTGTCAATCACACTTAATCTGTCGTTGATAAAATTGGATGTGTTAAGAGATACTTTGTTTTTATCAGCCAAAGCATCCTCATTGTAGGCATCAATCAAAGCATTTAAAACATCCTCTGCTCTCTTTATAGAAACATCATTAATGCTTAAGTATAAAATAGATGCTTGTTTATTTGCAAGTGAAACAGATACTTTTTGTTGGTATCCTATAACTGTTCTGTCAAAATTTTTCTTGTAGACATATATCAATTTGCCAGAACTTTTTTTGTCAACAAATTCTTCAGTTGGAATGACTACTATTCTCCCGACAGGGGAATTAACAGTATCATAAGTTCTTACATTCATTGCGGGGGCATGGAGAATGTTCATTTTGTCTGGCTTCTGGTAAAAGTCAGAAATTCTTATTGTACTGGCATTTATTTTTTTTGCCTCAAAAGAAAAAGACATATCAGGCCCTGCATCCAAGAAATAAATTTGGAACGGAGACTCTGTGTACAAGTTTAATTTTTTAAGCCCGGACTTGGCCACATAATCAACCGTAAGATTTAACTTATTTACAACATTACGCATTAGCTTGGTAGCCTGGAAAACGATCAGTTCATTATTAACGTCATTGTTAAAATTGAACATTCCTATATCTTGGAACATTGCGGCTGAAGACCCTGACATACCGCCCTTCTTTTGCTCTTTAACTAGCACTGTCGCTGATCTTGAGTATGTCTTTGGCGTTCTTAAAATATAAAGACAAGCGATTGCAAGACAGACAATTATAGAGAGGATAAACCACATTCTGTTTATCCAGAAAATATTCAGAATATCACGCAGGGTAATCTGATTTACGTTTTCTTCTTGCGATGTATATTGTTTCTGCTCTTCTATTTCCATTGTTTAAAACAGTTATGTTTATTACTATTTAAAAATGAGCGTCAACACAGATGCCAGCAATGAGGTAGCAGACAACCAAACTCCAACATTGTTGTTTTGGTTAATCCTGCTCTGCTGCGCCTTTATCTGGTTTGGTTTTATATAGACAACATCATTCTGCTGCAGGTAAAAACTTGGGGCCGCAAGAGCCTCTCTTTTAAGCAGGTTGGTAAACATGACTTCCCTTACTCCGTTATTTTCTCTCATAATCATAACGCTATCTCTTCTGCCGTAAATGGTCATATCACCTGCCATTGCAATAGCGTCAAGGACTGATACTCTGTCTGTTTCAATGGAAAACCTTCCGGGATTGTTAACTTCACCAATTACAGAAATTTTAAAATTTTGGAACTGAATTGTAACAACAGCATCCTTTAAAAGCCCCTCTTTGTCCAGTTTCTCTTTAATCATAGTGGATAGTTCAGCTCTTGTTAAACCGGAAACCCTAAGCCTGCCAAGAACAGGGAAATCAATATCTCCGTCTTTATCAACAAGATAACCCAAAGTTTTACTCTGTCCCATAGTGGTTCCTGTGCCACCTACCTGGTATTGGTTTTCCTGCAAGTTGAACATTGCGGATAACTCCGGGTTTTGACTGCTGACGATAATTGAAAGCAAATCATCGGTTTTGATTTTTACATCTTGATAATTTGCAATCTGTTCAGTAGCAACTTTATTTGCGTCTTGCAGGTAAACAACTTCCTTGGCGGATTTGCATCCTGTAACCAAAAGTCCGCACGCTATTACCGCCATTGACGCTAGTCTGATTGCTCCAGGCGTTAACGCCATAGATTTTGTTTTATATGCCATTAGTTGAATTTTTATCTGTTTAATCAAACAGCTGAACGCTGTGTTTTCACTAACTTGCAAAAGTAGCAAAATTATCAGATTTTGAAAACATTTGGGGTAAAAAACGGAGACGCCAAATGCCCAAAAAACATTATCTTTGAACGGATAACAAAAATACCCTTTATATATCAAAAATATTTATGAAAAATTTTGCACTCATTGGAGTTGCCGGCTACATTGCTCCGCGTCATTTAACGGCAATTCACGATACCGGAAATAATCTAGTAGTAGCTTACGATAAATTTGACAGCGTCGGCCGCCTGGATAGTTCTTTTCCGCAGGCCTCTTTTTTTACTGAACAGGAATTATTTGAGCGTCATATCTCAAAGTTAAGAAATACAAAAGACCGCATACAGTTTCTCTCTATCTGCACCCCGAATTATACGCATGACTCTTTTATCCGTTATGGGCTGGAGCATGATATGGATGTGATTTGTGAAAAGCCTGTTGTCCTGAACCCTTGGAATCTAGAGGATTTGGAGAGGTTGGAGCAGGAGACCGGCCATAAGGCTTATACAATTCTTCAGCTGAGGCTGCATGATTCCATTGTTGCGCTAAAGAAAAAGATAGAAGAGGGTCCGAAAGACAAAATTTATGACGTAGACCTTACTTACATAACATCCAGAGGATTATGGTATTATGCAAGCTGGAAGGGAGATGAGGCTAAAAGCGGAGGTCTTGCCACTAACATTGGGATACATCTTTATGATATGTTGCAATGGGTATTCGGTCCTGTGCAGCAGAGTGTTGTGCATATTAAGACTCACGATAGGGTAGCAGGTTTTCTTCAACTTAAGAGAGCGAGAGTACGCTATTTCTTAAGCATTAACGCAGATACTCTTCCGGCAAATGCAGTGCAAGGAGAGAAGAGAACATACAGGAGCGTTACCATAGATGGAAATGAATTTGAATTCAGCAAAGGCTTCACGGAGCTGCATACAAAGAGTTATGAAAATATTCTTGGCGGCAACGGATTTAGAATAGGTGAGGCAAAGAACTGCATACAAACTGTTTATGATATTCGTCATGCAGAACCTATAGGACTTAAAGGAGATTATCATCCACTTGCAAAGTTGCCTCTAACCAAACATCCTTTTGGCTGGTAATAAGATTTTTAAGAAGAAAATCTTAAAGCGAATAAAATTCTTTTATAGCTCTGATTACTTTATCCTGCTCTTTGTGAGTAAGTTCCGTGTGCATTGGCAAAGAGAGAACGGAATATGCGAGTTTTTTAGACTCATCCAATGGCGTTCCAATTCTTGCAATATTTTTAAACGCCTCTTGTTCCTGCAGCGGAAGAGGATAATATATCATTGACGGAACTCCCTTATTTGCAAGGAATTGTCTTAGCGCATCGCGAGTGCTGTTCTTGCCTCCAATGTTTTTTACCTTTAACGTATACTGGTGGTAAGTATGTGTTGAGTTACCCATTTCATAAGGGGTTTCAAAAAAATCTCCGCCCGGATCTAATGACTTCAGATTTGACGTATAGTATTGCGCTGCGTTATAGCGTGCTGATAAATAGGCATTTAGATATTTTAATTTTACATCCAGCACAGCAGCTTGCAAAGTATCCAGCCTGGAATTGCATCCAATAATTTTATGGTGATATTTTACAACTTGACCGTGGTTTGCAATCATTCTTATTCTTTCCGCCAGCGCATTATTATTTGTGATTAGCGCTCCGCCGTCTCCAAAACAGCCTAGATTTTTTGTCGGGAAAAAAGAGGTACAGCCAATGTCTCCAATTGTTCCCGTAAAGCTCCCGACAGGTTTTTTTCTGTTCTTCCCTCCCTTGCCGCGCGGAAAATACTTTGCCCCCAAAGCCTGCGCATTATCCTCTATAACAAATAGTTTGTTAGCCTTTGCAAATTCCATCAGCGGCTTCATATCACAGCTCTGCCCAAAAAGATGAACAGGCACAATGGCCTTTGTTTTTTTTGTCAGAGCCTTCTCAATATTTTCTAATGAAACATTATCTGTCGCGATATTAAAAGTATCATGGCAAACGTCCACCATAACAGGGACAAGTCCAAGCAGACCAATTACCTCCGCAGTTGATACATAAGTAAATGCGGGGACAATAACTTCATCTCCGCGTTTCAAATCCAAAGCCATCAATGCAATTTGCAATGCGTCAGTTCCATTGGCGCAGCTTATAACATGCTTGGCATTAAGGTATTGTGCAAGATTATTTTCAAACTGAGAAACCTCCGGCCCATGAATAAAAGCAGAGGTGTCAATGACATTTTGTATTCCTGAATTTATTTCCTTTTTGATTTTGCCATATTGGCCAAAAAGGTCAACCATTTTCATTTTATCTGACATACGATATATGCCGCATGATTAGCAAGCGTCAGACAAAAATACTCAAATAAAATTTAGATTGCTTTCTTGCGTAAGCTAGATTGCCTTATCTAGCTGTTCAAAGACAGAATTGCGGCTCTTGTATTCGGGAACAATCTCTTTCATCTTTCTAACAGTTTCCACAACCTCCATGTTCTTTGCAAACAAGCGCAGTTCATCCAAATTCTTGACTACTACGTCATAAGGGAACTCACGCACTTTGGCCTTGAATATTTTTTTATGAGATGTAGGAATAGTATTCTCCTTTGTGTTAAGAAGCTCCTCGTATAATTTTTCTCCAGGACGCAAACCCGTATATTCTATCTTTATATCTACATCAGGTTCATACCCGGCAAGGCGAATCATGTTCTTTGCGAGATCGGCAATCTTAACAGGCTTGCCCATATCAAATACAAATATCTCATATCCTTCTCCCATGGTTGCAGCCTCAAGTACCAGACGGCATGCCTCCGGAATGGACATGAAATACCTTACAATATCTTTATGTGTAACCGTGACGGGACCTCCGTTGGCAATCTCATCCTTAAAGTGAGGAATAACAGAACCGTTGGAACCCAACACGTTTCCAAATCTTGTGGTAATAAACTTTGTTGAGCCCTTTACCTCTCCGCTCATAATGGCCCTGCTTAAAGACTGAACATAAATTTCTGCAATTCTCTTGCTGGCGCCCATTACATTAGTTGGGTTTACTGCTTTATCAGTAGAAATCATTATCATCTTTTCCGCGCCATATTTTACGGCGTTGTCCGCTACTATCATGGTACCTCTGACGTTAACGCCAATGGCCTCGCAAGGATTCATTTCCATCATTGGAACATGCTTGTATGCAGCAGCATGGAAGATTATCTGTGGGCGTTCTTTATCAAAAACTTTCTCTATTCTGACCCTGTTTCGTACATCTCCGATTATAAATGAAAAACGGTCTTCGTAATCATTTAGCAATGACGCAGGGTTATCACTATCATTCTCCATCTCTGCGTTGTGGCGTTTGATAATGTCATTGAATTCAAGCATAAGATTGTGCATTGGAGTTTCAGCACTATCTAGCATAATAAGTTTTTTGATATTATATCCGCTTATTAAGCGGCACAATTCGCTTCCAATGCTGCCTGCAGCTCCTGTGACCATAACACGCTTGCCATCAAGGAATTCCTTTATTTTATCCATGTTGATTTCTATCTCATCTCTCCCAAGCAAGTCCTCCACGTTTATCTCTTTAAGGGAAGCTCTGAAGTTGGATCCGTTATTAATTTCATCAATAGGAGGGAACAGTAAAACTTTAATATCATGCTTTGTTGCAAAATCTACAATACGGTCTTTTTCTGTTGCGGCAGATATTTGCGTTGGGAACACAATAGCCTTAATATCATGTTTCTCTATTATGTGAGATAGAAAATTCATATTAAGAACGGAGTAAACTTTGATACCGCTCAGAACATGCTTTGCAACAGTGTCCGTCATTTTCACAAAACCGGCAACATTGTATTTTGATAAATGAGTATTAGCCAAGTAGTTAGCAACAAAAACACTCTTATCTCCATCATCATAAATCAAGACATTAATTTTGTTCCTGTTCAGCTGGCTCAGACTAAGGTTATAAATGTAAACAAGCACGACTCTTGTAAATACCAAGATGGACATTGTTGCAACTATATCTAGAAATTCTACAATTAGAATTTTTGCTGTGCCAATTGTAAAACCAATTCTTCCGTCCAGAATTGCAAACAATCCAAAAAGAATAACGCATTTGCTGAATACGGCGACAGAAAGTTTCCAAATTTCCTGGGAGCTGGTATATCTTAAGATGCCCCTGTATGTTCCAAAAATTAAGAATGCTGCGGCACTTGATACAAGTGAGGCGCAAACTATGTGAATGTATGAAGAGACGGGAGCAGGTGAGTTAATAAAGAATCCAATGATTATGTATGTAATTGTAGTCGCAAAAGTTGAAGCAAGGACATCAAATGCAAATACAAACCATCTGTTAACAAATTTTGAATTAACTACAATTTGAGACAAATGCCTAAGTGAAAAACGTTTTACAGGACCTTGATAATTATACATTCTTTTACCCCCAATTAAATCTATTAATATTTTATGAATCCCCCTTCTTTGTCATCTCTGTTCCGGTATTTGAACTTTGCTCCGGAACAATCCTCTCAAGAAAACTGCCAGGAATGTACGTCGTGGCCAGGGAAATTAGTCCTTTAAGCCTTACAACAACCCTCTTATGCCCCTGGACCCTGATAAGTTCTCCTTCTATTCCAGCAAAATCTCCTTTGATAACCCGCACTCTATCCCCCGGACGCAAATCTTTATTAATAACCCTGATGGCTTTGTCAGAGAAATTAAGAAGGAACATAAAATCTTCCATTTGTTTCTCCGGGATTACCATGAATCTTTTTGTGATGGCATCTCTCATGAAGTTCACCTTCATTGGCTCAAAATTAATAAGATTCAGGCAAGTATTGTACGTTGTAAAGAGAAAAATAAGATTTATAGGGACCGGTTTCTCCTTTTTTACAATTTTACCGCGGAATTCTGTCACTTCAGTCCAGTACGGCAAGTAATTCTTAATGCCAAGCTCATTTAACCTGGCTTGTATCTTTTGTCCGGTTAAATTTTTTATATGTGCTACGTACCAGCAATTCTGCTGGCTGGCGATAGAATTTGTTTTTACCAAGGGTTCCACTGGCTGAACGCTTTGTTTATTGCAAATATATGAAAAACACAACTAAAATGTGAGTAATAATTTATCCAAAATTGCTGTCTTTGTGTAAAGTGCAAGGGAAATGCACATGTTATGGCAAATTTCCGGCACAACATCTAGGTAATAATACCTAATTCAAAATTATTCTTAAAAATACATTAATAGAGCTGCAACAGAAAATGCCTCTATTGCATCTTAATAGTGTAGGTTTAGGTTTTAGTACAAGAAAGCGGGCTGCATATTTTTTTGCGGCCCGTTTTTATTCTTTTATGGAATGTGCCGGAATAGCGGACATTATGTATCCAATAATTGCAGTAATCGCCATAATTACAACAACATCAGATAACTGAATGTCTACCGGATATGAGCTTATTGTAAAATTCCCCGGCATTGGCACAACCCCGAATTTTTGTTGTATAATACAGAGTACTAAGCCAATAGATACTCCTATAACTGCCCCTGCCATGCAAATTAACCAGCCGTGCAGGGTAAAAGTCCTGCGGAGCATTTTGTTCTTTGCTCCCATTGCGCGATACGTCTTTATATCATCTTGCTTATCAATTATGAGCATTGATAGTGAGGCAAAAATATTTACGGAAACAACAACAATAACAAAGAAAAGAATCAAATAAACTGCAAACTTCTCGCTGCGCATCATCTTGTATAGCAATGCATTCTGCTGCCATCTGTTTTTGACTATATATTTTTCTTTATCAGCTGTGCCGGCCTGGGCGGCAAGTTTTTTTATTTGGGTCCCGACAGTTTTATATTTTTCTGTTTTAACGCCCTCCTTTATTGCGGGGCTGGCATCGGGACTGAGATATATTTCAATTTTATTTGCCTCATTTGGCTGATATTCAATTAATTCTTGTGCCGCCTCCAAAGGGATGAACATAGAGTTTTTATCAAATTCTTGTTCCAGCTGTATAATGCCGGAGGGGTGGATATTTAATGTCTCCACGGATTCCATTGGCATAAGCATGGAGATATTTCCGGTTCTGGTAGGGAAGAATAATTCTAGAGCATCTGTGAAACTTGGCTGCAGTCTGAGCCTTTGAGCAAGTCCGGCCCCGACAACCGCTTTATTTAGCTGGCCAAATTTTGTGCGAAAGACGCCGTCTGTTATGTGATTTGTAATTTTCTTAAGGAGACAATAATTATCCGGGACTCCTTTTATTTTTGCAATTGATTGAACATTACCGTATTGCAAGAACACATTTTCTTCTACTACAGGACAAAATGCAAATATCCCATTTATGTTTTTAATTTTTTGAAGCGGAGCATCCTCTGTGTTTAAGACCTTTCCCCGTGCAGGTTCAACTACAAAGTCCGGAATGTAATTCTCATACATAGAGGAAATTGTAGAGTCAAATCCATTATATACAGATAGAATAACAATTAGAGCAAGACAGCCAATTCCAATAGCGCACGCGCTCACTACGGAAATAATGTTAATCACATTATGTTTCTTTTTTGAGAAAAGATATCTGCGCGCTATAAAATATGGAAGATGCATAATCTTGTTAATCAGCAATGTGCGTAAACGCAGATTGCTTCTTTATTTTTCGGACTTCTTGCGGTCCGCCGCAAGCAAATCATCTATGTGCTGTACATAATCCAGCGTCTCATCCAGAACAAATTCAAGTTCCGGAACAATTCTAAGCTGTTTTGCAACAACATGTCCAAGCTCTCCTCTGATAGATTTGCTCTCCCCCGCAATAAGTTCCATAACGCTCTTTTTCTTTTCTGTCGGGAATATGCTCACAAAAACTTTTGCATAAGAAAAATCGGGACTTACGCGCACCTCGCTCACTGTTACAAGAGCTCCGCCAAAAGCGGACATGCCCCTGCCTCTAACTATTTCAGCTAGATGCCTTTGCAGCTCCCGCTGAATTTTCTGCTGTCTCTTTGATTCTCCTTCCATATACGATTATTTTTATGACAACTTTAAAATTTGCGTTACTTATTTTGCCGGCAGCTATTCAAACTTAAGAATGTAATAATTCTTCTTACCCTTCTGAACAAGAACGTATTTGCCGTTGATTAAAAACTTATCATCAAGGGTTCCGTTAACGTCAGTAAATTTCTCTTTGTCAATATTAAGTCCGTTGCCCTGAATCATTTTGCGGCACTCGCCTTTTGATGGAAATACTTGTGTATCAACAGCAAGTAAATCCAATATATTAGTCTTTAATTTATCTTTGCTAACGGTGAATTGTTCAACTCCGTCAAACACTGCAAGGAATGTCCGCTCATCTAATTTCTGAAGCGCTTCTCTTGTGGATTTGCCAAACAAAATATTTGATGCTTCAACAGCGTTTTTCCACTCTTCCTCACCGTGCACCATTGTTGTAATCTCCTTTGCAAGAAGCTTTTGCAGAGAACGTTGTCCGGGGTCCTTAAGATGTTCCGCAATGGCGGCATCAATTGTCTCCCTATCCAGCATTGTAAAAATCTTGATGAATTTCTGAGCGTCTTCATCACTGACATTCAGCCAGAACTGATAAAAAGCATAAGGAGTTGTATAATCTGCGCTTAGCCAAATATTTCCCTTCTCTGTCTTTCCAAATTTTCCGCCGTCAGCTTTGGTCATCAGCGGGCAAGTCAAAGCAAATACTTCATTGCCGGAAGTTCTGCGAATCAGTTCAGCTCCTGTGGTGATATTACCCCACTGGTCACTTCCGCCCATCTGCAGCTTGCATCCGTAGTGCTTGTTAAGAAACAAGTAATCATATCCTTGCACTAGCTGGTAAGAAAATTCTGTAAATGACATTCCCTCTCTGTCTTCTCCGCTCAATCTCTTTTTTACGGAGTCTTTGCTCATCATATAATTGACAGTAATTAGCTTGCCAATATCTCTGATGAAACCAAGAAAAGTATAATCTTTCATCCAGTCATAGTTATTCACCATGAGTGCTGCGTTAGGGGAATTTTTATCATCAAAATTCAAGAATCTGGAGAGCTGTTTTTTTATGCACTCCTGATTGTGGCGCAATGTGGCTTCATCCAAAAGGTTGCGCTCCTGACTCTTCATAGAGGGGTCTCCAATCATTCCGGTCGCACCGCCAATCAAAGCTATCGGCTTATGACCGCAAGCCTGGAAGTGCTTAAGCATCATTATACCTACAAGGTGTCCAATGTGCAAAGAGTCTGCGGTTGGGTCTATTCCAACATAAGCGGAAGTTGGCTCCTTCATTAATTGTTCTTCCGTTCCTGGCATCATGGAATGAATCATTCCGCGCCACTTTAGTTCTTCTACAAAATTTTTCATCTCTTTCTCAATTCTGTGAGCCGCAAAAGTACTTAAAATTGTTATCTTTGACAATCATAATGGCTATGATAGAGTACCATAGCCGTTAGTTTAACTTAAACTATCTCTCTTTTTTATGTTAAAACAATTCTCTCCGGTAATTAGGATGACTGTCGCGATAGTTATTGTTGCGGTTGTCGTATTCTCCTTTGCAAGTTGTAATAGGAGCGTTGCGCCATCATTTACGCCTGAGTATCAAGATTCTCTGACTCAGAAGGATTTGCTGTGGCTGAACAGCGTGGTTGGGAAGGGAGATAGCGTTGGAATGATAACGGGCATTGAGAAACTGGGAATTGACAAATCAGAATGTCAGCAATATAAAAACAAGTATGTGCTCTATATTACTCAGTTGATAGATCATAAGCATCCGGAAATTGGAACTTTTAAACAGAGAGTTGTAATTTGCTTTGCAGGATATGACAAGCCGGTTAACTATATAACAGAGGGATATACAGTTACATACGGACTTGATCCGAATTTTAATAAAGAGATATCTTCTGCCTTTTCAACAAACACTATAATAGTTGAGCACAGGTATTTTGGAAAATCTGTTCCATTTGCAGGCGATACAACCGCTTTGGACATAGCTAAAATGAATTGGGATTACTTGACGGAGGAGCAGGCGGCTGCTGATTTACACGCTATTAGAGAAAAATTTGGAGAATTGTTTAAAGGTAAATGGATAGCTAGCGGATGGAGCAAGGGAGGCTTTTGCACAGTTTCTTATACGAGTTTCTACCCTAAAGACATGACGTGTTCTGTTGTTTATGAGGCTCCATTTTGCAATGGGCTAAATGACGGACGTCTTATGAATTACATAACAGATACGGTCTGGACTCCTGATGTCAGGGCTAAGCTTATTGGTTATCAGAGGGAATTAATTAAACGGGAAAAGAGGATTGCAAATCTGATGCTTGGTCCCGGTGCCGGCGATAATCCTGTTAGTGTAATGCAATTTGAATACTCTGTTTTACTGTCGGGCTTTGCATTTTATCAGTGGGGCGGAAATCCTGATGCAATATCAAATGTCAAAAAGGCGACAGATGAAGAACTTATAGGTTTTGTTGGTGTAATAGACAGCCTGGAAGCGACGAAAGAAGCAGAAGTTAGTTTCTCTCTTTATGTTCAGCAGGCAAAGGAGATGGGTTTCCCCTCTATCAATATTGATTCATTCAAGGATATTTTGACTCAGGTAAAAAGCGGAGGAGATTTGCTTAAATTAGAATTATGTGGTTTGACATTTAGCTTTGATAATACTCTATACAATAGGGTGCATAAATTTGTAACAACCACAAAATCAAAGATGCTGTTCATTTATGGAGCGCATGATCCATGTACGGCTGTCAGACTTTTCTCAACGGAAAGAAAGAATCTGAAATTATATATAGTCCCTGATGCCTGCCATACAGCCACCATTTCCACTATGCCGTCCAAGATGAAAACAGAGGCAATGGCAACATTGAGCGGCTGGCTTGGAGTGAGTGCTACAAAATAATTATCTTTGGTAAGCTAAAAAAGAAATATGTACCGTTAAAAAACTAATGAATTAATAATTTTATAAAATAGTTATGTTAAAAGGTTTATTAAAAACAATTAAAATATCAGTTGCGATTTGCATAGTTGCAATGATTGCAATACCCGCTGCGGCTCAAGACAAAACAACGGCGCAAAAAGCTTGTTGTGAGAAGTTTGCAGCATCGTCTCCGGACTCTTTGCTGCCGGAAGATTTACTATGGCTTAACAGATATGTAAAGCCTAATGAAAAAATTGGTCTTATTTCAGACATCAAAAAACTTGAGGTTGCGGACAAAATGCCTAACAAGTTTATTGACAAATATGTTTTCTTTATCACGCAACCTATTGACCATAAGAACCCTAAGAAAGGCACTTTTAAGCAGATGGTTGTTGTTGCTTTTGCCGGATGGAACAAGCCAACGGGAATTATAACTGAGGGATATACCGGAAGTTATTTTCTTAATCCAAGATACAGAGAGGAAATCTCCGCATTGTTTAACACAAATATGGTTGGCGTGGAGCACAGATATTTTAACAAATCTGTCCCATTTGCACAGGATGATACCACTATTACTCCCGATAAATTAAATTGGGACTATATGACGGCGGAGCAGGAAGCGGCAGATTTACACGCTGTTAGAACGGCGCTTGGACATCTGTTCCCTGGCAAGTGGTTCTCTTCCGGAATAAGCAAGGGAGGACAAAACTGTATGGCCTACACATCTTTTTATCCAAAAGATTTGGATTGCTCTGTTCCTTACGTAGGACCGGTAAGCAGAAGCGCTGAGGATGGAAGACATGAGCCTTTTATTAGAGATTCCTGCGGAACAGCGCAAGACAGAGCTATTCTTAAAAATTTCCAAATAGAAATTCTTAAGAGACGCGCAACTATACAGCCTATGCTGGAGGAATATGTAAAGAAAAATAATTTGAAATATAAGATTACAATTCCTGAGCTTTATGATTATTGCACTCTTGAATTTACATTTGCTTTTTGGCAGTGGGGCAGAAAAACTTCTACCGTTCCAAATCCAAAGACTGCAACGGACAAAGAGATGTTTGACTTTTTTGCAGAGGCAGTAGGTCCGGATTATTTCCAAAGCTGGGATGCCAACGCTCCTTTCTTTGTTCAGGCGGCTAAAGAACTTGGGTACTATAGTTATGATTGTGAGCCGTTTAAGGACCTTCTGACAATTAAATCTACTCACGGATATCTTCAGAGAATTTTCTTGCCGGCACAGAAATTTAAATTTGATAATACTCTGTATAAGAGACTTACAAACTTTGTTGCTACAACAGATGCCAAGATGATGTTCATATATGGCCAGTGGGATCCATGGTCTTCTGTAAGACCTCACAATCCCGGACATGACAACATTAAGTTCTATATTTTGCCTGGTGGCAGCCACCGTTCCAGAATAAACAATATGCCGGAACCTATGAAGAAAGAGGCAATTGCAACTTTAAAACAATGGCTGGACATAAAGGACTAAGACTTTAGGTATAGAGTTTGCGGGGGGCGGATTGTTGGTTTTAAAAAGTTTTTATGGAATTCAGAGATATTGAGCTGGGGGATAAAGTGTGGATTGACAGCCTGTTGCATGCGTCAGACTATGATTCTACAGATTATAATTTTACAGTAATGTTCATATGGCGGGAAATCATTAATACTAATGTTGCCCGCCATAAGGACTTCCTGCTGGTAAGATTTGCAGAGAAAAAAAAATATGAAAAACCTGCCGGTCAGACGGGATGCGGAAACTGCAGCAAGGCGGAAAATCCAATCACAGACTTAAAGCCGGTTGATGACGGAGAAACGGCAGATATCAGACATGCTTACTATTTATTCCCGGCCGGCAAAGGTAGTGATGAAGAGCTGAAAGAGGCTGTAGATTATATAATTGCAGACTCGGAGAAACTAGGAGCTTATGTGGTTTTTGTGGGTGTGCTGGATAAACAGGTAGAATTTCTGCAGCATTATTATCCCGACAGATTTGAGTATCAGAAGTACCGCAATAGTTTTGACTATGTGTATAATGCAAGTGATTTGCTTACACTAAAAGGGAAAAAATATCAGAGCAAACGTAATTTTATCTCAAGATTTAAACGTGCGCAAAACTGGGCGTATGAGGAGATTACGGAGGCTAATATAGATGAGTGTGCTGCAATGAACATGGAGTGGTGCAAGAAGTATGGATGCAGTCATAATCCATCATTATTTGCTGAGGGATGTTCTGTTAAGATGGCAATAAGAAATTTTAAGCAGCTGGGTTTAAAGGGCGGATTGCTTAGGCTGGATGGTAAAATTGTGGCATTTACTCTAGGCGAAATGACTAATTCAAATACATTTCTTGTGCATATAGAAAAGGCATTTGCTGATATTGTAGGTGCTTATCCTACAATTAATTATGAGTTTTTACAACATAACTCGCAGCTTGGCTTTGCTTATGTTAACAGAGAAGATGATGCGGGAGATGAGGGGCTTAGAAAAGCAAAAACAGATTATCATCCTTTTAAGATGATAGAGAAAACTATCGTGACCTTAAAAGGACACAATCTGGAAATTATTCCTGAATAAATTTAGAAATAGAGTCAATTAAAGTCCAAGGGCTGCTGCGGCTGAATCTGCTGCGGCAGCTTCTTTTTTGCTCTTGGCGTCCATTACATCATTCTGATATAAAGCATCTTGCAGCTTGGCAATGACTTTGTCCGCAGTGGCGTCTTTTAAAATGACAGCCTTGTGTTCATCTAAAAGATACAGGCTTGGAATAGCTCTCAAAGAGTAAATTTTTCCGGAGTTGATAGCACCTTTTGGATCATATGCATAAATCCAATCTTTTGGAAATAAGCTCTTTCCTTTTCTCCATGCAGCCAGATTTTTATCGGGATAAAGAGAAAGAATTGCCAATCTATCCTGGCCAATCATATTTATTATGACGTCTGAATTTTTTAGAACATTAAGAACTCTGACGCAATCTGAACAATCTGGATTATTAAAATAAATTAGAGTATACTCAGCGTCAATATCATACAGGTTTTTAGTCTCCGTGCCGGTTGAGAATTCAAAATCATTTGCTCTTGCTCCAATCATGTTAAGAATAGCCATCTTGAACTGGGCAATGTAACCTATCTTTTCATTCGCAGGTATAGATTGAGCATCTATAATACCCTCCAATATAGGAACATACAGCTGTTCATCCAAATACGGAGAATTAGGTTCATACAGATATTTCTCACTGTACTCAATTATTTTTCCAAGGAATTTTTTATCTCCTGTCATGGCAAGAGAATCGGCTTTTTTCATAAGGTCACGCTCTCCGGCATTTGCTGTAGGATAATGATTTGCAGCCTGCAGCGCTTTTATGTACCCAATGAATGCATCCTGGAAAACTTTGCCGCTTACACCAAGAACCCCGGATGTGTCTTTGCTATATTCCAGCTGCAGCAATCTGTTTGGGTCCAGGAAATCTTTCCAATAGTTGAGGGCATAATACTTTGCTGCATCAACCTGGTTGTCAATCATATCGGGTACCTGAACCTGCGGAAATTTATTCAGGGACACCATATCCATTGCGCCTTTTTTTCCCTTGCAGGAGAAAATAAAAATGGAGCAAGAAATTAACAGACAGCAAGATATGAGAACAGAACCAAAAGAAAAATTACGCCTCATAAAAATGTGATTTATAAAAAGAAGTTGAGATACCAAGATTCGAACTTGGGCTGGCTGAACCAAAATCAGCAGTGCTAGCCATTACACCATATCTCAATATTACGCGCCGCCTCTGTAACTCCCGGCAGCTTTGGGACTGCAAAAATATATAAAAATTTAACTTAAGCAAAAGGTTCCAGCGTATGTATCCAGTTTACAAAGGCATCTCCGTAATGGATATAGAGAATTACCCACACCGCAAACCTGGCCGCCTTTCCAATTAGCATGAACAAAGCGGACTTCCAAAATTTGACTCTGTAAAAGCCTAATGCTATGGCAAATAGGTCGCCAACTATCGGGAGCCAGGAAAAAAAGGCCAGCCCGGCTCCAAACTTATCTATCTTAGACTTCTGTTTTTCAAGGGTTTTCTGCTTTATTTTAAACCATTTCTCTATCCAGTCCCATCTTCCAAGCCATCCAATCCAATAGGAAGTAAGTCCGCCAATCCAATTGCCTGCCGTTGCACAAGTAAATGATATCCAGGGGTTTCCACCACCAAGGAGAATTCCTATAATCAGAAAGTCGGAGCTGAACGGCACAATAGTAGCCGCCAGAAATGACCCCAGAAAAAGGCCCAGATATCCAAGTCCCGTTAAACTTCCCATTCTAAATTTTTATTGTTTTCCTTTTTTCTTCCCGACAGTTTTTTTCACTCTTTTTTTTGCAAAGAAATCTTTCATAAGCTTTTCGCATTCTCCGTCCAATATCCCGCTAACAACTTCTGTCTTAGGGTGCAGCAGGGACGGCTCAAACAAGGAGTATCCTCTTTTTGGGTCCTTGCAGCCGTAAACAATCTTTCCAATTTGGGCCCAGCTGAGGGCCGCGGCGCACATTGGGCAAGGTTCTACGGTCACATATAAGGTGCAGCGGTCCAGGTACTTGCCGCCAAGATATGAGGTGGCTGATGTTATGGCCTGCATCTCCGCATGTGCCGTGGGATCATTAAGAGTCTGCGTTAAATTATGTCCGCGTGCAATTATTTTGCCGCCGCCGGTAATTACACATCCAATAGGGACTTCTCCATCCTCCAGCGCCATTCTTGCCTCTCCTAATGCTGCCAACATATATTTTTCATCATCCATGGTGGCAAATATAGCACATTATGGTGTCAAAATGTCAGATTTTATCCGCTTTCTCCCGCTGGCATCTATTTTGCCCTTTGCCCAAGCGTCCCCGCAAGGATTGGAAAACCTGTCGGGACAAAAAAAAAAAATATATAAATATTTAAAAACATAAAATCATGATTAAACCATTAGCAGACAGAGTTTTAATTGAGCCTAAAGAGGCTGAAAAGAAAACGGAAGGCGGAATTATTATCCCCGATACAGCAAAAGAGAAACCTCAAGAGGGAAAAGTTATTGCAGTTGGCCCCGGCAAAAAGGATGAGCCAATGGAGCTAAAGAAAGGTGATACAGTACTTTACGGAAAATATGCAGGTACTGAGATTAATTCTCCGGATGGAAAAACAACATATATGATTATGCACCAGTCAGATGTTCTTGCAGTTATAAGCAAGTAATCCCGACAGGTCATTTTGTTTAATACACAATTAATTACAAAGAATTAAAAAATTATAGATATGGCAAAAGAGATTAAATTCAATATGGAAGCCCGCTCTCTTATGAAGAAAGGAGCTGATTCACTTGCAGATGCAGTTAAGGTTACACTTGGTCCAAAGGGGCGCAATGTTGTTATAGATAAGAAGTTTGGAGCACCTCAGATTACAAAGGATGGTGTTACCGTTGCTAAAGAGATTGAACTTGATGATCATTTTGAGAATATGGGAGCTCAGCTTGTTAAAGAGGTTGCTTCCAAAACTAATGACCAGGCCGGTGATGGTACAACCACCGCAACCGTTCTTGCTCAGGCAATTATAAACGTCGGTCTTAAAAACGTTACAGCCGGCGCTAACCCAACGGCATTGAAGAAAGGTATAGACAAAGCTGTTGACGCAGTTGTTGAGAATCTTAAGAAGCAGAGCCAATCCGTTGGTAATGACTACTCTAAGATTGAGCAGGTAGGTACTATTTCTGCAAACAATGATGCAGTTATAGGAAAACTTATTGCAGATGCAATGAGCAAAGTTAAGAAAGAGGGCGTCATCACAGTAGAAGAGGCAAAAGGCACATCAACAGAGGTTAAAGTTGTTGAGGGTATGCAGTTTGACCGCGGTTACATCTCTCCTTATTTTATGACAAATCCAGATAAGATGGAGGCCGTTCTTGACCAGCCAAAAATCTTGATTACAGATAAGAAAATTTCTACAATGAAAGATCTTCTTCCTATTCTTGAGCCTCTAGCTCGCGACGGGAAAGCTCTTCTTATCATTGCAGAGGATGTAGATGGAGAAGCTCTTACAACATTGGTTGTTAACAGATTGCGTGGTACAATCAAAGTTGCCGCAGTTAAAGCTCCTGGTTTTGGAGACAGAAGAAAAGAGATGTTGCAGGATATTGCAACTCTTACAGGCGGCGTAGTTGTATCAGAGGAGAGAGGATTTACT
This sequence comes from Bacteroidales bacterium, assembly GCA_022647615.1. Classification (NCBI taxonomy): domain Bacteria; kingdom Pseudomonadati; phylum Bacteroidota; class Bacteroidia; order Bacteroidales; species Bacteroidales bacterium. The sequence goes on from JALCKZ010000001.1 coordinate 761,615, forward strand.
TTGGAGAACACAACACCTGAGATGTTAGGTTCTGCAGAGAAGGTAACTATTGATAAAGAGAACACTACAATTGTCAATGGCGCAGGAAAGAAGAATGATATCGCAGACAGAGTTGCTCAGATTAAGAAACAAATTGAGACAACAACCAGCGATTATGATAAAGAGAAATTGAAAGAGCGTCTTGCTAAACTTGCAGGTGGTGTTGCAGTTCTTTATGTTGGTGCAGCTTCTGAGGTTGAACTTAAGGAGAAGAAGGATAGAGTTGAGGATGCGCTTAATGCAACAAGAGCAGCTGTTGAGGAAGGTATTGTAGCAGGTGGCGGAGTTGCATATATCCGTGCTATTGAGGCTCTTAAGAAGGTTAAGGGAGATAATGAGGATGAGCAGACCGGTATCAATATTATTATAAGAGCACTAGAAGAGCCGCTTAGAATGATTTGCGAGAATGCCGGAGAAGAGGGCAGCGTTGTTATTCAAAAAGTAAAGGAAGGAAAGGGTGATTTTGGATACAATGCTCAGACAGGTCAATATGAAAACTTGCTTGCAGGCGGAGTTATTGATCCAACCAAAGTTACAAGAGTTGCTCTTCAGAATGCAGCTTCAGTTGCCGGAATGTTCCTGTCAACCGAGTGTGTAATTGCAGACAAAAAAGAAGAAAATCCTGCCCCAATGCCTCCAATGGGCGGCGGCGGAATGGGCGGCATGATGTAATAGCCCCAAACAATGTATGTTAAAAAACCTCGGAGAAAATCTCCGAGGTTTTTTTTACGTCCAACATCTCCCAGCGACCGGATGTCCCCCAGGCCGAAGGCCCGCGACCGTAGGGAGCGTGCATTTCCGCGGCGGTAGCCGCGTTATACACAAAACGGCACGGCGCTTTGTGCCGGGCCGTATGTTTTGCAAACTGTGCACGTGTAATGCTTTTCTATAATCCCTTTATAAAAGTATTATTTTTTCTATATCCGGTAAGTTGAAAAACCCTAGGATCAAGAGCGCTGCCAGGCACGTAACCTATCTCAATTTTAACATCTTGGCTAATAGGAATCGTCTTTAACTGTTTTCTTGGTTGTGAAATATGTTCAAATGCGATGATACAAGAAATGATATAGAATATTATGCACGCAAAGATTATAATTATTGCTATGAGAGCAGCACGCCTAATTATTTTTCTTTTTGTTCTTTCCATTGTTAATATTTTGCTTCACGATGGGACATCATCGTTTGCGTTTTAAAATAACATCTTTGTATTTAATCTTATTTATATTAATAATTCTCATTTTTATTTTCCTTTCACTCATATACCCAGATGTAAGACATTCTTCAACAGAGGGTTCTTCAAGTTCAAGAGATATAAAGCATGTATCAATTATCTTCCATTTGCCAACACCTTTGGGACGAGCGTCCTGATGATTTATAACGAATGTAAAAGTACTGTCAGCATTTAGTTCTAAGGAGTAGAATGTTTCTATATTGAAATATTTGCGATTTACGCATTTATCAAATATACCACACATTGCGCGTTGTTCTATCTTCTGTGCATTGCAAATAACAAATGACCCCAACATAATGGCTATATAAATTATAACTCTTTTCATTTCTTGTAATAAATATTAGGATAAGCGTTATATATTCTACCCCCTATAAAGTTTCAGCATAGAAACGGTATTCGGATTACTATGAATGTGTTCCATTGAACTGGACAGATTTTAGGTCACGACAAGTCATTAATTTGCTTTGTTTAATGATTTAATCTTACCTTATTTGTATTTATTGTTTTTGTTATGCTCTTTCTCCCCTTTGTATAATATGGCACCGTTTATATCAACGGATTTTTTTTTGCAATAATAATTGTTTAACAGTTCCGACCTATATTTCGGTATTGGTTTGCATCTTACCAAAATCCGTAATGTGCACGGTACTATGTTTCTATATAGAGCGGTATCCATTGTAGGTTTTAAGATAATTTGATTAACGTATTTTTGAATACTGTCATGGCAGCTTTGTTCATCAATTGAGTAGTATCGTTTATTAATAATTTTTTTATAGGGAGTGGCATAGCTAAAATATAGTACGGTGTCTTCTCCGTTCTTTAAATCTATCCGCCCTATTTCAAAATTTTTTATTGTCCCCTTCTTTGAAACATAAAGTCGTATCAGAAAATTACCATTAATATTAACCCCATCCATGTATAAATAATCACCTGGATATTTTTCAATATCAAATGGTCTTTGACCATATATTTTTTCCCCGGATAGGGTAAAAAACGATAACAAAAACATGAGTGATAAAAGTATTCGTGACATAAAAAATAAATTTACTTTCCAATGGGTAAAAATTTAAATATCAGTGGCTTGTAATTGGGGTCTATCTTAAATTTATCATATATATGAGTTTGATTGGCTGCGGCCCCGTTAATGAAATTGTTAACTGCTTTTTGATAACTATCGTGTATTGTTTCAGGAATGTCTTGCATATACGACATTGCAAGTCCATAATCACCCCCTGCCTTACTTTCGGTTCCAAAAGGTGTCAAAACTGTCTGATGACCATATATGGAATAATTGGCCACCTCATAGCCAAAAAGATAAGCTTCAACCTCGCCGTTAACTGTGGCAGGATTCCTGCCGTTTTCTCTCTGATAACCGTGAAATAATTCATGTGATGATAATTCCACTTTAGTTTCATTATCAAGCCCATTATTTAACAGACTTGCAGCATGTATTTCTCCACCGCCCTCCTTGTACTTGCCGTCATGTATGTAATCAAAAGCCATGGATTCACTGCCGGCAGCAGATTGGGTGTTTGTAAAATCGTAATCATATTTTGATGAAGTTAAAGATGACAGTACCTTGGCTCCTGCCTTAACACCATTCATTGCATTCAAAATGTTTATCGAGCTTGAGACAAAATTGTTGTTTCCGGAGTATGCCATTCCTGCTAGATATCGCATCTTCTTCTTTTTACCCTCATTGTCATCGTAATATATCCAGATAGTTTTACCGGTAGGATCACAGAAAATTACAGGGATATCCACACAATAAGTATACCCGCTTGTCCCATAATATTTTTCGCTCATCGGATCCGGTCTTGTCCATCTTGCTATTACTTCATCATACTCCCTCGCACCATAATCCAGCCAGTTAACATTGCCGGTGGTCTGTACTTCCTTGCCGTTGTATTTCCATCTGTTTGAGGTCATTACAGAATAACTTCCGCCCGTTGTCATCCTCTTTCCAAATGCATAATAATCATTTCTTTCAGTGACATTTCCACTTGCATCGGTTATGGCTCTCACACTTCCAAGATGATCGGTAGCATAGTAATATGGTGACAGCGTGCCGTTTACATTGATGATTCTTCCGCCTCCAAAGTCCGTGCTTTCAAACGCATAGCCTGTTCCCGTCTTCTTGAACACCATTGAGCCAAGATACAGATAGCCGTTTGACGATGAGCTGCTTGCATTGTCCTGCACCATCACCTTTGTTCCATCTGCAAGGTAAGTGTAGGCACATTTTAAGGTTCCATTGAACTGGTCATATTTTTCTTCACGACAGTACATTAATTTGCTTTGTTAAAAATTCATGAACACGCTGAATAAACATTATTGCATTGATATTCTGGGGGCATCCATCCATACATAATTTTATTATTTATTCTAAACTTGACAAGTAGCCAATTCCCGTAAAAATCAATTACTTGATACGCGTTTGGACTATACGCGATGTGTTTAGCAACAGTCTTTTTCCTATCGTATGGTAGCTTGAATAGTTTCAAATCATTATTGTATACAGATGAATAAATTCCTAGAGGATAATTTTTGTCTATCCAACCATCAATAATTTTTCTTCCATCTAAAGATGAGTATGCTCTAACAAAAAACATATTTTTCTCTCTCTTTAGAAGCATAAACATTAAATAGTCTTCATTAGCACTGTCCTGCTTTATAGATTTTAAAATTTTCCCATTTGGCTTGTCATAAACATATACTCTGTTTTTGAATGACAAGTTTAAAAAGACAATGGCCGTATCGTTCTTAATGTCAAGTGTATCCACATTGTATTGCATGACACTTTGTTTTGTGTGTCTTAAATCATTTTGGCAAAAAATGTACGATCCTCCTGTCAGCACTGATAGGATGATTATTGCGATACAAATTTTAATACCCTTATAATACATAATAAAAATTTATATTATTTGTTAATCTCTTTTGATTAGTACCTTAAAATTTTGTACCCCAGTCATTTTAGAATTAAATTTTTGAAAATCTTTTGGACTTAGTAATAAGCATCCTGTTGAAATGTTTCCTCCTGCATAACCAGAGCGGTTCGTAGAATGTATAAAAATGCCTGTTTTAATCCCTTTCCCATAATTTTCTCCAGCATATGGGCTTGTATTTGGTAGACCATCCATAGTCGGAATAACACCTCTGTGGTTTAATACCCAATGTGACTTTAATGTGCCGCTTTTGCCCTTTTCATCATAATTAGCATCATACAGCCCTTCTTCTATAGGAATGAATTTTTCTGCATTTGACGTCATTGTATAACCAGTTAATGTCGATATATCATCTTCTCCATTAGGACCATATAGGGTTACATTCGCAGTAATCGCTCCTTCGCCATCTATATAGCCATCAGAATGTTTTTTATCATATCCTTTATCTCCTTCCTTTTTCGATCCAAGTTTTTCTTTCCTTGAACCATTGAATACAAGATACGCTTCACCTAAATAGTTACCTCTGATTTTATTTTTATCAAGTTCCTTTTGGCTTCTTAATTTAGTCCACTTTATTGTACCGTCGACAGTTTCATACCAATCCAAACCGTCTAAATCTATCTTATTTATCGGATTATCCACACAATAAGTATACCCGCTTGTCCCATAATATTTTTCGCTCATCGGATCCGGTCTTGTCCATCGTCCTGTCACCTCATCATACTCCCTCGCACCGTAATCCAGCCAGTTAACATTGCCGGTGGTCTGCACCTCTTTGCCGTTGTATTTCCATCTGTTTGAGGTCATTACAGGATATGTGCCGCCCGTTGTCATCCTCTTTCCAAATGCGTAATAATCATTTCTTTCAGTGACATTTCCACTTGCATCGGTTATGGCTCTCACACTTCCAAGATGATCAGCAGCGTAGTAATAAGGTGACAGCGTGCCATTTACAAGATAGGTGAGGGCGCATTTTATCTTACATCACCATTCCGTCAAGTACCAGTTATCAATTATGTTTTTCCATTTTGTTTTTTCAAAAAAATACCGACTCCTATCAATTTTACTTTTTTGCACTATTCTCATTAATGTCGGAGGGGAATCCACACTCTCAAATCTTATATATATGTTATAATATTTATCAACCTTAAGAAACATTACATTATACCTTAAAAATTCATTTGCTATGTAAGTTAATGAATCTTTATATGCAGCCTCTATTGTTTTGTTATTCTTTGAGTTTAAGTTTCTTAGCGTTACAAGTTTCTTAGATGCTTTGTCTATAACAACCAAATAGCCACTACTATCTACACCGTCGTTTATAATCACAATTTGATTGCCAATACTATCTGCACCTCTATACCAAATCTCTTTGTTTTTAAAACAATTAAAATTATCACTAGAATTATTCTCTATAAAATTGAGACTCCTATGTATAGAATTATTGCATCCACTTATGACTAATAAAAATAAAAAAAGTAATATCTTAAAATTATTATTCATCTTTTTCATTTTTCTAATTATTATTTCATTAGGTCTAGAACACACATAAGTGCTGAAATATTATTTAATTACAACGAAATTTAGGTATAAATTATGAAAAAGACACAAGTCATAATAATAACCTTACTTTTAGTGCCTTCTTTATGAGAAAATAAAATTTTGTCTAAATTGCATATGGGGATACTACAGCATTTGAAGATTTGTATATTGCAGAACTTGATTCTGATTATCTCAAAGGCCAAAAAAACTAACCACATGAAAATACTTAAAGTTTTTTATTGCTTGTTGTTATTGCCTATACCGTTGTATTCGCAAGATTTTTCAATAGAAGGTAATTACTCCTTTAAATCTCCTCATTACTATGAGAGTATTGATTTGTTTGAAAATGGAACGTTTAGTTACTGGCAAAAGACGGAATTTTTAAAAATGGGGGTAACTGGCAATTGGCAAATAAGAAATGACAGTCTCTTAGTATTAGACAGTAAACCTCAAAGGACAAAATTAGTAGTCTGGGAGTCTAAGAAAAAAGGAAAGAAGACCACACTGCATATTCGCGATATGGAGAATAACTTAATAAATTACAGTCTATATTTAATCTCCCACAAAGGAGATACTCTTGAGTTTAAAGACCAGTTTAACAAAACAGTCATTGAAAAAAAATTTGCCTCGTTTTACATTGTAGATTCTAAGGGTTTGCATTCTCCGCTGTATATAATACGAGGTACAAACTCTAATTTTTTTGAGGTACATTTTGAAACTCATCGAGTTTTTGAAAATGAATATTGGATTTTAAAAAAGCAAGGCATAATTCCAATGGGTATAGATAATAGATATTCAAACTATCAATTATCAAAATGATCCCATCTTAATAAATAGGTCATTTTTGATGACCATGCCAATAGTTGTTAAGAATGATAAAGTGATGAATGGGAAGTCCCAAAATAATATTCAAAAAGGTATATTAAATGGATGCCAGTAAAAATATAAAAATAATAATTTTTGCACTATGCATTTTGTGTTCACAACTCTCTTTTTCTCAAGGATATAACAATGATATAAAAAGAATAATACTTACTGATTTGTCTACCGGCAAAAACGTGGAAATAGAAGTTTTATATACAGGAACCTCTGATACTATTTCTATTATTGGCAAACATGATGTAATAAAAATTGGAGAGGCCATGGATTTCAGCTTTGAAAATAAAAACCACATTGCAGTATCTCTTGGCAATGTCCTGTCGGGACCTAAAATATGACCAATTCAACGGAACCTTAAAATGTGCCTACACTTACCTTGCAGATGGAACAAAGGTGATGGTGCAGGACAATGCAAGCAGCTCATCGTCAAACGGCTATCTGTACCTTGGATCAATGGTGTTCAGAAAGACGGGAACAGGCTATGCGTTTGAAAGCACGGACTTTGGAGGCGGAAGAATCATCAATGTAAACGGCACGCTGTCACCATATTACTATGCTACCGATCATCTTGGAAGTGTGAGAGCTATAACCGATGCAAGTGGAAATGTCACTGAAAGAAATGATTATTATGCATTTGGAAAGAGGATGACAACGGGCGGCACATATCCTGTAATGACCTCAAACAGATGGAAATACAACGGCAAGGAAGTACAGACCACCGGCAATGTTAACTGGCTGGATTACGGTGCGAGGGAGTATGATGAAGTAATAGCAAGATGGACAAGACCAGATCCGATGAGCGAAAAATATTATGCAATTTCTTTATATGGTTACTGTTTAAACTCTCCTATTAAATATATTGACAAACATGGGGAAAAAATAGTAGACACTTGTGGTCACATAGTATATAATTTAAAAACGGGTTGGACTAAATATGCAACGAATAATGCAAAACGCATTGGTACAGCTATGTTAAAAACTCATACAGGGAAAACGCAGTGGTATAAAATGGCTAAGTCTAATGTAAAAATAACTCTTGACATAAGCAGTAAAAGTATAGAAACATCAAAATCAGTGTACAGGTTGGGCCTTTCGAATTCAATGTTTGTTGGGAAGAAACTATATAGTTCTATAATAACTGTATATGAGGGTAGTCTTAATAGTCTCATGAATGATAAAAGCATAAATAATCAGATTATTACATCCATGTATAAAAATAAAACAATAACAATTGATGAAAAAATTGCAGCAATAGTTGGACACGAAGCAGAACATAACATCAATAACGAAAATATAAAATTACGCCTTGAGGGTAATGCCCCTGGAGTTGAGGATGCACCTAATAAAATTGAAGAACAGATTTTAAAAGAAACTCTAGAAAACCATGAAAATTAAAATTAGCATATTGAGTAAATTGTTTTTCATTTCTTTTTTTGCTTTTTTTCTATTCAACAGCAGTATATCTTACTGTCAAGTTAGTGCAAAAAAAGAAGATTCTTTTTTAAAAATTTCTGATAGGAGACTTAACGATTATCTATTTAGATATCTTATAAGTCATCCAAGCGAAAATTACGTAAATGATGGTTTAAAAAAAGATTATATTTGGAAAAAAGAAATTGTATTTGGCCAAAATAATAAAGATTATAAAATTTATCAATTCGGTATAAATCAGACCCATTCTGGTTCATTATTTATTTTGATAGATGATGTAAATTTGATTGTATTGAATCTCAACAATCTTACAAATGACATGGTAATAGAATGGGATTTTTTAAAGAAACACAACGTCTCAGAAAAAGATGCGTGGAATTATATAAATTACTCTACCAAGTCCCATTTGCAAGAAAGTTTTTATTTTCCGTGGAGGACTCAGTCTGATACAATACACTAAAAAATTAGCATAGTTTGCAAAACATACGGCCCGGCACAAAGCGCCGTGCCGTTTTGTGTATAACGCGGCTACCGCCGCGGAAATGCACGCTCCCTACGGTCGCGGCTGCGCGGCTTTGCCGCTCCGCTTGGGGACATCCGGTCGAGGGCCTTAGTTCTTATTTTGGGATTGTAATCCCAAAAATTAGTATAAATATTTGGATTATAATCCCAAATTTTATACTTTTGCCAATGAAAAAATACCTAGGGAATCATGATTACAAGAAGTTTGCAAGGAATCATAGAAGAAAAACTATTTAAGGGGAAGGCAATTATAGTAATTGGAGCAAGGCAGGTTGGTAAAAGTACGCTGCTAAGAGAAATAGTCAATACTAAAAATATGGCCTCATTATTCCTTGACTGTGACGAGCCAGAAGTCAGAGAATTATTGACTAATACAAACACACAGAGACTAAAAAGCCTTATCGGGAACAACAAAATTGTTGTAATTGACGAGGCCCAAAAAGTTGCCGGAATAGGACAGACTTTAAAATTAATTACGGATAACATTAAGGAAGTGCAGCTTCTTGTTTCAGGTTCTTCTTCTCTCATGCTTCAAAATACTATAAACGAACCGCTTACAGGAAGAAAATATGAATATTTTTTATATCCGCTATCTACAAAAGAACTTTATGATTATAAAGGTTTCCTATATGTAAACCAAATCTTAGAGTCACGGCTAATTTACGGCTCATATCCAGATATTGTTAACAACTCATGGGATTCCAAAGATCTCATTACAAACCTGACTGGCAGTTATTTATATAAAGATATACTTACCATGGATAATATCAGGAAACCGGCCCTCTTGGATAAGTTATTAGTTGCCCTTGCTTTGCAAGTTGGCAATGAGGTCTCATACAATGAACTTGCGCAAACTGTCGGGACAGATAATAAAACAGTAGAAAAATACATAGACTTATTAGAAAAATGTTTCATCATTTTTAAGTTAAGCGCTTATAACAAGAATATTCGCACGGAACTTAAAAAGAGCAAAAAAATATATTTCTATGATAACGGAATACGCAATGCGGTAATTCAGAGATTTTCTCCATTGAATATGCGTGAAGATTCAGGGGCGTTGTGGGAAAATTTTATCATAGGAGAAAGGATAAAGGCAAACCAGTATAATAAGAATTATGTGCGCTCATATTTTTGGCGCACAACCCAGCAGCAAGAGATTGACTATCTGGAGGAATCAGAGGGACAACTTCTTGCCTTTGAATTCAAGTGGAATCCTAAAAAGGGGAAAACTTCTGTCCCCAAAATTTTCACCGACACCTATTCTGTGAAAAAAATATCTGTTATTACCCCGGCCAATTATCTTGAATGGATTGGGGCTGCTCAGGCGAAATAGGTTCTATATGAACAGATTCACACCCGCTTGTTCTGCGCGTTCCATGTAGCTGGCAACTCCGCCAAGTACAACGTTATCCAGCAGCTCTTCTTTTGCTACGCCCATGACATCCATGCTCATTGTGCAGGCAATCATCTCTACCCCATTATCAATGGCTTGCTGGCGCAGGCTCTCCAAATTGTCTATGCGGCGGAGCTTCATGATGTGACGCATCATAATGCTGCCAAGGCCAAACATATTCATCTTTGAAAGTCCAAGTTCTTTGCTGTTGGCCGGTAGCATAAAGCCAAACATCTTCCCAAAAATATCCTTCTTCACACGCGGCTTGTTACTCTTTTTGATAACATTTAATCCCCAGAAAGTGAAGAACATAGTAACTTTCTTTCCGGTTGCCGCTGCTCCGTTTGCCAAAACAAAAGAAGCCAGAGCCTTGTCCAAATCATCACTAAAAACAATCAAAGTTTTATTCTTTCCCTCCATTGAACAATGGTATTCCGGAGTTGCCTGCTGTTGTTTCTCTTTTGTAACAGAGGCATTTACAATACCACCTTCTGTGCGCGCATAATTTAATTTTGCTCCGACAACCTTGCACCATGCCTGTACATCTCTCTCAAAAGCGGGGTCAGTTGCTTTAATGATAAGGGTCTCACCCTCAGCCATTTTCTCATACGCCTCTTTCAATTTCATAATCGGTCCCGGGCACATCAGACCGCAGGCATCCAGCACTAACACTTTTTCACTCTTTTTATCAGCAGGCTCAAACTTGCAATTTGCACTGCCGTTTTTTGCATCTCCAACAGGTTCCGTAGCGGCTTCCCATGTCTTGTATCCTCCCGACAGATTTTTGACGTTTGTAAAACCGTTCTGCGTTAAAATCCTGTAAGCCAGGTATCCCCTCAATCCAACGGCGCAAGTGACAACAATCATTTTATCTTTTGGAAGCTCGCTCATTCTGGAGCGCAGCTCATCAACCGGAACATTTTTAAATCCCGGAATTGTACCAAGACCGTATTCAACAGGCGTTCTAACATCCACACAAACAGCATCTTTTGGAAGAGTCTCTATATCTCTCCAAGTAACTGTTTCTACTTTATGCTCCAAAATATTTTCAGCCACAAAGCCAGCCATATTCATAGGGTCCTTTGCGGAAGAGAAAGGAGGAGCATAAGCATGCTCAAGTTTTGCCAAATCATAAACGGTTCCTCTCTTTTGAATCACCTGCGCCGCCATTTCTATTCTCTTGTCAACTCCGTCATAACCAACTATTTGCGCACCAAACAACCTTCCGTTCTCCGGAGAGAATAAAATTTTGATATCCATATTTAGAGCGCCAGGATAATACCCCGCATGTGAAGCAGGATGTGTCCAGGAAGAGACATAAGGAATATTTGCGCTCTTAAGCATCTTAGCATTAGCGCCGGAAGAGGCAACTGTCAAATCAAATACTTTTGCCACTGAGGTCCCGATAGTTCCCTCATATTTTTCTTTGTTCCCTTCAACTATATTATCTGCCGCAATTCTTCCCTGTTTATTGGCAGGTCCGGCAAGAGCAATTTTAGCAGCCATGCCAGTTACTCCGTGTACAACTTCTATTGCATCTCCAATAGCGTAGATATCCGGATTGGATGTCTGAAGATGCTCATTCACAGCAATTCCATGCAATTTGCCAATTTCCAGTCCCGCCTTTTCCGCAAGAGCAATATCCGGCCGCACGCCAATGCTCAGCAAAACAAAATCTGCCTGAACAGATTTTCCGCTTTGTAAATCTACCGTCAACAAATCTCCCTGTTCCGTAAAACTTTTTACACCGTCATTCAAAATTAAATTCACTCCCTTGCAAACCAAATGATGATGAACAATTTGAGCCATAGAAAAATCTATTGGCGCCATAACCTGATTGCTCATCTCCACAACCGTTACCTCTGCCCCGGTATTATGAAGATTCTCAGCCATTTCCAGCCCAATAAATCCGCCGCCTATTACAACTGCTTTTTTAGGTTGGTGCCCGTTTATGTACATCTTTATTTTATCCGTATCGCTTACATTGCGGAGCGTGAAAATTCTCTCATCATTTATCCCTGGAAGATTTGGCTTAATTGGTTCAGCTCCCGGGGAGAGAACAAGTTTATCATAGCTCTCTTCATACACATTCCCGGATGAGAGCTCTTTAACAGAAATGCTCTTTTTGTCTGGATGCAAGGCAATTACCTCTTGCTCAGTTCTTATGTCAATGTTAAATCTGTCGTGAAAACCCTTTGCCGTCTGAACAAAAAGTTTTGCTCTGTCAGCTATTGTTCCGCCAATGTAATATGGCAAGCCGCAGTTTGCATAGGAGACATAATTTCCCTTCTCAAACAGAATAATCTGAGCCTTTTCATCTAATCTTCTTAATCTTGCAGCCGCCGAAGCTCCTCCGGCTACTCCGCCTATAATCAAGTATTTCATTGTGTTTATTTTAACATATTTAATATTCCGTTGTATAAATCTTTTGTATTCACTTTGCTTTTTTGCATTTGCTCAACTTTCTTTTTCCCGATAGCTGACAATTTGAATAACATCTGCCTGTGGTCCGCTTTTGCAATTGAGCGCACTAAAAAACCCTTCTTTTCCGCTGCAGTTATAATCTTGGAACCTCTTGATGCAGAGAGACCTATATATTTATAAATTTCTCCGGCCGAACGTTCTTTTCCGTCCTTCATGCAGCAAAGCAACATTGCTTCATTAATGGTTATGTCATTCTCCGCAGAGAACTCTTTTTCAAATTTGTACAGCTGCTTGTACACCTCTTTCAAAGCACAAATTGGTTCCATTGTCATATAGTTTTACGATGCAAATATATAAATTATTTTCTATTAGAAACTATTTCCTATAGAAAATAATACTTAGGCAGAATAACCCCTGAGAGCCTCAAAATTTTAGTTAATTGGTGAAATTTTATATATTTGCGTACTAACCAATACGTTTTATAGTCTGTGGAACCTCCCAGTTGTAGCTTAATAATTCTTTTTAGCAGCAGTCAGGCAACATCATTGTTGATGGGGATTTGCATAATCTTCTTATTGTTTTGCTCCGCTATGATGAGCGGGAGCGAGGCGGCGTTTTTTTCTCTTTCCCCACAGGAAACAGAGAAGTTGCGCAAGTCCGCAGATAAAAACAGCAAACGTGTTATTAACTTGATTTCCAGACCAAATGATTTGCTTGGTACAATTCTTCAAGTAAATAATTTGGTAAACATTCTAATAATTCTGCTCTCATCTGCTCTTATCTCCAGGCTGTTTGATTTCACAGGGCATCCGGTGCTTGAGTTTATTGTCTGTACCGTTATTGTAACGTTTGTCCTTGTACTTTTTGGAGAGGCGATGCCAAAGTTAATTGGCAACAGCAGACCGGTCTCTTTTTCCAGAGCTATGAGCATGCCGCTTTCTATCTTGAGACCGCTGGCAAAACCAATCAACAAACTTATGGATTTGTTCACAAAAAACGTGGATGCCGGAATATCCCAAGATGTTGAGGATGACCCATATAAATATTTGAGCGGAGCGGTGGAAATGACTATTCCGTCAAACCCGGAGCAGAAGAAAATTCTTAAGAGAATACTTTCATTGCCAAAGAAAAATGTAACAGAAGTTATGAAGCCGAGAGTAGATGTGGTTACGTTGGAGATGGACATGAGCAATGAAGAGGTCATAAAAATTGCAACGGAATGCGGATATTCCCGCCTTCCTGTTTACAAAGATAATCTGGATGACATCCGCGGATTCCTGTATATCAAGGATATGCTGCCATTTCTTTTGTCTGCAAATTCTAATCAGGCTCCCGACAGAACATCTCCTGCAAAAAAATTTGACTGGCGCAGCCATATAAGAGAGGCATACTTTGTTCCGGAGTCTAAAAAGACAATTGATTTGCTGGAAGAATTTAGAGAACAGAAAAAGCACCTTGCAATTGTAGTGGATGAATTTGGCGGGATGGACGGAATTGTAACTTTGGAAGATATTCTGGAAGAGATAGTTGGAGAGATAACAGATGAAAGCGATAAAGAAACTGTCGCGATGAAAAAATAGAATTATTTTAACAACAGATATTAAAAAATTGAGATATAAAAATGGGACTGTACACTAAAAAAGAGTTAAAGGACGGAACAACAATTGCCGTCTGGGAGATTAAAGAGACAGAAGACGAACTCCTTAAAATTATTGGCACTCCTAAAGAGGATCTGGAAGATTTGTTCTTAATAAAAAGCGCGCAATTAAGGCGGGAGAAACTTGCCGTAAGAGCTTTGATTAACAGCGTGTTTGAAGAAGAGATGCATCTTGGCCACCATGATAACGGGAGCCCTTATCTTGTCAATAACATGACGCACATAAGCGTCACTCATACAAATAATTTTGCTGCAATAATTATAAATCCTTCGGAAGATGTAGGCATTGATATTGAGTGCCTGGACAGAGATTTTTCCGCTGTAGAGAAGAAGGCTTTATCTGAGAATGAGATTGATGATTTGCTGGATGAAAAAGAGGATGATGATGAGCGTAAGAGGGAGAGGACGCAGCAACTTGCTATTTATTGGTGTGCAAAGGAGGCTTTATACAAAAGGATGGGACGCCATGATGTTGATTTTTCCAAAGACATGGAGATTGAAAAATTCAGCATAAGAGATGAGGGGGATATAGATGCTGTTTTTAAATATCCTAAGGATGAGCATATTGTAAATGAGGATGGAGAAGAGGAGAATGAAGAGGAAGAGTTTGAGCTGGAGTATGAAGTCTTTGCAAACCACGTAATGGTTTGGCTTGTTGGATAATTTGCTCCAGGAAAATTATTTTATCTCAATAATAGCTTCTGAGATATTTATCATAAAGTCTCCTACATGCTCGCACTCATTGATAAAGTCCATGTAGTAAACTCCTGTAAGATAGCCGTAGGAATTATTCTCCAGATTAAGAAGGTGTTCTTCCTTTAGATTGTTGCGGTATTCATTGATGTTCTGCTCTGCATCCTGAGCATTGGAAATATCCGTAATATGATCATAACCAAGCTTTAAGTTGGTCTCCATTGCATCAAAACCCTTCTCCAGAAGATCTAGCATATAGTTAAGTTTCTTTAGCATTGTAGGGTCAAAGGTGGTGTTGTGGATATTGCGCCTCTGCAGAATTCTGCCCATATTGAAACCGCTGTCGCCGAGGCTCTCAAGTTCACTTATTATCTTATACATTGCCTGCTGGCGGCGGGAAGATTCATCACTTAATACCCCCTCTGACAAGCTGTTAAGATATTTTGCAATTTCAAACTCAACATGGTCGGTGATAAGCTCGTAGTGCTCCAGCTTGCGGTATAGCTCATCAAATTTCTGAGGATCAGTTGTGTTAAGCGCTTCCCTTGCATAGCCGTATTGTTTGCGGCACAGCTCGGCAAAATGCAAGATTTCCTCTTTTGCCTGGCCCAGAGATAGTTCCGCCGTGCTTAAAGGCCCGCCCTGTATATACTGAAGTCTGTAAACTTCCTCTTCTTTTGGACTCTTCACCATCTTTGTTACCAGAGTTACTATCTGCGGTGTAAACCAGACAAGAATCATGGTATTGCAGATATTGAACAAAGAGTGCATCATTGCAATGGAGCAAAGCAGAGAGGTATTTGATGCTCCGCTCATTAGAGGATTGTCCATTCCAAGCCCCATAATTGCCCATGAAACAAGTTTCAAGAAAGGATGGAACAAATTACAACCCAAATTACTCCAAAGACATTGAATATTGTATGTGCCCTGGCGGCTCGCTTACCAGATGCATTTGCGACCATTGCAGCCAGGTTTGCAGTAATAGTTGTTCCGATATTTTCTCCAAGTACCATTGCGGCGCAATATTCAAATGGCAGCCAGCCATTGTTGCACATTACCAATGTAAGGGCAATAGTTGCGGCGGAGGACTGCATTATGATTGTAAGAACGGTACCAATTAGCACATAGAGAATTACGGACCAGTTCCCATAGCTGGACCACTTGCGAATAAACTCTATAACCTGCGGAGAATTATTTAAATCGGGAACGGAATTTTTTAAGAACTCAAGGCCAAGAAACAAAAGCGCAAAGCCTATAATCATCTCTCCTATAGACTTTTTCTTTTTGGACTTGCACATCATGAAAACAAATCCAAATCCGATAAGAGGAATAGTTATTGATGAAAGGCTCCCCTGAAATCCCAGCAAAGCTAGAAGCCACGCGGTAACCGTAGTACCGATATTGGCACCCATGATTACTCCAATTGACTGAGAAAGAGAGAGCAATCCCGCATTGACAAAGCTTACAACCATAACGGTTGTGGCACTTGAGGATTGAATTATTGCTGTAACGCAGAGACCTGTAAGAATTCTCTTAAAGGCGTTGGAGGTCATGGCGGCAAGAAAACTTCTAAGCTTGTCTCCTGCAACTTTTTGCAGGGCCTCACTCATCATGGTCATTCCGTACAGGAACAAACCCAGCGCGCCGAGAAGCTTTAGAATGCCGTAAACTACATTCATCTGCTTAAATAGTAGTTTTAACCATAGTTCAACAAATGTAATTCTAAAATTGGAGTTAGAAAAATATTTTTTCTCTTAACTTAGCATCTGCAAACAAAAGTTAAGATTTTGAAAAAGTTTCTATTCTCTGCTGCTCTTTTACTGCTTATTGCCTCTCAGGCGTTTGCGCAGTATTACTACATTGGAGAGGAGCCGTCGGGAGTAAAATGGCAGATAGCAAAATCCGGACACTTCAGTTTAATCTTTCCATATAGCGACAGCACTGCTGCCGGCAAGGTTGCAAAAAGATACCTTAATCTGATGGAGCTTAATTATGGTTCCTCAGCAGATTCTCTTGGGTTGCGTTCCGGACTGTGCAATAGTTTTCCTATGGTGCTGCATACGTATAATGCTAAGGGGAATGGTGTTACGGTTTGGGCTCCGCGACAGATAGATTTTTACGGTATACCATCTGCGTATTCTACCTATCCTCAGAAGTGGGAGGAGCAGCTGGTTTTGCATGAGGGAAGACATGCGTGGCAAATTGCACATTTCACAAAAGGAATTTACAAATATCTCTATTGGTTTCTGGGTGACCATATTACCGGAGGAGCCTCCGGAATCTATCCTTCTAGGTGGATGCTGGAGGGAGATGCAGTGGTTGCGGAGACGGAGCGGAGCAATGCGGGACGCGGCAGAAGCGGCTCCTTTTTAGCCTATTATCTTTTGGATACAAGGGTTCCAAATCGGAGCGGGGAATTAAAGGAACGCACCTGGGACCAGTGGCGGTTTGGGTCTGTAAAGAATTACACTCCAAATCATTATGCTCTTGGATATTGGATTAACAGTGCCGCCAGATATGAAACAAAGGATTATAAACTTGCTGATAAAATATTTACGCTGGAGGCAAAACAGTTCTGGAATGTTAATGTGGTCTCCAATGCTTTTGAAACTTACACGGGGAAAAGTCACAGAGATTATGTGCGGGGGGCTGAGTTTGAAAAAATGAAATCTCTTTATAATCAGACAAATACGCAGTCCGATGCTTCTGCGGCAACCCTTCCTTTTGAGGAGAGGGCAACCGGTGCGGAGCATGGCTATTATGTTAATTATGACAAAGTTACTGTTATTAATCCCGATAGCGTTTTAGTTGTTTATTCCGGATATGGAAGCTCATCTTATCTTGCCCTTTTGCAGAGAGATAAAAAAGACGGTGCTTTTAAAAGCAAGGTGCTGAGGTATTTCAGCAGTTCTACCAGCAATCTTCTTTATAAAGATGGCAAAATTTGGTGGAGCGAGATTGTTCCAAATCCGCGATGGCAGCAAGTTGATTACAGCCAGGTTTATTCTTATGATTTAAAAAACGGAACAACATCTCTTCTTAAAGAGGGAACATATTGGTACAACCCCTCCGGATGTAAGGATTATCTTGTGCTAACTGAGTATAACGGCAGTGCTGATTTTTCCAAATTGCTTATTGTAAATCCTTATTCTGTAAGTGTTTACAGGAGCAAATCCTTCCGCGGCCAGATTTTGGAAACGGCCTCTGTAGGAACCAAAATATTCATGACCGCCATTACAGATGATGGAGAAGGTTTGTATGTATATGATGGAAACGAAATTTCAGAGTCGGCTGCAACATCAGTAATAGCTCCTCAACATCAGGTGATTAAGAGATTGCGTTCAGAAGGCAGGTTATTATATTTTATCTCTGATTTTTCCGGAAGCGATATGTTGTATTGTTATGATACTGCTGCGGGGAAAACTTTCCGGGCATGCGATGCTGTAAATGTCTCTTCTGCACAACTTTCAGGCGAAGATTTATATTATACCGCAATGAAGGATGCCCACGGTTTTAAAGTTTATAAATCTTCTCCAAGCAGAATTGCCGTTCCTGGAGATTCTATAGGAAGAGCGCATTATGTTGTAGCTGAGGAGCTTTCCGGGCAATACAAAGAGGCGCAGAGCAAAGAGCCAATGGAGAGGCTTAAAAAAGATATGGATGCCGATAGCGTAACTATCGGGAACTACAATAAGTTACAACATCTGCTAAAACTTCACTCCTGGGCTCCGGTCTATTATGATGTTAATTCTGTTACTGCCGGAAGTTATGATTCATTTATTAATGAAGCTGCTCCTGGCGTAACGCTCTATTCCCAAAATACTTTGGGTACTGCGGTTGGAATGGTGGGATACTCTTATTTGCACGGCAGAAGCGGCTTGCATGCAAAGTTTTCATATACAGGTTTTTATCCGGTCTTTGAAATGGAGGCTCATTACAATGACGCAGCCATGACAGATAAGAACAAACATTCTATTCATACTGCTGCCACATTATATATTCCCTGGAGATTTAATTCCGGCGGATGGAACAGAGGATTTATTCCGCAAGTTTTGTGGAGTTATAGAAATGACCAAAAACTGTATACAAAATTGTTTATTAAGAAGAATGTTGATAGACAACAGCTTATAGGGGCGTTAAGAGCTTATTGCATGCTTCCTGTTTCAAAAGCTCAAATCTATCCAAAGTGGGGAATTGGCGCAAGTGTACGGGCCGGCTTTAATCCTAACGGAGGCAATAAATTTGGCTCAATTTATTCCGGATATGTTTATGGTTATGTCCCCGGTATTTTTTGGAATCAAGGGATAAAACTTTCCGCAGGGTATCAGTATCAGGATATTGGTGGTCATACATATTGGCTTGGCAATCAGCTTGATATGCCAAGAGGAATGGATGAGGAGTATGGAACGGATTACTATAAGCTCTCTGCTGATTATGCTATTCCGCTTTATCTTGGAGATGTTTCACTTGGCTGTTTTGCCTATCTTAAACGTCTGCAAATCATTCCGTTTGCGGATTATGCCAGGATTAAAAAAAATACGGGGTGGAGCAATATGCACGCAATAGGAGGGGATATAATTGTTGATGGACATTTCTTTAGAATAGGATATCCTGTTAGTCTCGGATTCAGATATGCAAATAATGGCGGAGGACACAATTACGGCGCCCTTCTGTTTTCTATTACATTTGATTAACCATGAAACTCTTTAAAAAAAATACCCTGCAGCTTTTTGACTGGATAATAATAATTGGTTCCATAGTTTTTTACCTAGGATATTGGCTTTTTTTAAAATTTGGAAGCGGAGCCGCAGAACAGTTTAGCTTGATTGGAGCAGTTGCTGGTGTTACTGGTTTGACTTGTAATGTGCTATGCGCAAAAAGAAACATTTTCAACTACTTTTTTGGTTTGATTAATGTCTCCCTATATGCTTATATATCCTTGAATAATAAGATATACGGAGATTTTGTGCTAAATGCGTTTTATTATTTTCCCATGCAATTCATAGGCTTCTTTTCCTGGATAAAAAAACGCGGAGGAGTGGATGAAAAGGGGAACAAAGATGAGACAGTTGTCAGCACTCTAAAGATGCCTTGGAAATACAGGATATATTTAATTTTAGGATGTGTAATTCTTGTAACAAGCTGCGGTTTTATTCTTCAGGCGGTCAATGACCCTCAGCCGTTTAAAGATTCCGCAACAACGGTTCTCTCCATAATTGCAATGATACTTATGGTAATGACCTATATGGAGCAGTGGGCAATCTGGATTTTTGTAAATGCCCTTAGCATAATTATGTGGATTGTGGTCTATATGCGTGGAGGTGAGGCTTCTGCGGAGATGGTTATAATGTGGTTTTTCTATCTGGCTAATTCTATTAACGGATATATTGTTTGGAAAAAGGCGGCGGATAAAGCAATATTGGAGAAGAAAGCTCTTGAGGAGCAGGATGTTAAGAGTGATTCTCAAAATGGGATTTAATTGCCTGAGCAACTTTTGCCCCGGCAAATTCCGTCAATTCTTCCGCGGAGATTTCTCTCAACCTTGCAACGCTTTTATATTTTTGAAGCAGCTTTTTCTCAGTTCCCTCTCCGATGCCCTTAATATCACGCAATTCTGAGTTTATTTGTCCTTTGCTTCTCTTTAATCTGTGGAAAGTTATTCCAAAGCGGTGCGCCTCATCTCTGAGCTGCATAATTAATTTTAGACCGGGAGAATTTTTATCTAAAAAAAGCGGCGTCGGGTCTCCCGGAATAATAAGCTCTTCCAATCTTTTTGCAATGCCTATTATTGGAATCTTTTTATTTAGCTTTAAATCCGTCAAGGCTTTATATGCAAAATCCAATTGACCTTTTCCTCCATCCACAACAATCAGCTGCGGCATTTCTCCATCTTCCTCCAGAAGCCTTGAATATCTGCGGAATACAACTTCATACATGGAGGCAAAATCATTTGCACCCACAACGGTTTTAATATTAAATTTTCTATAATCTTTTTTGCTTGGCCTGCCGTTTTTAAATACAACGCATGAAGCAACCGGATTGGTACCCTGAATATTTGAGTTATCAAAGCACTCAATATGAACGGGAGAATTTTGGAGATGCAAGTCTTTTTTAAGCATCTCGACAGATACGCTTTTGTGTTCAGGATTTTTTAGAGCGTCCTGTTTTAAATTTTGGAATTTGAATTCCGATGCATTTTTTTGACTCAGCTCCAGCAGGCTCAGCTTGTCTCCTCGCAGCGGAACATGGATATATTTCTCCTCTCCAAATATTTTTTCAGATGGTTCAAACGGCACAAGTATCTCCGGATTAGGAGTTGTGCCCGCACTTTTAAGGATATCGTAAACATCTAGAATAAAATGTGTTAGCATATCCTCTTTGCTCTCTTCTATATTCATCTTCAGCTCCAGGTTCATTGTTTGAATAATACACCCGTTGCTCACTCTCATGTAATTTCCGTATGCCGCGGACTCTGAGAAAACAATTGAGAACACATCTATGTTGGAGAGCGTTGGCTGGACAATAAGAGATTTGTTGTAGTGTGCATTTAAAATTTGCATCCTCTCTTTGTAAACCTCCGCCTCTTCAAATTTAAGTGCCGCTGCGGCTGCAGTCATTTTCTCTTTAAACTCTTTGACAAGCGGAGTTGCATTTCCCTTAAGAATATTTTTAATGTACTCTATTTGAATATTATACTCCTCTTCTGAAATTTTTCCTATGCATGGAGCGGAGCATTTTTTAATGTGCCAGTTAAGACACTCTTTAAATTTCCCCGCTGCAATGTCCTCTGCGTCAAGCTTTAAAGAACATGTTCTTAGTTTGAAAAGGGAGTGAAATAAATCCAGCAAGTGATGCGCGTATAATGCAGACCCGTATGGTCCAAAATATAGAGAGCCATCCTGCACAACCCGGCGAGTCATAAACATTCTTGGGAAAGTTTCATTTTTTATGCAAATCCAAGGGTATGTTTTGCTGTCTTTAAGCAGAATGTTATATCTGGGCTGATACTGCTTTATCAAATTGTTTTCCAGCAGCAAAGCATCTTGCTCGCTCCCCACCACCGTATGCTGCAAATCTGCAATTTTGCTCACAAGAACCTGAGTTTTAGCATTTAATCTGTCGGGAGTCACAAAATACTGCTTAACCCTTTTCTTCAGATTTTTTGCCTTGCCCACATAGATGATTTTTCCATCTGAGTTGAGGAATCTATAGACCCCCGGCTCATCCGGCAATAGAGATATTTTCTCTTCCAAATTTATTGTATCTTTGTGGCTTGCAGGCATTGTTCTACTAATGGGTACAAAAGTAATTAATAATTCTGAAGTCAAGAGCGCCCTCAAAATTCCCGGCGTTGCGGGGACATTGGTTGCGGCCGCTGCAATGAAAATTGCCGGCTTTGACAAGATGAATGCTATTTACTCTCACATCTCCCAATATAATGGGTCAGATTTTGCAGATCATCTTATTGAATATCTTGGCGTTACGGTAGATGTTAATTCCAAGGCGCTGGAAACGATTCCAAAAACAGGCTCTCTTATTGTAGTTTCAAATCACCCCTTTGGCGGAATAGACGGGATGATTGCCGTTAGCATTCTGAGTAAAATCAGACCCGATATTAAAGTTTTGACAAATTTTATTCTCTCCCAAATTCCAAATATGAAAGAGCAATTTTTGCCTGTGAATCCTTTTACAGACAAGGCCAATTTAAGGAGCAGTTTCAGGGGGATCAAAGGGGCAGAGGAGCATTTGGCAAATGGAGGTGTGCTGGTTCTTTTCCCTGCCGGGGAGGTTTCATCTAATGATAATGAAGAAGGGGTGGTAAAAGATATAGAGTGGCAACCTTCTATTATTAAGATGATTAAGCGGGCCAACGTTCCCGTTCTTCCCGTTTATTTTCATGGAACTAATTCTGCGTATTTTCATTTCCTGGGTAAAATCAGTCCGAAATTAAGAACATTAAGATTGCCCGGAGAGCTTAATAACAAGAAGGGCAAGACAATTCATTTTAGGATAGGAGGAGTTATACCTGTAGAAGAAATAGCTGATTATAAGGAGAATAAATCTTTAGGTGCCTATTTGAGGAGCAGAACTTATGCGCTTGAGGCCAATTTAAAGAGCGATGTCTCAAGGGAATACACCGTTCCGCTAATTGCGCCGGCCAGCGTTGATAATATTTTATCGGAATTCAATGATTCTCCCGACAGCAAACTATTTCAGGTTGGGCAGTTCTCTTGTTATTTGTTTGATTATAAAAATATTCCGGCTATAATGCAGGAGATAGGACTTAGGAGGGAGGAGGCATTCCGCTTTGTTGGAGAAGGGACAAACAAAGAGAGTGATACTGATGAGTATGACAAATATTACAAGCATCTTGTTCTTTGGGACAATTCTAAAAATGAACTTGCTGGTGCGTACAGGCTTGGCATAGGCAGCGAGATTATTAAAGAATACGGAATCAAAGGATTTTATACTGACTCTCTATTTTGTTACAAGCAGGAGTTCTCCCCATTGCTTAATCAATCTGTTGAATTGGGGCGTTCTTTTGTTGCTAAAAATTATCAGAAAGATACTCTTGCTTTGCTTCTTTTGCTAAAAGGACTTCTCTATGCAATGTTGCGTTACAGGGATGTTAAGTGCCTTATAGGGCCTGTGAGCATAAGCTCTTGGTATCCGGCTTTTTACAGAAGCGCAATGATATATTATCTTAGATTGAAGCAGTACATACCGGAGTACTCAGCTCTTGTATCTCCCAAGAATCCGTTTGTTCCCGATTTTGGCAGGGTGGATATTGAGGCGCTCCTTTCCAAGAAGATGGACAATCTGGAGACTTTTGACCGGTTTATTTTTAAGATTAGCGTCGGACAGTATCGTCTTCCTACGCTGCTGAAAAAATATTTGAGATTGAACGCAAAGATTATCAACTTTAATGTTGACCCTGATTTCAATGATTGTGTTGACGGACTTATTATGTTGAATCTCAACGATATGCCGACGGATGACATTGACGGGCTTTCAAAAGAGTTTGTAGATTCCGGAAAAGATGACATCTACCGCCGCTTTTACGGGGATACTTATTAACGCATTTTACAACTCTGCAAGTTCTATTTTAGGGTACCGGGTCATAGCCGCTGCCTCCCCATGGATTACATCTTAAAATTCTCTTAATTGCTAGCCATGAGCCTTTTATGGGGCCGTATTTTTTTAGCGCCTCCACTGCATAAGCTGAGCAGGTAGGTGTGAATCTGCAGCATTGCGGCTTAAGAGGAGAGATACAAATTTGGTAGAATTTAATAAGAATCAGGAATGGTATGCTCGCGACAGTTTTAATGGTGTGCAGTATTTTGTTTTGTCCCGCCTTGGATGTTTTATTCTGTTGTTGCTGAGGCTGCATCTGCAATTTGTTTTAAAATGTCCTTGAGCTTCTCTTCAATGAAACTGTAATCTGAAATTTCCTTTGCAATATAGCTTATGAAAATATCAATTCCCTGTTGCGGAATCAGAGTTTTATTTTTTCTGTAAGCCTCTCTAATCCTGCGTCTTAATAGATTTCTGTCAACTGCTTTTTTGAAGTTTCTTTTTGGTGCAAGAATAAGAATCTTATTAATGCCTCCTTCCGTTTTCATCCAGCTAGCCTTAAACGGGAAGACAAATAGCGGATTGCCTTTGATTTTAAGCTCCTCTATCTCTTTGAACGAACAGAGACGCTCTTCCTTTTTAAAGGTGTTTTTTTCTGAACTTTCTTGAGACATTTTGTTTTCTTTACGGGAGTCTTTTTAACAACTTTCTTATTGCTTTTTACTGTTGCCGATTTTACGGAAGATTTTTTCTTTGCCGGTATTGGCTTCTTTGCCGCCGGTGTTTTTTTTGCAGGCGCGGCTTTCTTTGCGGAGACTACCTTCTTTGAACTTGCTTTCTTTCCTGCAGTTACAGCTTTTTTAACTGGAGCCTTCTTTGCAGGAGCAGCCCTTTTTACGGGTGCCGTTTTTTTAACAGGTTCTGTCTTTTTAACTGGCGCCGCTTTCTTTTCAGGTGCTGCATTTTGCTGAGCAATAAGCTTATCCGTATTGTTTATGCAATATTCAATAGCAGAAGCCATGGACGGATAATTTGCAGCCGGTCCCGCCAGCGTAGTTTTAAGTTTTGCAGATTGCATTGCCTTTTGCGCGCTGTTACCAAAAATTACAAACATGGTTTCTCCCTGCTTGTAGTTTGGATAGTTGGCTTTCAGTGATGCTACGTCAAGTGCACTGTAAAATGCAATTAATTGATAATCAGCAAGATTTACGCTCTTCAAATCACTGTTCACAATCTTTACAAAAACGGCTGAAGAGTGTTTAAGTTTTGCCTGCTCAAACATTTTGCTCCACTCCGGTCTTAAGTGATCAGCTGTCGCGATTAAAAAATTCTCATCTCTATGTTTCTCATTAGTAGCGTTTTTGACAATAGATTCAAAAGTTCCGTTACCAAAGAAAATTTTTCTCTTTCTGTATACGATGTGTTTTTGAAGATAGTAAGCAATATTCTCTCCTATACAAAAATACTTTAAACTTTCAGGGACTTTATATCTCTGCTCTTCACACAATTGGAAGAAGGCATCTATGGACGCCTTTGCCGTAAACACAATGGCAGTGTAATCCGGGATGTTAATACGCTGTGTTCTAAACTCTCTGAGACTCAGGGGTTCCAACTTAAAAAACGGCTTAAAATCTATGGCAACTCCATACTTGGCGGTCAAATTTCCGTATTGAGGATTGCCTCCTGCCTGCTCCGGTTGTGAAATCAATATCTTGCTAATCTTCATAATCTGTCTAAATTGTTTTAACAATTAAAACAATCGGTAAAATTTCCACGGTGCAAAGATACAAAATGTAAGTAAATACGGAAAATCTGTTCTGGAACATAATTCTTCTTTCCATGTTTAAATACAGCAATGTCGGTACTGCGCAACTAATTGCAATCCACCATATTATGTAATTTGCTGAAATGTCCTGGAATAATGAAAAAATAACTTCTCCCGCCAGCATGAATATGATGGCCATGGCAAAATATGTGCGCCCGAATTTATTTATAAGCCGGAAGGAGGATGATTCATTAACATAATCCAAAATAGTAAGTATCCATGATTTAAGAATAACGTATATTCCCGTGGACACTACAATTAGACCAAATGCTTCTGCTACAGGTATTTCTCCCATGAAGCCATAATTGATATTTTGGTTTGCAAGTATGAACGCAAGCAAGCATGTTCCAAATACTGCCGTAAGATTACGGCTTGTCTGCATTGCGGAGTCGCCCTCCATCTCTCTCATTCTCTTTAGGTTAAAGGAGCGTGTCATTATTTTGATGCTCCCTTCTGCTATTCTTTCACATGCCAAAATAAAAAAGACCAGGAGCATTAGGAACAATCCAAGATTGGTGTATGTATCAATCTTTTTTGGAATGTATGTTTTCTCAAAGCTCTCTACGGATGAGACGGTTTTGACGCTTTCCGGCCATGCGTTTGAGATAGGTTCAAGTAAATTTTTATGAGGGTTCGGCTTTACATTTTTAAGCTCGTTGATTAGATCATCCAAACTTTTTCCCGCTATCAGAGCATGCTCTTGGGTCTCATGGTCAATTGTAAAATGGGGAGGTATATATAAAAAGTTGGCGGCTGCTGCGGAATCTGCTGGTGCCTGCGATGCAACATCTGAGGTTGCCGTATTGGCAAGCGTATCTACCTGCTGAACAGGGAAATAATATGTAAGACCTGCATGAGCCATTAATGATTATAATCTTTTTAATATCGTCAAATTTAATTTAGCCGGATTACCTGCGGGCTAGTTTCCTCTTTTAGCTTTGTAACCTTGTGAAAGGAGTATGGTTACAATTTTATCCCGACAGTCTCCCTGTATTAAAATTTCTCCATCTTTTATAGAACCGCCTACGCCGCATTTGGTCTTAAGCAGCTTTGCAAGGGTTTCCAAATCTTCCTCAGCTCCTATAAAATTTTTGACCAGGGTAACCTGCTTCCCTGCTCTTCCCTTGCGGTCTATCATTACCACCAGCTTTTGCTCCGCTGGCTTAAGTGTTCCGGCGGCAGTTCCGTTATCGGCTGAGGATACGTTGCCGGCGGCGGAATGACTATCGCGATTATAATTAAAATCGGGATTAGTTGAATAAACTACGCCAAGTCTCTTTTTCCAGTCATTATTTGCCATGGCTAATAATTTGCAGGGGTTAAAATTTTCCGCAAAGGTAGTATTAAAAGGAGTAAAAGAGTATCTTTGCCAACCACTATCATTTTTATATTTAACTGATGGAAATTAGAAGATTTAACAGGATTAATAACATTGTGGCGGTTATTGTTTTGGTCGTCGCATCTGTTACGTATCTCTCTACAATTGAACCAAGCGTGAGCTTCTGGGATTGCGGAGAATTTATTGCATCATCATACAAGCTGGAGGTGGGACACGCTCCAGGAAACCCTGTATTCCAGGTAATTGCACGCGCATTTACTTTCTTCG
The DNA here is from genome assembly GCA_022647615.1 of Bacteroidales bacterium. NCBI lineage: Bacteria > Pseudomonadati > Bacteroidota > Bacteroidia > Bacteroidales > Bacteroidales bacterium. Next base: position 788,877 of record JALCKZ010000001.1, read on the forward strand.
GGGACAAAATGCATGCTGCCAAACTTATAAATTCCATGAGCGCCTTGTGTTCCGGTTTTACGATATTCTTCTTATATCTGACTATCGTTCACCTTGTTAGAAGAATTACTGAAAAGAAGAGGAAAATGGTTTTTGCAAACGGGAGCAACGCTTCCGGAGCGGCAGAAGGAGAATTTTCTCTTGGAGATGCAATTGCAATGTATGCGGCAGGTGTTGTTGGTGCTTTGGCGTATTGCTGGTCTGATACATTTTGGTTCTCTGCGGTTGAGGGTGAGGTTTATGCAATGTCATCTCTGTTTACAGCTGTTGTTGTTTGGGCAATGCTTAAATGGGAAGAGGAAGCGGATGAGAAATATGCAAACAGATGGATAGTGCTTATTGCCGTCCTGATGGGACTTTCAATAGGAGTGCAACTTCTTAATTTATTGGCAATTCCTGCTCTTGTTTTTGTTTATTATTACAAAAAATATACTGTTACAAAGAAGGGTGCTTTTAAAGTCATGCTTCTTTCATTTGTATTGATAGCATTAGTGCTTTGGTTTATAGTTCCTTATACAGCAAAGTTTGCAGCATATACAGATTTGCTGTTTGTAAACGGTTTAGGGCTTCCTGTAAATAGCGGAGCAGCATTCTTTGTGGCTGCTATTCTTGCGCTTTGCTTCTGGGGCGTTTATAGAACGTACAAGACTAAAAAAGCAATTTGGAATACGATATGGTTATGTCTTGCTTCTATACTGATAGGGTATTCTGTATTTGCCGTTGTAATAATCAGGTCCAGCGTAAATACCCCTACAAACGAGTATCAGCCAGATAATCCTTTTACCCTTGTAAGATATTTGAGCAGAGAGCAATATGGCAGTCAGCCTCTTCTTTACGGTGAGACTTATGCCTCCACTCTTAAGGAGATAAAGGTTCCTCATTATTATAATATAATGCATGGCAAATATGTGAAGCTGGATGCGCCGGCTGAGCCTGTTTACAATTCAGACACCAAGATGGTGTTTCCAAGAATGTACAGCTCTGCAGATCCATCTTATGCGGACTTCTACAATATGTACACTAATGGCGGCGGACGTTACATAGAGGGGAGCGATTACAAGATGCCTACCATGGGAGCTAATCTTAAGTATTTCTTTGATTATCAGTTGGATTTCATGTACTTCAGATATTTCATGTGGAACTTTGTGGGGAGACAAAATGATTTGCAGGCAAGTGTTCCGGGTGATATTTACAAAGGCAACTGGGAGAGCGGAATTAAGTTTTTAGATAAGGCAAGACTGGGAGACCAGAGTGAGGGGCCTGCTTACATTGTTCACAGCAGGGCAAAGAACCATTTCTATTTTCTGCCTCTAATTCTGGGACTTATAGGTTTGTGGTATCAGTATAAGAAAGACAAGAGAAATTTTGTTGTAACGCTTCTTTTGTTCTTCATGACAGGTATTGCAATCATATTATATCTTAACCAAACTCCTTATCAGCCAAGAGAGAGGGACTATGCTTATGCAGGTTCATTCTATGCGTTTGCAATTTGGATTGGTATTGCCGCAATGTGGCTGGCGGAAGTTTTGGAAAAGCTTATGAAGAAGCCAGTTGCAGCCTCTGCGGTTGCAGGTGTTTTGTGCTTGCTTGTGCCAATTCAGATGGTGTCTCAGACGTGGAATGATCACGACAGAAGCGGAAGATATACCTGTCGCGATATGGCTTATAATTATTTGCAAAACTGTGATAAAGACGCAATTCTGATTACACACGGAGATAATGATACATTCCCTTTGTGGTATATTCAGGAGGTTGAAGGTGTTAGAACAGATGTGAGAATTGTTAACACTTCATTGCTTGGAACTGATTGGTACATAGACCAGATGCAGCTTCAGCAATATGATTCCAAACCAATAAAATTCTCTATAAAGAAGGAGCAATATTATTACGGATGCAATGATTATGTGCAGGTTGTGGATAGAATAAAGGGTCCTATCCTGGCATCTGATGCAATGGATATTTTTGAAGATCCTTCTATTACAATTCCTTTGACAGATGGCAAGGACCACAATTTTATCCCTTGCAAACATTTGTTGATACCTGTAAATAAGGAGAATGTAAAGAAGTATCATATTGTTGCGGAGAAAGATTATGATAAAATTTTGGATACGGTAGAACTTGTTATTCCAAGCAATGTCTCTTCTATTACTAAAACAGATTTGATGTTGCTGGATTATCTGGCTCATTATAAATGGGATAGACCGCTTTATATGCTTAGCAGAGGAGGAGATGTTAATATTGGAGAGAAGGATTATCTGCAATATGATGGCTTTGGATATAAGTTTGTTCCTATAAAGAGCGCAACCGGACAGGCCGCCGGAAATATAGATCAGGTGGATGCTGATGCTTTGTATAATAGAGTAATGAATGTTTACAGGCTTAATTCTTTGAAAGCTCCAGTTAACATTGATTACCAGAATCTTTTAACATTCAACTCTTTAATTTCCATAAGAGAGATTATGACCAATACGGCCAAGGCCTTGTTGCAGGTTGGAGAGAAAGAGAAGGCGGTTAAGGTTTTGGACAGGATGCAGGAAGTTATGCCGGAGAAGAATTTCCCGCTGAACAATTCTATTATCTCTTCAGTCAATGATGCGGCCGTAATGGATGCAATCATTGTTTACTTAGAGTGCGGACAAAAAGCAAAAGGTGTTGCGCTTGGAGAGAAAATGGTAGAGGAGACAGAACAGCATATTCTTCTGTTCTCCAAGCCTTATCACGGCAAGCTGATATCAGAGGATAACCTTAAGAGAAACTTGTATTATTTGCTTATGATAGCAGATGCTTACAGGCAAGGCGGTGCAACTGCTGAGGCCAAAGCGTTATCAGATAAGGCAAACAAATACATAAGCTTCTTTAACGGAGAACCCGTAACCCCTGACAAACCGGTCACTTACGGAGCCCAAGGCCAGCCGGCCGCCAATGCCGGTCAGCCCGCTTCCAACGCTGATCAGCCAGCTTCCAACGTAACCCCTGATAGCGCCAGTTAGTGTTACGGTTCTTTTAAGGTGGTCCCTTGCGGCGGTTAGTGCTGCGGTTCTGGTCCACCATCGGAGCATCTGGAAAGGATCTCCTGCTGAGCGGCAGCGGGCATCATCACCATACGCATATCTCTTATATTCTGCCAGCCAGTTGCCGCGCAGCCGCACCGGAGGTGCGTGCCTCCTTCACCGCGGTAGCGGTGTAAACCACAGATTGCCAGCATGCTTTGTATGCTGGCAACACGCAGCCTGCGCAGCGGGTTGCGTAAATGAAATTCCTTTCTGTTGTGCCACAATTTTACAAAACGTGCAGATTTACAATGTGTTGCAAAATGTCGCTAAGAGGTGCCTAAATATATGCTCTCTGTGGCCGCTTTTTTTGATGCTCTTCCAACCCCAGTCAGTACACACAGAAAGGCAAAAAGTTAATTACTTGACAATCTATGTATTGCGAAGGTGTAAATTTTTGAGAAAAATAAAAACGCTGTAACTTATTGATAATCAGATAGGGTAATTTTTGCTTTTTTGGTACAGTACAGTACAGCACAGCACACCATGGGGCAGGTGGCTTATTCCTCTATTAGCATGTTGCAGCCGCGGAGCTCTGAATTTTTGATGCGGCCGTCAATTGTGAATGTGCAGTTGGTCTTTGTGCACCGTGTGAGTGTTACGTGTGGTTACTGTACCGCGGTCCTCTGTCTCAATGAAACAGCATGAATTTATGTTTGCCAAATCAATGATGTTTATGCCGCCGGTTTTCTCAGTAATCTTAAACGGATCCATCAAATCTCTGGTATAAATTTTCATCCAAGGAGGTGTTTGAAATATGCCGTCACCAGTAGAGTATGCTTGTGATAAAAGTTCCGCCATTCCATATTCTGAATGGATGTGGTTTGCTGAATGTATGTGGCTTGCTGAATGGATGGGATTTGCTCCGCAAGTATTTTGGGAAAAAACCAAAACCTTTTGAAAGTGCCGTATGCAATTCATTGCGGCTCAGCTCTTTGCCTCTGCCCTTCATTCCGCCCGTCTCCATGACGATAAGATTTTCAAACGGAAATATATTATGATTTTTGGAGATGTTGCCTTTTGGAAGACTTTGCAAGTCAACACCTGAATCTGAGCTTTTTGCTTTGAGAAATTTTACAAAATCCAGCAGCGCAAAACTTACCCCCAGTAAAATTGTCTTACGTTCTTTATTGTTTTTGCCAGTTTGAGCACTTTTTGATTTTAGATGAATTGATTTTAGATAATTTGATTTTGGGTAGTCAGATTTTTGGCTGCATGAAGTGGTACCGCCACAAAGCCGCGTTAAGTCTTTCAACAATTTTTCATAATTGTAAAGGTAAAAATCTCCCTTACCGCCAGATTCCCTAACTTTTTTTATGAGCCTGTCCGCCATGTAAACAAGTGATGAGCCTTTGCGTTCCAGATATGATGGCAGCAGTGCTAAAATGTTGTAATTCTTAATGTTGCCGTAAAAATATTCAAAGCCCTTCAGAAAATCTTTCTCATAAAGTTTAATGTTCGTGACATAATGTTTGGACGGAATCATTCCAGTGGTGGCGCTGCTTGTAAAAATAACAGTCTTGCAAGCTGTATCGTAAACTGCTGTCTGCGTTGTTTTTTGCCGATGAGGCAGCAGATGAAGGCGCTTTGGAAATAATCTGTCGGGACTTAAAAAGTTTTATTGGAAGAAAAGGAATTTCAGAGGCATGCTGAGGTTGAAAGCTCTCTTTTCCAATTAGTTGCAGGTACTCACGATAGACTTTGCAATTTTCTTTTTGATGGGAAAATGCCTGCAGCGCAAGGCGGTTAAATTCTTCTTCCGTCTTGATTTTGAAAATTTCTGCAGAGTATTTTTTTATGTCCATCACTTTTCCTGTGAAACTTGTTATGCCGTACATTATTGCAGCTCTTTAAGCTGGCTGATAAATGTTTGGTCTTTCCATAGAGCGGGTACTTTATTTTGTCCTCCAAGTTTGCCTCTGCTCTCCATCCACCTTACAAAAGTGTTGTCTTTAAGTTGCAGTATTTTAAGGCATTGCATTGTTGCATCTCCGGCTCTTTTTGCCTCATAATCTGAATTAACTTTTGTAAGCTCCGTATCCAAAGTCCTTTCAAATTCAGTAATGCTTTCCGGAGCTTTTGCAAATTCAATTGCCCAAAGGTGATACCCTTTTTTGTGAAGATCCATAAATACCGGAGCAACCGTAAATGCCCGGGTTGTGCAATTGCATTTTTTGCAGGCGGCGGAGAGAGCTTTTTCCGCATTATCTATCATCATCTCCTCACCGAATGCATTGATATACATTTTTGTACGTCCCGTGACTTTTATTCTGTGCGGGAACAAAGAGATGAATTTTACACAATCTTCCGGAAGGTATCTCCATAGTCCGCCGTTGGTTGTAATGATAATTGCATAGTCAATTCCCGTTTTTACTCCTTCCAGTGTAACTACGTGAGAATTATCCCCTTGCATGGCTTCATGCAAAAATTCCATTGGAACAAATTCATAAAATACGCCGTTGTTCACTGTCAGCAGCATTGCATCTACTGCGGGGTCATCCTGGAAAGCAAAGTAACCTTCTGACGCATTGTAATTTTCCAGGTAATGCATATCGTCGCGCGGAATAATTTTATTATAAAGCTCCCGATAGGGTTCAAATCCAATTCCGCCGTGCATGAATAATTCCAGGTTTGGCCATATATCCAGAAGGCTCTCTTTTTTGTTGTATTCCAGCACTTTATTTAGCAGGATAAGATTCCAGCTTGGCACTCCGGAAAAACTTGTGATATTTTTTTTGCTGCACTCTTTGCAGATTCTCTCTACTTTTTCATTAAAGTTTGCAATAAGCGCAGTGCTTCTTTTTGGTGCGCGGGCAAACTCAACAATAGCGGGCGTGTTCTTAAGCATGACTGCGGAGAGGTCTCCGTATTGTGATGAGCCATTGCCCATTTCATCCGGTTTTACGCTGCCGCCAAGGGTAAGTGCGCGCCCTGCAAATAGCTTGCTGTCGGGATAAGTATTAATATAATTAGCAAGCATAGAAGTCATCCCCTTAAAGTGCATAAACTTAAGCGAATCTTCCGTAACGGGAATGAACTTGCTCTTGTCAGAACTTGTGCCGCTGGATTTTGCAAACCATCTAACTTTCTGATTCCAAAGTATATAGTCCTCTCCGCTGCGGGCGCGGTTTACATAACTTGCAAGACCGTTGTAGTCAGAAACGGGAACATTCTTTTGAAAATCGTTGACAGATTTAATGCTGCCAAATCTATGCTCTATTCCAAACAAAGTCTCTTTTCCGCTATGTATCAGGGAATTAAAAGTACTATGCTGATATTCAAACGGCTCTTGTTTGCTCTTCTCTATCTCCAGCAGCAATTTCTTTTCCGCCCTAAGGAAGAATTTATTTATTATCTCATTAACCTTCATTGCTGCTGCAAAATTAACCAACAGAACGCATCAAGCAAATATTTCATGTAATACGGGAAGGGATTTTATCTCCATTTTTCCGCCCAAATGGTATGAAAGATAGTCCAAAAGGCTCTTTAAAAATTCCGCGCGCTCTTGTCCGGTGCATTGAATTTTATCAATGTCAGTAACAGGCGTGGTGAGAATATTATGCAACAGAGAAGACTGTTGCTCTGTGAAACAACATCCTTTATCAAAAAATTCTGAAAAGTGAGCTTGGGTAAAATCAAAGAATTTGCGCGATTGGCTGTAGTCATCTAATGGCATGTAACCCAGAATTTTACAGTAATGTGCAAGGAAGTGCAGATGAAAATTTTCAATGCCTTGCTGCAAACTTTCAAGGACTAAAATTGAGGATGAAAGAAAAGTATATAAGCTTGGATTTGGTTCAATTTCTCTAATGCTTTTTGTAAGCAGCTCGCTGATGAAAATTGCAATTGCATTCTTGCGGACATCTGTAACAATAGAGCGCATATTTTCAACAGGGGTCATCTCTTTTATGCTTGGCATGGCAGGACCTGTTCCGCTGTAAGATACTATATCCAAGATATTTAAAGGGTGAAGCTCTGCAATGTTTTTGTTTTTGTTTCCACCTGCCCTGAAGTAAAAAGCGCACCTTCCCGCGCAATTTGAATAGGCCTGCACAACAATCCCAGTATCGGAATGTTTAATGGTGTGCAAAATTATTATCTGGCTCTTTGAAATCATCAATTTTCCGCAAGATTATTCTTGCAGCAGACTCCCTGCAAAATTGGCAAGCTTGCGCATTGCAATGCCTCTATGTGAGATGTTATTCTTGTGTTCTTCAGTCACTTCCGCAAGCGAGCATGAGCATCCTTCCGGAATAAAAACAGGGTCATATCCAAAACCGCCCTCGCCGCTCGGACTCTCGGCAATTGTCCCGTTTAGAATTCCCTCAAAAGAGTAAACGGTCCCTTGATGTATTAAGGTCACGACAGTTCTGAATCTTGCGCTGCGGTCTCTGCATTTTTTTGCCTTGCCGCTTGCCGCAACTTTTGCCAGCGCATCCAGCAGTTTTGCAATGTTTGCGTTGGAGTCTTTGGACTCTCCGGCGTACCTTGCTGAATACACCCCCGGTGCGCCATTTAAAGCTTTAACTTCCAGTGCCGTATCATCTGCAAAACAAGTCTTGTGGAACATATTCCATATTAGCTGAGCTTTCTCCCTGGAATTGGCCTCCACAGTATTTCCCGTTTCCGGAATATCTCCCTCATATCCCAGCTGTTTTGGCATAATAAGTGTAAACTCTTTGCCTAGTATTTCTGCCGCTTCCCTTAATTTGTTGGGATTTCCGGTAGCAAATACCATTTGCATTGTTTTTTGTTTTGCCTTTTGCATCGCTTTGAGCATTTATATACCCAAAGTTAACAAAAGTTTAGAATTGAGTAAATTTGGAAAATTTTTTAGAGGATTATTATGAATAAAATTATTAGCAGAATTATTTCTGTCGCGATGGTTGTTCTTTTGTTGCCGGCAGCTCTGTTCCCTGCAAAAAATGGCGCAGCAGCTCAGAGCAAAAATTTTAAGCTATCGCAAGGTCTTGAGGTTGAATATAATATACTAAAGCAGCTCTCTACTGATTATGTGGATACTATTAATTTTGGCAAGCTGCTCAACACGGGAATTGATGCAATGCTGAATTCCATAGACCCTTACACAGAATATATTCCGGATGAAAACCAGGAGGAGATAGATTTAATTACTACAGCTTCATACGGAGGAATTGGCGCGGTTATCAGAAAGATTGATTCTCTGGGAATTGAGATTGAACAAGTTTATGAGGGTTCTCCTGCTGTTACTTACAATTTGGAGCCAGGTGACTTGATTTTAAAAATAGATGGTGCAGATGTAAAACCTTTGTCATCAAATGAATGCAGTAAAAGGATGAAGGGAACTCCGGGCACTGATGTTAAGTTTTTGGTTAGGAAGGGACGCACGGGAGAGACAAAAGAACTTCTGGTAAAGAGAGACAGAGTGCATGTTTCCGATGTCTCCTATAGCGGGCTTCTGCAAGATTCAACCGGCAGAATGACAAAAGATGGTTATATAAAAATTGACGGATTCAGCATGGGAGGAGGAGAAGACGTTAGAAAAGCTGTCGTGAGTCTAAAAGGAAAGGGAGCAAAGCGTATCATACTGGATTTGAGGGGAAACGGCGGCGGTCTTATGGATGAGGCCGTGAATATTCTCTCTATCTTTTTGCCAAAAGGGACAGAGGTTGTCTCGGCCAAAGGAAGAGCGGAGAGCGCAAACTTTACTGCAAAGACAAAAGAAGAACCTGTTGATACCCAGATACCTGTAATGGTGCTTGTAAATTCCGCATCGGCATCTTCTTCAGAAATTGTAACCGGAGCAATGCAGGATTTGGACCGCGGAACAATTATTGGGACACGTACTTTTGGAAAAGGACTTGTACAGTCTTTCAGACCGGTTGGCTATGACGGCAGGATAAAACTCACTACATCAAAATATTACACTCCAAGCGGCAGATGCATTCAAGTGCTGGATTATTCTCACAGGAATGCGGACGGCAGCGCGGGCACTGTTCCGGACTCTCTTAAAAAAGCGTTTAAGACAAAAAACGGACGCACTGTTTATGATGGTGGCGGAATAACTCCGGACATAGAAGTAAAGGGAGAAAACTATAGTCGCCCTGCTTATTCATTGGTGCTGAGCGGAATAATGGAAGAGTATGCAGTTGATTATTATAAAAAGCATAACTCTATTGCAGCTCCCGATAAATTTTCTTTGACTTCTGCAGAGTATGCGGACTTTGTGAAATTTGCCTCCAAGAAAAAATTTGATGAGCGTTCAGGCGCAGAAGTTTTGCTGGACCAGATGATAGAAGAGGCCAAAAAAGATGACATGTACAATGCCAATAAATCTGAATATGACGCCCTGACTAAAAAACTTAAACTGACCAAAGAACAAACGCTCAACCTTAAAATGCAGGAAATCAAACCGTTGCTGGAAGAAGAAATAGTTCAGAAATACTACTACATCCCCGGCCGCGTCCGCTCCATCATCCGCAATGATGAACAGCTTCGCAAGGCGGTTGCCAAATGGAAATAAACACTCCACGTTACTTGCACTCAAGTTTGTTAATTATACCCAAGTTTAAAACCTTATTGAGTTCAGTTCCCCAAGACCAGAAGGCCTGCTGAGTTCCCTAAGGCCAGAAGGCCTGCTGCCGTAGTGAGCGTGCAACATCGGGGTCGCTAGAGTCGCTCCATCACGTCTCGTGGCTGGCTGGTGACCAATCGGCCTTGGAAATCAACGCGTTAAAGAAGTTCTGTTTTTTAGAAAACGGAACTTCGGTAACTATCAGATTATCAGTATCGGCAATAAGCCAGCAGCAAGATATTTTAAACTTCATTCCAGTTGCCGACTATTCCGCATTTTTTACGATTCTTTGTACTTAACTGATATGCTAATTTCTTAGACCTTTTCTTATTGAAATCTTCCAATGTTTTGTCATGCTCAAAAATCAAGCTTGTGTCCACATCTATAAATTGTGATAAAAAAGTCCCATGCTTTGTATAAAATAAATAAGAACTATAAAGATATCCGCCGGGCCGTATGCACATTCCAGATAAAATAGGATTGTTTATAATATAGTACAAGGTATCTAATTGATAATCAACGCTTGCCTTTTCTATAATTTTTGCCGGCATTTCAATGATAGGTGCCCTTTTAAAACCTTCCTTTGTTGATTTATTTACCAATTTTGGTCCGCTGCTTATAATGGACAATTTTTCCAGCCTCGCTTGCCTGTTATTTTTATGGTTGTCTATTGACTTAGGTCTCTGGTACTTACAATAGAAATATCCTTCATATGCTTTTACTAGATTGCAAACAACATCTTTTACACAATTGCTGTGAATTAACAGGTGAGCATGGTTTGTCATAAGAACAAAGCCGTAAATGCTTGAGTTGCTGAGATGTAAAAACCTGTTCAGAAAAAATAAAAATCTGCAATAATCTTCTCTTTTAAAAAAGATTTTATGTCCATCTGTACCCCTTACAATAACATGATAAGAACTATATATATTTTCTGTCGCGACAGAAATATTATTGCCGTTTATTTTTTTGCTTGCTGCTGCCTGCCCAGATGCAAGTTGTTCCATTCCAGCATATTTGTCTGAATCTGCATGCCTTGATGCAAGTTGTGCAGCAGTTTTAGTTACAACTAATTGTGTCCCTTCTCCGTTAAGAAAATAATCTCCAAGTTCCATAATTTTACATCTATTAAGTTAATAATCAAATTATTATATAATATCACGCGGCTGCAAAACTGCAGCATTCGCATAATTTTAAACCCACATATCTCCCTCACAAACTTAATAGCGGTAAAAAAGTAGTGAAGATGCAAATGTATCAGTGGCATGAAAGTATATATGCCAAGCGCATCTGCTGTTCAAAATTAATATTTTTTATCACGACAGAAAAAATAGTTAGAGCTGTTTATTTTTATATGACAGTGTCGAGAGGTTGTATTTTATATGATGGTGCCGAGAGGTTGTAATAAGATGTACTTGGATGTATTTGTACATACCTAGATGTAATCAGAGAAAAAACCAAGTATGCTGGTTCATGACTGGTTCATGACTGGTTCACGGCTGGTTCACGGCTGGTTCACGGCTGGTTCATGACTGGTTCATGACTGGTTCACGGCTGGTTCACGGCTGGTTCATGACTGGTTCATGGCTGGTTCATGACTGGTCCACTGCTGTATTGCTGGTCTATTGCCGATGCTGATAATCTGATAGTTACCGAAGTTCTGTTTACTATAAAACAGAACTTTCCTAACAAGTTGATTCCCAGGGACGATAAACCACCAGCCAGACACGAGACGTGATGGAGCGACTCTAGCGACCCCGATGTTGCACGCTCACTACGGCAGCAGGCCTGCGGTGGCTTTACAACTCTTGCTCGTAATCTTGTAATCTTGGACTGTGAGGACCTTTGAGATTTTGGGTTTTGTGACTCATGTGGCAATGGACTTTGTGACCCAGGGAACAATGAACGTTGGAGTATTACTCCCAGCGGTAAATCTTGTCTGAGCGCCGCAGGTGTTCTGCAATTGGAATGGAGCAAAGCTCTCCTTGATGTGCGGCGGGAACGCTCTTTAAATCCACGCGGATTTCTGTGATTGTTTTTTCCAGGCAGCCGGTAGATGGGCCTATAATCAGCACATTATCTCCTACATGAAGTTCTCCTGCCTCCACCAGGACTTCTGCAACTTTCAGGTTGGAAAAGTAGTTTGTGATTTTTGCGACGTATGTTTTTTTGCGTGTAGATTTATTGCCGTAGACTGTGCTCCACTCTCCAAGTCGCGCGCCCATGTAATAACCGTCCCAGAAGCCGCGGTTGAAAACGCCGCTGAGCTTAGACTTTAAATCAGCTGCTAAAGCGGGAGTATATTTTCCTGCAAGTACGGCATTTGCAGCCTCTCTGTAACAAGAAGTTACAAACTTTACATATTCTGCGCTGCGGGCGCGTCCCTCAATCTTAAAGACAGTACATCCCGCATCAATAATTTTATCTATGAACTCAATTGTACATAAATCTTTTGGAGACATTATGTACTTATTCTCTATGTTAAACTCACGGCCGGTCTCCAAATCTGAAACCTTATATCCTCTTCTGCAAAGCTGATAGCAAGAACCTCTGTTGGCAGATGCACCATACTCATCCAGAGAGAGATAGCACTTGCCTGAGATAGACATGCAAAGCGCTCCGTGAACAAACATTTCCAGCCGTACAAGATTCCCTCCCGGACCGCAAATTTTCTCCTCTTTAATCCTTCTGCTGATTTCTTTAACTTGCTGCAAGGTCAGCTCCCGCGCAAGGACAATTACATCTGCAAATTGAGAATAAAACTTTACCGCCTCAAAATTTGAAACATTCAGCTGAGTAGAAATATGCACTTCAATACCCATCTGCCTGGCCATCCCAATTACTGCCATGTCAGAAGCAATGACAGCCGTAACTCCCGCATCTTTAGCAGCTTGCAGAGCCGTACGCACATCGCCAACCTCAGAATCATAAATGACGATATTAAGAGTCAGGTAGGATTTTATTTTATGCTCCCGACAGATTTCTGTTATTTTTTTTAAGTCTTCCGGCTGAAAATTATTGGCTGAATGAGAACGCATGTTCAAATTGCCCACTCCAAAATAAACGGAGTTTGCACCGCCTTGGATTGCCGCCATCAGGCATTCAAAGTTGCCGGCAGGAGCCATTATTTCTATTTGATTTTCAGGCATGTAATAATTCATAAAGTTTTGATAAAATCTCAACTTGGTACTATAAAATATTTTATCAGTTTTTCTTATGATTTTTTCTCTCCGCTCTTTAAAACGGCCTCAACCTTTTCTACCACCATTGACGGAGCAACTTTTTCCAGACACTCATAATTACCTTTATAGCAGGGTTTTGCACCATATATAGAGCATGGCCTGCAAGGTAAATCTACTTGTACTGCATAATTAACATTCTGTCTGTAACCGTAATAGCCTGCATAAGGATGAGTAGCTCCCCATATTGAAACAACGGGAGTTCCCTCCAAAGATGCAAGGTGCATATTTGCGGAATCCATGCTTACCATAACGTTAAGATTCTTCATCAGCTCAAGCTCTTCCACCATTGTATGCTTTCCTGCAACAACTTCTGTATTAGGATATTTTGCGGCCCAGTTATTTAATAGCGCAACCTCTTTTTCTCCTCCTCCAAACAGCAAAATTCTATTTTTACAGGTATTATCTCCACTGCAATTCTCATTATCGTATTTTTTACTTCCGCTTAAAATTCTCACAACTTCTTCCATCTTCTCCAGCGGCCAAGTTTTTCCGGCATGTCCTGCAAAAGGAGCAATCCCAATTTTACAAACATCAGTTGAAAGGTGCAGCCGTTCTTCAATAGGTCTGCCGGCGGAGGTGAAATGAATATCAGTAAATCCCAGTGAAACAAGAACTTCCTCCATGCATCTTTGGCTAGCGGTAAGTGGTTTAAGAATCTTGTTGTTCTTCCTAATCAGTCCGCGCTTTTGTCCAAAGCGTTTATTAATTACGCGACATTTTACTCTGTGTCCCCACATTGCAAAGCGCATAATTTTTGTTCGCAGAACATTATGAATATCAGCCACGTCAGTGATGCCGTATTTTTTTACAGTATCATTTGCAAATCTCATAAGCTGCCGCGGTCCTCCGCAATATGCGGGAGAATTTCTTTTAGTATCTATCGGGACAAAAAACAAATTTTCCACTCCGCTGAACATTGGCTCATAGCGGGGCTGGGATAGCATGTAAAATTTTGCTGCAGGATTTTGACGAGCATACTCCTTTACAAGAGGTGCTGCAATTGCCACATCTCCAAGGGCTGACAGCCTTATAACTAAAATATGTCTCTCCTTAACGGACCTCATGATTGAGATACAATTTGATGATGTTAGATAATGATGCCTGCAATTTTCCGTTCCATTTGAGATGGTGAACAGACCTTGTTATCCAAATTATTTTTTGCCGCCTCCGTACAAAACAGGATTGGTGGACGGGTCATTGTACATCTTCATCTGCTTATATACTTTCATATATTTGCGACCGGCCTCAATATCTGCAAGCAGCTGATTTATAGCTGTGCCCAGGTCTTTTTGCTGAACAAGCAGCACCTCCAGCTTCTCCTGGCATTTCTCTTTATGCTCCTTGCTTGCATCTCCTCTTGTTGCCTCCTCATGCATATGATAAATCTTAAGCGCAAGAATAGACAAACGGTCAACTGCCCATGCCGGAGTTTCCGTATTTATTGTAGCTCCCGACAGAGGTTTAATGTTTTTGTATTTATCTAGGAACCAGCTGTCTATCATCTCCACTAAATCTGTGCGGTCCTGGTTGGACTTATCTATGCGCCTTTTGAGCTTGAGGGCTTCCGCCGGATTTATCTGCGGGTCTCTGATAATATCTTCCAAATGCCACTGAACGGTATCTATCCAATTCTTCAGGTATAGAAAATATTCTATGCTTCTCTCTTCATAAGGGTTTTGGATGGGCGCATCTACATCATTGGTTTTGTGATAGTTGTTTATGCACCTGTTAAATATCTCGTTGCACTTTTCTGTAAAACTCATATAAGTATCAATTATAAATTTTATCTAAAAAATATTCTATAAAACATCAAAAATATTCTTTTGAATATCTATTTTATTCCGGCAAATTCTAGAGCTTATTTTATTCTGGTAATTAAGGTATTAGCATATTTTGTCATTTGCTCTTCCTGAGCTTTTGTCAGCTTTAGCTTCTTAAGAGTAGAGAGAGCTTTGTTGTAATTCTCAGCGATGGCTTCTTCCGCATTTTTCTTAACTCCAAGCATTTCAATGAATTGTCTTACTTTGACAATCTTCTCTTTGCCCATTGATTCATTCATTGCCAAAAGCTTATGCAGCTCTTTTTTCTGCTTTTGATTGGCCACATTACAGCTATTAATCAGCAGCCATGTCTTCTTGTTGTTTAAAATATCTCCCCCAATTTTCTTTCCAAAAATCTTCTCGTCTCCAAAAGAATCCAAATAATCATCTTGGATTTGGAATGCCAGGCCAAGCTGATAACCAAACTTATACAGCCCATTGCAGATATGAGCAGGAGCACCGGCCAGCAAAGCTCCAAGTTTTGCAGAGCAGGCAATAAGGACTCCCGTTTTAAGACCTATCATTTTCATATAATCCTCCATTTTGATAGAGGATATGAATTCAAAATCCATATCATATTGCTGACCTTCACATACCTGCATTGCGGTCTGGGAAAACAGCTCCAATGCCGAATGTAATTTCCCCCATGGAGCATTTGCAAGCAAAGAATATGAAGCTATGCACATTGCATCTCCGGAGAGAATTGCAATATCGCTGTTCCATTTTTTATAGACGGTCTTTTGTCCCCTCCTTAGGTCCGCCTTGTCCATGATATCATCATGAATAAGGGTGAAACTATGAAATACCTCCAAGGAAAGTGCGGGCAAAATTATGGATTTGTCAATCTTGTCATTAAAAAGGTTGTAAGTTGTAATGCAAAACCTTGGACGCAATCTCTTGCCTCCTATGGATAACATATACTCCAGCGGCTTGTACAGACGCAGGGGTTCTTTTTCCCAATCAAGTTTTGCAATTGCCTTATCTATAATAGAATTGAGCTGCGCTAATGTTTTCATATATGACAAAGTTAATCCTTTTTAAACAAATTGCTAAATTCGCACCGTATGAGAGCCACCGTAGTAAAGCATACCGGCAGCCATTACCTGCTATCAAAATTACCGGAGTGGAATTTATTTCCCGCAGTCATAAAAGGTAAGATGAGGTTGGAAGATTTGGAATCTACCAATCCCATAGCAGTTGGGGATATAGTTGAATATGAGCAGGCTGATATGGGCAGAGATATAGCTCCCGACAGTTCCTCTGATGGCAGAATGTGCATCATAAAAGAGGTGCTTCCGCGCAAAAACTGCATCATCAGAAAGTCCACAAATTTGTCCAGGCAGAACCATGTTATTGCCGCCAATCTAGATAAAGTTTTTCTTACGGTTACAATGGCTGACCCTCAGGTAAAGCCGCAATTTGTTGATAGGTTTTTGGTTACATGTGAGGCTTATGGAGTTCCCGTTACAATCTTGATAAACAAGGCAGATATTTATTTACAAAATGGAGAAGCTGTCGGGAGTAAAAAAATAGAGCCTGAAGAGAGAAAAAAGATAAAGGCAATTGCGGAAAATTTTAAAGCCATATATAATGGGGCGGGGTATGAAGTGCTGGAGGTCTCTGCAATTACCGGATTGAATATCAATATATTGGAGGAGGAGTGCAAAAACAGGGTGGTGCTTTTCAGCGGCCAGAGCGGAGTTGGAAAATCTTCTTTGATAAATAAAATGGACCCGGGACTTGATTTAAAAACTGCAGAAATTTCTGCTGCGCATCTCCAGGGAAAACATACTACCACTTTTTATCAAATGCATCCTCTTGTAACGGGAGGGTTTGTGATAGATACCCCCGGTATCAGAGGTTTTGGTCTTGTCAATTTTAAGAAAGAGGAGCTGAGCAATTATTTTCCGGAGATGCTTAAAGTGGAAAATAATTGTAAGTTTGCCCCGTGCACTCATACTCATGAACCCGGCTGCGCTGTGAAAGCGGCTGTTGAAAATGGAACAATTTCTCCGGAAAGATACTACTCATATCTTGCTATGCTGGAGGAAGATACAAAGTATAGAGCACCGGAGGACTAATGCAAAGCGGCAATTGCATATTAGCATTAAGCAGCCGAAA
This sequence comes from Bacteroidales bacterium, assembly GCA_022647615.1. Lineage (NCBI taxonomy): Bacteria > Pseudomonadati > Bacteroidota > Bacteroidia > Bacteroidales > Bacteroidales bacterium. Next base: position 805,699 of record JALCKZ010000001.1, read on the forward strand.
TACTAAATAAATTTATGAGCAACGTCAAAAGGATAAATAAGAGCGTACTCGCTCTGGCCTTCCCAAGCATTCTTGCCAACATTACCGTGCCGCTGGTTGGAATGGTTGACCTTGGTGTTGCCGGCCGCCTTGGAGACGCCGTGGCTATTGGAGCAATGGCAATTGGCACGATGCTTTTTGATTTGCTCTACTGGAACATGGGCTTTTTAAGAGTGGGCACCAGCGGCATGGTTGCACAGGCTTATGGCAGAAGAGATTTTTCCGACGCCATGAAAATTTTCTCCCAGGGGCTTGGGACTGCTGTGATTATTGCGCTGCTAATCTGGATAATACAATATTTATACGTTAATCTTGCACTGCTTGTAATACCATGTTCTCCGGAGGTTGCAGTACTCGCAAAAGAGTATTACTTCATAAGAATATGGGCTGCTCCCGCCACGCTTTCACTATTTGTGTTCAAAGGATTTTTCATTGGAATGCAAAATGCAATAAGTCCAATGATAGCAGATATAACGGTTAACGTTGTAAACCTGCTGGCCAGCATCTGGTTTGCATTGCACATGGGAATGGGATTCCGCGGAATTGCTTTTGCGGTTTTGCTTGCTCAATATACAGGCCTGATACTCTGTATTATACTCACTATAGTCTATTACAGAAAATTGTTTAAATATTTTAATTTTCACGATAGTTTAAAATTAAAGCACCTTAAAAAATTCTTCTCAATTAACGGAGATTTATTTGTGCGCTCTCTTTGCTTTCTTTGCATCTATGCCGGATTCACCTCTTTTTCAGCAAATTACGGCGACGAACTATTGGCGGTAAGTACAATAATGATGAAGCTGCTTTTGCTTTACTCTTTCTTTATAGATGGTTTTGCATTTGCAGGAGAAGCTCTCACGGGAAAATACATAGGAGCTCAAGACAAGGATTCTCTTAAAACTTCTGTTAAAGTAATTTTTTGGTGGTGCGGCGGAATAGCCGTTGTATCAACATTTTGCTACTTGTTTGGAGGAAAGGGAATGGTGATGATGCTTACAGATAGCAAACAGGTAATAGAAGATTCCGTTCCGTTTTTACCTTGGCTTTGGGTTATGCCTGCATTCAGTTGTATTGCATTTACGTGGGACGGAATTTTTATTGGCGCTACAGCAACAAGGTCAATCATGCATTTGATGCTGGTTGCCGTCGCCGGTTTCTTTGCTTCATATTTCCTTTTAAAAGACATAATAGGTATCCAAGCTCTCTATGTTGCCTTTATGTTACATAACTTAATAAGAACGGTTTATATGTGCATAACTGCACACAAACAAGTTTTCGGAAGGATTTTAGTTAAATAAATAATCCAAATTTCTTGTTTTTCTTTCAATTTGTAATCAAAAAAAAATTCTAAAAATTGAGATGCCCGCCAAAATGCGTTATGGCGGGTATTTTCATAGAAATAAATTATTACATTTGTTGCAGAAATTTAATATCTATATGAAAAAAATATTCCTCATTGCGGTGGCTATGTGCCTGGCCGCTACATTTTCATTCGCACAAAAAAGAACTAAAGATTTACCTATCGCGACAGATAAGAATTATATCGTCGGCAAGTTGGACAATGGTCTTACTTATTACATAAGAAGGAACACAAATCCTGCCGGCATCGCAGATTTTTATATTGCAGATAACGTTGGCTCATTACAAGAGGACGAGTCTCAGAGAGGACTTGCCCATTTCCTTGAGCACATGGCATTTAACGGAACCAAGAATTTTCCCAAGCAAGCTCTTAGAAATATTCTTGCCGCTAACAGCGTAAGATTTGGCAACAATTTAAATGCTTACACTTCACAGGACAGAACAGTCTATAATATTGATGCCGTTCCTACAAAGAGAGCATCATTTGTGGATACTGTAATTTTAATGTTGCATGACTGGTCTTCATTTATTTCTTGTGAGCCGGAGGAGATAGAGGCGGAGAGAGGCGTTATAAGAGAGGAGTGGAGAATGAGAGATGACGTTAAGAGCAGAATGATGAAAACTATTTATGATTTGGACTATGCAGGCTCCCGTTTTGCTCAGAGAGATCCTATAGGCCTTATGGATGTTGTAAATAATTTTCCTCCTCAGGTCTTGATAGATTATTATCACAAATGGTACAGACCAGATTTGCAGGCTATTGTAATTGTCGGAGATATTGACCCGGCCAAAATAGAAGCCAGCATCAAGAGAATCTTCAGCGATATCCCTGCCGTAAAGAACGGAGCTAAGAGAGAGACATACAAAGTTGATTATGCAGGCAAAAATCAGGTTGGTTACTTTGTAGATCCTGAGACCAGAGCCATTGCTGCAAAACTAGATATAAGATATCCTTACTTTGATGATAAGTTTATCTCTACAAATGAGTACTTACAGCAAACCCTTATAAGAGAGGTCATTTCAACTGCTATGAACAACCGTTTTGTACAAGAGAGAAAAGAGCCTGATGCAGCAACAAAAAGATGTGTTCTTGCAATGGACAGACTTTATTATGATTGCAACATTATGAGATTTACCTCCGTTCCTGTAAATAACAATTATAGAAAAGCAATGGTAGCACTTTATAAAGATGCTGCCCAAATGTTGAAATACGGTTTCTCAGAGGATGAGGTTGCAGAGGCTGCAGCTGAGGTAAAAGGCAGATATACCAGAGACATAAAAGGATTATATGATCCTGATAGCAGAACTTACGTAGGTATTGCAGTTCAGAATTTTACAAGGAAGTCTCCTTTGTTTGACACAAAGGCTTATGCAGATAATAATGTAAAAATGCTTAGCGAGCTTACTGCAAAAGATGTTAATGATTACGTTAAGAAAATAAAATACAACAACAGCGTTTCTGTTTTGGTTGCTCCTAAGAGTTTAGAGAAAATACTCCCGACAGAGAGTGAATTGAATGCCATCAGAGATTCTGTGAATAAATCAAAGATTGAACCTTTTGCATTTAAGGCTGCAGGTAAATTTGTATTCTCTAAAAATTTGAAGCCTGTTTCTGTAATCTCTACTGAGAAATATGCTGCGGTAGATTCAACTACTGTCTTCACATTGCCCGGAAACACAAAGGTTTACTGGAGAGAAACAAAGCCAGATGTAGAGAAGAGAGTAATGATGAAAGCTTACAGAAACGGCGGTCTTTCAGTTGTTAAAGATGAAATTGCATCAAGACGTGCAAAAGTTGCTGCAGGTTGTATGGGAGCAGTTGTATTTGGAGACCTTAAGAGAGATGAAATTGCAAAGCTTATGAGCGGCAAAAATATGAGACTTTCACCAGAGTCCCATTATAGGGAAGATGCAATAAGCGGCGTATTCAAAGTAGAAGATGCGGAGAAATTCTTCCAGATGTTATACGCTCAAGTTACTGATCCTCAGTTGGACACAGAGGCTTTGAGCAACACAAAGAAATCCAGCATTGCATCTTTGGAACTTCCAAAGAGTGAACTTGGCAAATACATAGATACTCTGGAGAAGGTAACTTATTATCCAACTCCTCTTCAGCAAGAAGTTAAGACCCAGGATGTTAAAGATTTCACTGCTGACATGTTGATGAAATATTACAAAGAGCATTTCAGCAATCGCTCCGGCATGACATACATTTTCAGCGGCCCGATGAGCGCAAAAACTGTTAAGCCTCTTATTGAAAAATATATTGGCAACATGCCTACGGGAAGTGAAAATGCAAAGAGCAATAAGGGCAATTATATGCTTAAAGGAAAGAGAGATTTTGTCTTTAACGCACATGATATAAAGAGTACTGTCTGCGATATTACAGTAGATGCTACCGGATTTGGAGAGTATAGCACCAAGCAAATTATTGCTGCAAGATTCTTATGCAGTGCTTTGAGAGACAGATATATACAGATATTGAGAGAGAAGATGGGCGGCACTTATAGCGTAAGCGTATCTCCTACATACAATACTGCACCTGAGAAATATTTATGTGTTACTGTCAGCTACACTGCAGGAGCAAAAAATCTTGACGCATTGAATAAGGCCGTTTATACTGAATTTGACAATGTCGTAAAGAATGGTGTTACAGATGAAGAGATGGAGACTTTCCGCAAGTTCCTTAACAAGTCAATTAAAGAGAAGGATTACTCCCGCATTAGTTGGATTAGCAGAATTGAAGATAATCTTACAGACGGAGAGTACAAAGACACAGATGATTTGGCAATAATCAATGCAATGACAAAAGAGGATGTGCAGAATGTTGCTAAGAACATCTTTGGACAGAATAACATTTTCACTCAGATTTATAAACCTGCAGATGATAACAAAACGGCAGATACCAAGTAATCTGTCGGGATTAAACAGAAACTATTTTACTATAATTTAACTTAATATTAACCCTAAATGAAGAAACTGATTTGTATTTTCTTTGCTCTTCTATTTGGTGTTGCCTCTATCTCCGCGCAGAACAAAACTGCTAAGGGACAAGGTGTTACTCTAAAAGGTGTGATAACCGAATACGGCACTGACGCGCCGTTGGAAATGGTTACCGTCAACCTGCCTGAGTACGGCTTGTGGGCAACAACAAATTCAAAGGGGCAGTTCACAATCAACAGAGTTCCAAAGGGTACTACTACCCTTAAGATTTCTTGCCTTGGTTATCAGGGACAGGACATGACGCTGAAGATTGAGATGGACATGGAGAACTTGAAGTTCAAGCTGAAAGAGGACAACTTAACATTGTCTTCCGTTACAGTTACGGCGCAGGAAAGCAAAAGCGCGGCAACTACTACCAGAATGATGGAGAAGCAAGCTATTGAGCATCTGCAGGTTGTAAATGCTACGGATATTTTGAGCTTGCTGCCCGGAGGAACAACTACAAAGAATTCTCTTACAGATGCTTCAGTTATTAGCTTGAGAGGAGATGATGCGGTTACAGGCGGATTTGGAACAGCAGTTATGATGGACGGAATTAAATTGTCCAACAATGCATCCATGCTAACTTTTGATGACACAAAAAGGATTTTCCAATCAAATGATTTGTCAAATAAATTAACTGGAGTAGATACAAGATTTCTTGCTGCTTCAAATATTGAGTCAGTTGAAGTTATCACCGGAGTTCCATCTGTTGAATATGGCGATATGACATCAGGTATGGTGCTGATTAATACCAAGAAAGGAAAGACTCCGTATACTGCGACTATATCTATTAATCCAAAGACTAAACAGTTCTCTGCAAGCAAAGGTTTTGAGCTCGGGAACGATAAGGGTATAATGAATATAAGTGCAGAATATGCAAAAGCTTTTAGCAATCCTGTTAGTCGTTACACTACTTACTACAGAAATAATTACAGCGTTAATTACGTGAGGACTTTCAATAAAACAGGAAGACCTCTTAAAGTTGATCTTACTTTAGCTGGAGGGTTTGCTAAACAGCATGCCAAGCAAGACCCTGATGCTTACAAGAATACATGGCAAAAACAGAATCAGAGCAATTTGAGATTTGGCGCTGATGTTAAATGGCTGATTAATGCACCTTGGATTACAAGTTTGGAAGGCAAAGGCTCTATTAGCTATGAAAACGGCACAGAAAAAGAGAATGATTTTTATGCTTATTCTACAATCATTCCTGGCTATAGCTCATTGGAAAACGGCTATTATGAGATGGCTTATCTCCCAAACAATTTTTACTATTTAACAACCAATGACAGCAAACCATTTGATGCTTCACTTGGTTTGAAAGCTACATGGAATAGAAAATTTGGTACAGTTAATAATAATATGAAACTTGGCGTTGACTGGGCAAATTCTCAGAATATGGGAGATGGTATTTCTTATTTGGCGACAAATAGTTCAACCAATGTTTCTTATCCCGGAATTTCCATGAATGGCGGTGTCAGAGACAGATCGTACAAGGAAATTCCAGCTCTTAATACATATTCTGCATATTTAGAGGATGTTGCATCAATTCCTTTTGGCCAGACTATGGTTACGGCTGTTGCCGGATTAAGAGCAGAGAGACAGCACCTAAGAAATATGCAGTATAACAATCCTTCTGCTTTGTCACCTCGTTTCAATTTAAAGTGGAGTCTGATGAGAGAGAAGAGAAGCGGATTCCTAAGATCTTTCACAATAAGAGGCGCTTGGGGTCAGCTGACAAAACTTCCATCCCTTGGAATTTTATATCCTCTTGATAACTATCGTGATATTGTTGTTTATTCTAAAAATTATAACACCAGCAATTATTTCTATGCTGTTAATACCCAGGTATATAAGAATCAAGAGAACAAGGACCTTAAGTGGGCAAAGAACAGAAACATTGAGCTAGGCTTTGATGTAAACTTGGGCGGTGTAAAAGTGTCCGCAATTTATTTTAATAATAAAGCAAAGAACACTTACACAACGACTACAGATTATGCTCCTTATGCTTATGTAAGAACTAACGAGCAAACATCTGTTCCGGCAAATCCAAGTTTTAGAATTGACAACTCTACGGGAGATGTCTTTGTAACAGATCTTGATAACCCTACTGCAGGCGAGACACTTCTTCCAAAGTCTGTTCTTGATACTACTTTTGTTGGAAACACAAAGGCAAATAACCTACAACCTATTACTACTCAGGGTATTGAGCTAACAATTGATTTTGGAACTATTAAGCCTTTGAGAACTTCTGTTATTGCAGACGCTAGGTATGAGTATACTAAAAACCTGGATACTAGATTGGTAGAATATTATGCATCCGGTTTGCCACACTCAACTCTTGGCGCGCAGGGTCGTTCTTATCAGTTTGTCGCTTACTATGTTGGCAGCAATATGAATAGAGTTGCTACATACAATGGAAGCAAGAAAGATTTTATTAACGCTAATGTCACTTTTGTAACTCACATACCTGAAATTCGTTTGACAATTTCAACTAGAATAGAAGCTCAATTCTATGAGAGAGATAGGAACCTAACATACTACAATGGTAAAGAGTGGGCGTACCTTGTAGATGACAGCGGAAACAGAGTTTCAGGTTCTGTTTATCACCAGAAGCAATATATTACAGGCGCATGGCCGGTTGCTTACAAAACGCTTGACGGAACAGTAAGACCGTTCACTGAAAAAGAGGCTTCAGACCCTGTATATGCTTCATTAATAAGCTACAGGAGCAGCAAGAGTACTTATGTTACTGACGGCAATGGCCCTTACTTTAGTGCAAATATCAGTATTACAAAAGAGATAGGTAAGATAGCGTCCATCTCATTCTTTGCAAATAACTGTTCCCGCAGTATGCACAGAATAAAATATTGGTCTACCGGAATGTATCAGATGAAGAATGCAAACTTCACCTATGGAGCAACTTTAAGACTTAAATTTTAAAGGGCTAAGGAGACTCATAAAGAAATGAATATGAAAAAGATATTATTTTTAATCTCGATAGGCTTAATGATATTTTGTTCCTGCTCAAAGCAGCTGGACAAGATGGATGACAGCCCTTATGTCAGCGGAACAAAGAAGCTGAATATTCAGCTTGTTTATCCCGATAAATATACCTCTCTCACAAGAGCCGGTGTAATTGTTAAGGTTATAAACCCTTCTAACGGAGTTGAGTATGACCTTACAACAGATGCAAAGGGAACTTGCTCTGCGGATTTGCAATATGGTTTCTATAGAGTATCTGTTTCAGATAAAGGTGTTTCTGAATCAGGGACAATACCTTTGTTTAATAAGAGTATAGATGCAGTTAAGCTTAAAGATACTACGGCAAGCTCCATAAATCTTAATGTAGATTTAGTATTGTCATATTCCAGCCAGCTAGTAATAAAGGAGCTTTACTTTTCTGGTTGCTTTAATCCTGCTACAAAAAAGACATATTTTTCTGATGCCTACATGACCATTTATAATAATAGTGATCAGGTAGCTTATTTGGACAGTCTGTGTTTTGGTTGTGCCGAGGCGTACAACTCACTCTCTTCTCCAAGCGTATGGTCTTATAAAGATGCTAATGGTCAGAAGGTTATAAGGGATACTATCCCAATTACAGAGGCTGTTTGGCAATGGCCGGGAACTGGTACAACTTTCCCTGTTCAGCCGGGCAAGTACGCAGTGCTTGTAATCAGGGGCGCTATCAACCACACTTTGGTTAACTCTAATTCTGTGGATTTGAGCAAGTCTGATTACTTTGTATGCTACAATTCCCGCTATACAAACAAGACCTTCAATCCAACTCCATCATCAAATCTTGACGGACATTGGCTGGATTTGCTTTGGAAACAGGGAACTTCCACGGCGTATGCGTTCTCTATTAATTCGCCTACGGCCCTGATATTCAAAATTCAAGGAAATACTGCGCAAGGATTTATTAACGATCCAAACAATAGAAGCCGCAAACCTGGTACTTCTTCAGCAATGGAATATATAATGGTGCCTTCTTCATTTGTACTTGATGCGGTGGAAGTTATGAGATCAACTACAGAATATAAGAGATTACCGGCATCTGTAGATGCTTCTTATGTTTTGTTCCCTCCTGCGGCTAATTCATATAAGGGACATACTGTTTATAGAATTGTAGATGAGGCTGCTACGGCAAAAGCCGGCAGAACCATTTTGCAAGATACTAATAACTCGCTTGCAGATTTTGCTATCAGCGATCACCAATTATTAAAAGATGAATAGGGAGGAACTGAAATGAAAAAGATGAAAAACTTATTTGGTTTTATTGCAGTTTCCGCTCTTTTTATATGTGGTTTTACAGAGGGTGGTTACGCGCAGAACAGCAAAAATGCGGAGTACTTTAAGAAACAGATTAATGACTCTTTGGTTACTTTTAAGCAAACTTCAAAATTTGAAATAGTCCCTCTTAAGAGCGCTTGGATTACAGGCTTGAATCCAGCCGGACTAGTTAATATTCCTATCGCGAATAATAAAGAGCTCTCTTATGTTGGTTCCTATTTTAACTACAACAATGGAAAGTTTGTAAAATATTATGAATCAGATAATAGCAATATTTTCGGATTTAAGACTGAGTCCTATGCCAGAGTTAAAAAAGTTGCCATGCACGGTATGTTAGAGTATAACAACTTCAGAGGCAATAATATGACTTTCAGCGGCGTGCTTGATCCGGAGAGATTGACAAACTTTATAGCCGATACTGTACCAACTTCTAAAAGACAAGAGTTTTATAAAGTTGCAGGAGGCGTTGCGTTTAATGCTACAAAATGGCTGGAACTTGGCGCAAGCGCAAAATATGAAACCTCTAACTTATCCAAGATGAGAGATTTGCGTCACAATACAACTTATGCATTCATGGATGTTAATTTTGGCGCAAAATATACATCTGATTATGTGGATGTTGGAGCAAGCTATTTTTATAGGAAATACAATGAAGAAGTCAGATATTCCAAGATTTCAGATAACAATGTTATCTATACGGGGTATTGGTTCAAGGGCTTATTCTTTGGATTGCATGATGCCTGGGATACGGAAAATCTGTGTATGGATGATCAATATTTTATTAGCAAATACAACGGTTTGAGTGGTCAGGTTGAGTTTAAGTTTGATGATAACGGAGGCGGCAAATGGCGCTTCTATAATGAATTCTCTTTCTACAAGAGGCGCGGTCAAACCGGAGAAGGCGGACAGCACCTATATTCCAAGGAACATGGAAAGAATTTCACTTATACCGGAAAACTTAGCTATGACAATGGAAGTTTTGCAGATTATCTGACATTCACAAGTGCGTATAATAAGATTAAGAATCGCGATCAGGTATTCACTACACAAATTGTCAGCGGAATCTCAACAATGACTTATTATGGTCAGGTTCAAGTATTTGCGAAAAGAAGCTTTGATTGGAATCTAGATTATAGAATGACCTTTGGACGCGGCGCAGGCAGAGAATTAAATCCTTCTGTTGATGTCAACTTTGGATATGATCATTCTACCAATCGTTCCAACAGTTCATTTGTCCTTCCTTATTACTACACTCAAAAAATCACTTACAATGATTTCTATGTAAAAGCAAGGAAAAATTTCTTGTTCAAGAAAGGCATGTTTGATGTTTATGCAGGAGCAAAGTGGAGCAACGGCTGGGGCACTGTGCTTGAAAAGCACACGGATCCAAACTTTAGCGCTACAGTTGCAACAGGCGAGCCTAAGCCAAACTATCTGCTGCTTTTCAGAGAGTATGAATATTACACTCAACCTAAAGGTTTGTATAACTTTGGTTTAAGATATACTTACTTTTTAGGCGGCAAGCTTCTGGGTAACCTTTATGCTGACGTTTCTTATACAAGAATGCAGGGCAAAAACATTATTTATGCTCCGGGCAAATATTCTCAGATGTTCAGCGTTGCGGTTGGCTTGAACTTCTAGGAACACAACGTAAATCATATTTAAACGGTCGGCAAAACATGCCGGCCGTTTTTTTTGCATGCCGCCGGTAGGTTGCAGTTGAATTTTTATTGCTACTTTTGGCGGACAATTTTGAACTTTATAAAATGCGTAAAACTTTAATTATTGTAACACTTTGCGTGTTAGGCTTTTGCACCGCAGCTCGTGCTGACGGCGGAATGTGGCTGGTGAATGATATTAATCCCCAGCTTTATGGATTGATGAGAAAAGCGGGTATTAAGATTACTCCTGCTCAAATATATTCAGATGCAAAATATCAGCAGCCAGGTATTTACAAACGCGGCACATCTTTAAAAGATGCAGTTGTTGCTCTTAATGGAGGTGAGTGCAGCGGCAGTATTATTTCTCCCGATGGTTTAATGATTACCAACCATCACTGTGCATACTCTGATATTCACGCGCTTTCAACTCCGGAACATAATTACCTGGAGAACGGTTATTGGGCTTTGAAGCGTTCAGATGAGATGCCAATCAAGGGAAAGACAATAACATTCCTTTGCACCGTTCTGGATGTAACAGATGAGTGCAGGGCAATAGTTGACAGCATGGATTGTCACGGCGGCAGAGGATTCCGCTATTTGATGAAAGTTCAGCGCAGACTTCTTTCCAAGCTTGGCAAAGATGAAGAGGCTAAAAAATATGATTTTGATTTGCAGTCAGAGTGGGCCGGTCAGAAATACTATCTATATATCAGTCAGACTTATGGAGATGTAAGATTTGTTGGCGCGCCTCCCGTTACAGTTGCCGCATTTGGAAATGATGCCGACAATTGGGGCTGGCCTCAGCACAAATGTGACTTTGCAATGTATAGAATTTATACAGCTCCCGACGGTTCGCCGGCAGAGTACAGTCCAAACAATGTGCCGATGAAAACCTCTGCATATCTGAAAGTTTCAGCGGCAGGAGTTAAAGAGGGAGACTACACAATGGTCATGGGTTACCCGGGCAGCACAAGCAGATATGTCTCTTCTCCTGAATTGGAATATCACTATGCAGTTGAAAATCCTATCACATACGTAATTAGAAGGACCAAGCTAGATGTCATTAAGAAATTCATGGACAAGGATCCGCTGCTAAGATTAAAATATTCAAATGAATACTTTGAAATCAGCAATTATTGCGACTATGCAAAATGGCAGAACATCTGTATTGGAAAGCAGGGGACGATTGATACAATCAAGGTCAGAGAGGCAAAGCTTAAACAGTGGATAGATGCAGATCCTCAAAGAGTTAAGGCTTATGGCGATGTTCTTGAAGGATTGCAAAAAACTTACTCTTCTGTCAAGGATGTAAGCAAGAACAGGCAAATGTTAATGGAAGCGCTTGTAAGAGGTTGCGCAGCCGTTACTTACTCTACAAGATTAGGATCGATTGTTAGGACAATGGAGAAGAAAAAACTTACAACCGTGGATACTTCAGATAAAGATGTACGTGGAATTTTATATATGACTCTAAAACAAGAGCGGGAGACAGACCCGGCTGTAGAGCAGGAGATTACATATACAATGCTAAAATATATTGATGAGCATGTGGACCGCCAATATATGAGTAATGAGCTGAGGAAATTCTTGGATGACAACAGAGACAATCTGGAGAACAAAGTCAAGGAGATGTACGCCAATAGTATTTTCAGCGACAGCACTAAAACAATCAAATTTTTTGCAAGCGGCATTACTGCGGAAAAAGTTAAAGCTGAACCATTTGCAGTATTTGGAGATTTTGTGAACTCAATTGAGCTTGGGCAGAAGGTTAACAAAATTTTGGCTGCTGAAAAGCTTAATCCGACAACGCTTAACAGAGCGTACATTGGTGCAACTTATTTGATGCTCAAAGATAGAGGGGTTGCTCAGGCTCCGGATGCAAACTCTACAATGAGAATTACTTATGGCAATGTAAAATCTATTGCTCCTGCAGATGGAGTATATTATTCATGGCAATCAACTGCGGCCGGAATTGAACAGAAGAGAGATACAACAAATTATGATTTTAATATGTATCCGGCTGTGTACACCTTAATCAAAAATAAGAATTTTGGGAGGTGGACCAGTACAATGAGCGGCAATACAATCCCTGTTGATTTCATTTCAACATGCGATATAACAGGCGGAAATTCAGGCAGTCCCGTAATGAATGCTAATGGGGAGCTGGTAGGTCTTGCATTTGACGGAAACAGAGACGGCATTGCAGATGAGTTCTTTTTTAACAACAAATATTGCCGTTGCGTAAATTTGGATATCAGATATGTTTTGTGGTTTTTGGATAAGTATGCTCACGCCGATACTTTGCTAAAAGAGATGACCATAACGGAAAATTCTGCAAAACCTGTAGCAAAGCTGTCGGGAAAAAAGAAGAAATAAATTAAAATAAAAAGTAATCTATTGCAATTAATAGAATCTTTTAGATGCAATAATATTTAGTATAGTTAGAAGTTATGATATTAGGATGGTTTGGACAGTTATTTATGAATCAGGGAGTTGCACATGCCGTGATAATTCTCTCTATTGTAATAACTCTTGGCGTTTTACTTGGAAAAGTTAAAGTTGGGGGAATTTCCCTTGGAGTAACATGGGTGCTTTTCATTGGAATTATTGTCTCCCATTTTGGGATGAGAATAGAGCCCGTTACCTTGGGATTTGTTAAAGATTTTGGACTGATACTTTTTGTCTATTCCGTAGGTCTTTCCGTAGGGCCCAACTTTGTATCATCATTTAAAAAAGGAGGTCTTGCTCTTAACGGGTGGGCAACTCTAATTGTATTGCTGGGTTGTGTCTGTGCTTATGCAATTCACAGAATAACAGGCACTTCTCTTATTACAATGACCGGCGTTCTTTATGGTGCGGTTACAAATACCCCCGGACTTGGTGCGGCTCAGCAAACAGTTGCTGATGCGACGGGAGCCGCTGACCCTTCTCTTGCAATAGGATATGCAATGGCTTATCCTCTTGGAGTGCTTGGAATTATATTTTCCATGCTGATACTTAAGTCTATTTTCAAAGTAAAAATTGAGAAAGAAACGGAAAAACTTGATTCCGGCTCTTCCGTAAAAGATTCCGCTCCGCGCATTATAACTGTTGAGATATCAGACAGTGCCGTAAATGGAAACATTGTTAACGGGAAAACAGTAGCGCAATTACATGCCGTTAATAAAAAGCATTTTGTTATCACAAGATTATGCAGACCAAATGGTACTGTTGTCCTGGCAGCTCCTTCTACCGTACTTAATGCCGGAGACAGGATGCTGATAGTTGCTGCAGATTCTGAAATTGATGAGATTGCAACCTCTATGGGCAAAATTGTGAACATGGATATCAAAGAGTGGGAAAGTTTAGATAAAACTCTAATATCCAAGAGAATATTAATCACAAAAGCTTCCATTAACGGCAAGACTATTAGCCAATTAGATTTGAGGACAGCTTATGGCGTTAATGTCATAAGAATTCTCCGTTCAGGCGTTGATATTGTTGCAACCTCCAACATTGCGCTCCAAGTTGGTGACACATTAGTAGCTGTCGGGAGCGAGAGCGGAATTAAGCAGATGGGCGAACTGATGGGCAACTCAATAAAGAGACTTTGGCAGCCAAATGTTGCAGCTATCTTTTTGGGAATTGCGCTTGGAGTTTTGCTTGGAAGTCTTCCATTTAAATTCCCGGGAATGCCTCAGCCTGTGAAACTTGGACTTGCCGGCGGTCCGCTTATTATTGCAATTTTAATAGGTCATTTTAGCAATAGAATTCATTTTCCTACTTACACAACTGAGAGTGCAAACTTGATGTTAAGAGAGATTGGCATTTGTCTTTTCCTTGCAGCCGTTGGACTTGGTGCTGGAGAGAAATTTATAGATACGCTAGTAAATCATCAGGGGTATATGCTTATAGGCTACGGAGTTATAATAACTTTAGTTCCGCTGTTGCTTGTAGGAATTCTTGCCCGGCTTGTTACAAAGACAAATTACCTGACTCTAATTGGTATGATTGCCGGAAGTACCACGGACCCTCCTGCGCTTGCATTCTCCGGTGAGATTGCCGGAAATAGTTATCCTGCAGTAGGTTATGCAACCGTATATCCGCTGACAATGTTCTTGCGGGTTCTCACCGCACAGATTTTGATATTCATTGCCTTATAGGTGATGGCCATATAAGTAGCTGATACACAATAAAAAATAGAGGGAGGGGTCTTAAATCAAAGGCCCCTCCCTCTTTAATTATTGATTTATTTTATTCCAAAGACTTTATAGATTTTGCAATAATCTTTACAGCTTGTTTAATCTGAGCCTCAGTTATTACCAACGGAGGTGCAAATCTAATAATGTGTCTGTGAGTAGGTTTTGCAAGAAGACCATTCTTCATCATCTCCAGGCAAACATCCCATGCCTCTTTACCGTTGTGAGGTTTTATAACTACGGCATTCAAAAGACCGCGGCCTCTGACCTCTGCAATGTAAGGGGAATGAATCTTGGTAATTTCTGCGCGGAAAACCTTTCCAAGCTTTTCAGCTTTCTCTGTCAGATGTTCATCTTTAACAAATTTCAAAGCTTCAACAGCAACGCGGGCTGCAAGAGTGAAGCCTCCAAACGTTGAGCCGTGCTCGCCGGGAGCAATGTTCAACATGATATCATCATCTGCAAGGCAAGCAGATACAGGAAGTACGCCGCCGCCAAGAGCTTTGCCAAGAATAACAATATCCGGACGAATCTTATCCCACTGGCTGCAAAGCATTCTGCCTGTTCTTGCGATACCGGTCTGAACCTCATCTGCAATCAAAAGAACATTATGTTTATGGCAAAGGTCATAGCATTTCTTTAGATATCCGTCATCCGGAACCATTATGCCCGCCTCTCCCTGAATGGGTTCTACTATGAATGCGCAAGTCTCTTTTCCATATTTATCAAGAGCCTTCTCCAAAGCCTTTGTATCATTGTAAGGTATCTGTACAAATCCTGGGGTAAGAGGACCATAATTTGCAAATGATGATGGATCATTGCTCATGGTTATCACGGTAATTGTACGTCCGTGGAAGTTGCCTTCGCAGCAAATGATTTTGATTTTATTATTTGGAATACCCTTCTTTACGTTGCCCCATCTTCTTGCAAGCTTAAGAGCGGTTTCAACTCCCTCTGCACCGGAGTTCATAGGAAGCATCCTGTCATATCCAAAGAATTCATGTATGTATTTCTCATACTCGCAAAGAGATGTATTGTAGAATGCTCTGGAAGTCAAGCACAATTTGTGAGCCTGGTCGCACAAAGCCTTTACAATTTTAGGATTGCAATGTCCCTGGTTAATAGCAGAATAAGAAGAAAGAAAATCAAAATATTTTTTTCCGTTGACATCCCATACGAATGGCCCTTTGCCTCTTTCTAGAACAACGGGAAGCGGATGATAATTTTTAGCACCGTATTTGGACTCCATGTCCATATAGTGTTTTTCTTTTGCTGTGAATTTCATAATTATGTTTTTTAAGTAGTTCCTTTTTAATTGCTTACAAATTTATAAAAAAAAACGTGAAGTAGTAAAATAATGGAAAACTATAAAAGCAGTCAGTTAAAATTTACTTACTTTGTAGTATTCTTTAAAATGATTTTTTATGCAGACAACAAATAAAGTATTGATGGTAAGGCCGGTACGTTTTGCCTTTAATGAGCAGACAGCGGCAAACAATGCGTTTCAGCAAAACACAACCGCAGATGAAGAGGCTGCTCAAAAAGTTCAGCGACAGGCTCTTAAAGAGTTTGACGCGTATGTCAAGCTGCTGCAGGATTCAGGCGTTGAAGTGATGGTAGCAGAGGATACCCCTCAGCCGTTTACTCCAGATTCCATCTTCCCAAACAATTGTTTTTCCGTGCATTGCTGTGACGGGTCTGTTAATGCATGCTGTGACGGAAAAAATCCTTCCGGAGCTTGCTGTGCAAGCACATCGGCGGAAAGTACGCTTGTACTTTATCCTATGTTTGCCCCCAACCGCAGAGAAGAGAGAAAAAAATTAATGGATAAGCTGTCGGGACTAAAATGTGACAAAGTTGTGGACCTTACGGGATTTGAGAAGCAGAATAAATTTTTGGAGGGGACCGGTTCTATGGTTCTTGATAGAGAGCATAAGCTGGCGTTTTGCTGCAAGTCCCCGCGTACCAATGAAGATGTTTTGGAGAAATTTGCGGAGAAGCTGGACTATGATTATTTCTTGTTTGATGCTGCAGATGAGAACGGTACGCCAATATATCATACTAATGTAATGATGAGCATTGGTTCCCGCTTTGCAATTGTTTGTCTAGATTCAATCACGGATTTATCTGAACGTGAAAGACTTATAGAACTGCTGGAGGAGAACGGCAAAGAGATTGTGGAAATATCCTTTGAGCAGATGGGGCAGTTTGCCGGCAATATGCTGGAGCTGCATTCAGGCAAGGCAGCTGATAAGGCTCACGACAGTTCTTGCAAAAAACTTCTTGTAATGTCCGCAACCGCAAAAGGGTCGCTGACTCCCGAACAGATTAAAAAGCTGGAGGAAGATGTCACAATTGTGGCACCTGACATTAATACCATCGAGACGGCCGGCGGCGGCAGCGCCCGCTGCATGCTTGCGGAAAATTTTGCATAACACAAAACTATTGTTATCTTTGCAACCCGCTTTTAAGGGCGGGAAATTACATAAAGTAAAGATTAACAATAATTTATGCCAACAATTCAACAGTTAGTAAGGAATGGGCGCAAGAGAATCGTAACCAAATCTAAATCTCGCGCGCTTGATTCTAGTCCTCAAAAACGTGGAGTTTGCGTGCGTGTTTACACCACAACTCCTAAGAAGCCCAACTCTGCAATGAGAAAAGTTGCACGTGTAAGGCTGACAAATCAAAAAGAGGTGAATGCTTACATCCCGGGAGAGGGTCACAACTTGCAGGAACACAGTATTGTTCTTGTTAGAGGAGGCCGTGTAAAGGATCTTCCCGGAGTACGTTATCACATTCTTAGAGGGGCATTGGACACTGCAGGCGTAGATGGACGTAAACAAGGACGTTCACTGTACGGAGCAAAGAGACCAAAGGCCGCTAAAGCTAAGAAGTAAGTCATTAATGTTTTAAAATTTCAAAGAAATGAGAAAAACAAAGCCTAAAAAGAGGATTCTACTTCCTGATCCAAAATTTCACGACGCCCTGGTAACCAGGTTCGTGAACAATCTTATGTTGCAGGGGAAGAAGAGTATCGCTTACGCTATTTTTTACGATTCAATGGACATGATCGGCGAGAAGATGAAAGATTCTGGCAAGGCTCCAGTAGAGATTTGGAAGAAAGCATTGGAAAATGTAACTCCCCAAATTGAGGTTAAAAGCCGCAGAGTTGGAGGAGCTAACTTTCAAGTACCTACCGAGGTGCGTCCGGAGAGAAAGATTTCTATCAGTATGAAGAACTTGATTCTTTTTGCTAGAAAGAGACCGGGCCACTCAATGGCTGAAAAATTAGCGGCGGAGATAATGGCAGCATATAACAATGAAGGCGGTGCCTTCAAGAAGAAAGAGGACATGCACAAGATGGCAGAGGCCAACAAGGCATTCGCTCACTTCCGTTTTTAGTTCTTAGGAGAGTTTAGTTAAATGGCAAGAGATTTAAAATACACCAGAAACATCGGCATCATGGCGCACATAGATGCCGGAAAAACAACTACTTCTGAGAGAATACTGTATTATACGGGCAAGACTCACAAGATCGGTGAGGTTCATGATGGAGCAGCCACAATGGACTGGATGGTAGAGGAGCAGGAGCGCGGTATTACTATCACTTCTGCAGCTACTACGGCATTCTGGCACTACAACGGAGAACATTTTCAGATTAACTTGATTGATACCCCGGGGCACGTAGATTTTACCGCAGAGGTAGAGCGTTCTTTGCGTGTTCTAGACGGGACGGTTGCAACTTTCTGCGCAGTTGGAAGAGTTCAGCCTCAGTCAGAAACAGTTTGGAGACAAGCAGATAAGTATGGTGTTCCAAAGATTGCTTATGTAAATAAGATGGACCGTGTTGGTGCAGACTTTTTTGCAGTAGTAGAGGACATCAAGAAGAAGCTTGGAGCTAAGCCGGTTCCTATTTGCATCCCGATAGGTGCAGAGGATAAATTTGAAGGTATAGTAGATATCCTTAAGATGAAGGCAATTTACTATGATTCAGAGGGTAAGGAACTTGTTAATTATGAAGAGAAAGATATTCCTGCAAACTTGGTAGAAGAGGCAAAGAAGTGGAGGGCCGCTATGATTGAGTCCGCCGCTGAATTTGACGACGCCTTAATGCAGAAGTATTTTGACAATCCGGAAACTATTACAGATGAAGAAGTTATAGCAGCAATAAGAAAAGGTACCATTAGCATGGACATTGTTCCAATGTGCTGCGGTTCTTCATTTAAAAATAAGGGCGTGCAGTTCTTGCTGGACGCTGTCGTGAGATATCTGCCAAGTCCTTTGGATAGAGGCAATGTCACCGGAACAAATCCAAAGACAGAGGAAGAAGTTGAGAGAAAACCTTCAGCTTCAGAGCCTTTCTGCGCACTTGTTTTCAAAATCGCGACAGATCCTTTTGTAGGAAGATTAGCATATTTGAGAGCTTATTCAGGCAAACTGGATTCAGGCTCTTACGTTCTTAATACCAGAAGCGATAAGAAAGAGAGAGTTGCAAGATTGTACCAGATGCACTCCAACAAACAGAATCCTATAGATTTTGTTGAGGCCGGAGATATCTGTGCTGCAGTCGGTTTCAAAGATTTGAGAACAGGAGATACCATCTGTGATGAGAATCATCCTATAGTTCTTGAGTCTATGAAGTTCCCGACTCCTGTTATCGGACTTGCCGTAGAGCCTAAGACTCAGGCAGATTTGGACAAACTTGGAATCGCTCTTGGCAAGCTTGCAGAGGAAGACCCTACATTTACCGTTAAGTCTGATACAGATACAGGTCAGACTATTATCAGCGGAATGGGAGAGCTTCATCTGGAGATTTTGATTGACAGATTAAAGAGAGAGTTTGGCGTAGAAATTAACCAGGGCGCTCCTCAAGTTAACTACAAAGAGGCATTGCGTCAGACCGTTCAGCACAGAGAGCTGTTTAAGAAACAGACTGGCGGCCGTGGTAAATTTGCGGATATCATCTTTGAAATGGGACCTGCGGACGAGGGAGTTACAGGACTACAATTTGTAGATGAGGTTAAAGGAGGAAACATTCCAAGAGAATATATTCCTGCAGTAGAAAAGGGCTTCAAGGCGGCAATGCAAAATGGTGTTCTTGCCGGCTATGAAGTTACATCTATGAAGGTTGTTCTTAAAGATGGTTCATTCCACCCCGTAGATTCCGATCAGCTTTCATTTGAAATCTGCGCAAGACAAGCATTCCGCAAGGCAGCAGCTAAGGCAGCTCCTGTAATTATGGAACCCGTTATGGCTCTGGAGGTTGTAACACCTGAGGAGTATATGGGAGATGTAATCGGAGACCTTAACAAACGTCGCGGACAGATTACTAACATGGACTCCAGGGGAGGAGCAAGAATCATCAAGGCGATGGTTCCGCTTTCCGAGCAGTTTGGTTATGTAACTGTCTTAAGAACATTGTCTTCCGGACGTGCAACTAGTACGATGGAATTTTCACATTATGCGGAACTTCCTGCTAATCTTGCAAAAGAGATTATTGAGAAGTCTGGCAATAAGCCAATTGCAGAAGAGGAATAATTAAAAAATTAATAAATAAAATGAGCCAAAAAATAAGAATTAAGCTTAAGTCTTTTGATCATGCGCTGGTAGATAAATCTGCCGCCAAGATTGTAGAGACAGTAAAGGCTACAGGCGCAATCGTCAGCGGTCCAATCCCGATGCCGGTTGACAAGAAGATTTTTACCGTAAACCGCTCAACCTTTGTTAACAAAAAGGCACGTGAGCAGTTTGAGCTAAACTCTTTCTGCCGTCTGCTGGATATTTACAGCTCTTCATCCAAGACAGTTGATGCTCTTATGAAGCTGGAACTTCCAAGCGGCGTAGAAGTTGAGATAAAAGTCTGATGAACAACACATACGGTGATGATGATTATTTTCCGGTGGCAAAGTGTCCCCGATAAAGTAAACCATCTTAGCCGTTGGACATGGACTCATAGCTCAGTTGGTTAGCAGCACCTGACTCATAATCAGGGGGTCGTAGGTTCAAGTCCTACTGGGTCCACAGAAAAAGCCTGAATTTTTTCAGGCTTTTTTTGTGGACCCAAGGGCTGAGTTTACGCGGCCTTTTCCACATCTTTTTCGTAACTTTGCGACCTATGAAAAAATCAATTATGATACTTGCAGCTTTGCTGTTTGCGCCTGGTTTGGTGATGGCGCAGGATGCTGCTGAGTATATAAACAACAAGGTGAATAATTTTAAAAACATCCAAAACAGCGTAGATCAAATCAGAGTGCAGGCAAGGATTCCTTTGATTGAGTACAAGTACGTTGAGTACAACGCTTCCTCAGAACCTAAGTTAGAGAGGACAGGAATGTTTGGTTACGTCAGTGCAAACAAGCCGGGCGGCAAGACGCCTGTTTTTCAGGCTGCATCTTTGAGCAAAGTGATTTTTGCATACGTTGTGCTGAGGATGTATGACCGCGGGGAGATTGACCTGGACAAGCCGCTGTACAACTATACGGACATAGACCGTTTCATAGACAAGGATAAGGCTAAAAGGCTGACAGCCAGATTGGTGCTGATGCATCGCACCGGACTGGAGGAATGGGCGGCATCTCCATCTTCTGATGAATGGCCCGCAAGCAAAATCCATTTTATTTTCCCTGTGGATTCTATTTTTGATTATTCCGGAGAAGGTTACGCTTTTCTGCAAAGAGCTGTCGAGAAAATAAAAGGCAAGTCAATACAGGAAATTGCAAAAGAGGAAGTGTTTGATAAATATGATATGCCAAACAGTTCTTACGAATGGATGCCGCAGTTTGATACTATGGCAGTTGCGTCATTTAACAGGGAGGGGGAAAACCGCGGGGTCAGGAGATTTCCAAGGCAGAATGTTGCATACACTTTGCTGACAAATGCGCATGATTATTCAAATTTCCTGAAAGTTTTGTTGAATGGAACCGGCTTAAAAAGAAAGACTTACAAGATGATGATTACTCCTTGCAGCGGACTTGCAACTCAGTATCCTCCTAAAATCAGGGAGATAGACAAGAAGGGAACAATTGCCTGGGGCCTGGGCATTGGCACTGAGAAGACAAAGAATCACGGTACAATTCTTTGGCATTGGGGCGATAACGGAAATTCAAAGGCGCTGTTCATCATAATTCCAAATGAGAGAAAAACGTTTGTGTATTTTGCAAACAGTGCGTGCGGACATGATATTGTAAATCAGATGACTAAACTATTCTTTAATGACACGTTTGATATAGAGCGCTGGATTAATGAAGAATAAATAATAATCGCGATAGGTAATGAAAGAAGAGGTTAGAAAGACAGGTTTTTTTTACAGAATTATTAAGTGGATTATTAGTTTTACTTTTAACAATTTGATGTTCAAACATGTGTATTACATGAACACCAAAAATGTTCCTCCGGATGGAACGCCGCTTGTCATAGTTGAGAATCATCAGAATTGTCTTATTGATGCAATTGCGGTGTTGTTGTCAAATTCAAATTCAAACAGAAAAATTCATTTTATAGCACGCGCTGATATTTTTAGCGTTAGCGGCATCCTTACAAAGTTTATGCGCTATCTGGGTGTTATGCCGGCGTATAGAGCTAATTTTGAGGGAATTGAAGCTGTCGGGAAGAATGAGAAAACTTTTGCTGAAAGTGAAGAACTGGTTGCTGGCGGAGAGGCTGTGATGCTTTTTCCGGAGGCCGGACATCAGAACAAACGCTGGCTTGGAGATTTCACAAGCGGCTATACAACTCTGGCTTTCAATGCCGCAAAAAAATCTGATTTTCTGGAAGAAGTCTTTATTCTTCCATGCGCAAATCACTACTCAAGATATTATCCCATACAGGGAGATATGCTAATTAAATACGGCAAGCCAATCTCTCTTAAACCTTATTATGAACTCTACAAAAGCCAGCCAAGAACGGCGCAAAGAGAAGTGAATGAGCTTGTTAGAGCACAGATAAAAGAGATGATGCTCAACATTGAAGATTTGGATAATTATGATGCGATAGATTTTTTGCGTACAAATTTTGGGGCAAATTATGCGCATCAAAATAATTTGGATTATAAGGAGCTGCCGGAACAGCTGATTGCCGATAAGCAGATGGTGGAGGCAATTGGAAATCTACCAGCTGTCGGGATAAAAAATAAAATATTTGATGAGGCGCAGGAGCTTAAAAAAGGATTGGAGGAGAATGAGATTTCTTTTAAGACTTTAACTAATGTGCCTTTGGAAAATGGGAAGAAGATTTTTGGAATGGATGCTGTAAAGTGCAGGATGATTGTGCGTTGCGTTTGCCTGGTTTTGCTGCTGCCGCTTTGGATTTTCTCTTTGTGGCCTGCCTATTTCATTTATGTTATTCCGCAGCCGTTTGCAAAGAGGATGAATGATCCAATGCTGCGTGGGTCCTTTTTGCTGGGGTTCAGCGCAATTATTACAATCCCCCTTTTCTATCTGATATCTTTTTTGCTGGCATGTAAAATTTTTACGGTGTTGATGGGAGTGATTTATGTCTGCCTTCTGCCGCTTTTGTCACTTTTTGCGTGGTACTATTGTTCATACAGTTTTGGTCTAAAAGAGGAATATCGCTTTTATAAAAATAGAAAAAGTGCTAAATTGCGCGCCTTGAAAGATTTGAGGGATAGATTGGAGGATGAGTTGTGGAGTGCGTTAAAGTAAAATCGGACGCGTTAAAATGAAAAGAAGAGTTGTAATAACCGGAATGGGAATTTATTCCTGCCTTGGCAAGACGCTGGAGGAGGTGAGAGATTCTTTATATAGCGGGAAATCGGGGATTGTTTTTGACCCGGTCCGCAAAGAGATGGGATTTGTTTCCGCCCTTACCGGAAAGCTGGAAATTCCTAATCTTAAGGGAGTTCTAAGCCGCAACCAAAGAGTTTATATGCCGGAGGAGGCGCTTTATGCTTATTGTGCTACCGCTGATGCTCTTAAGGCTGCAAAGATTGAGCAAGATTATCTGGATACGCATGAGGTAGGTCTTATGTATGGAAATGATTCTAGCGCGGAGCCTGTAATTAGGAGCGTAGATACCATGCGGGAACACAAGGATACATCAATGATAGGGAGCGGCGGAATTTTTAAATCCATGAACTCTACCGTCACAATGAATCTTTCCTGCATTTTTAAGCTTAAGGGAATGAATCTTACGGTTTCCGGAGCTTGCGCAAGCGGCTCACATGCAATAGGTTTAGGAGCTTTGCTTATAGGAGACGGGTTGCAGGATATGGTTGTTTGCGGAGGTGCGCAGGAGGTTAATCCCTATTCTGTCTGCAGTTTTGACGGCATTGGAGCGTTTTCAAAAAGGGAGAGTGAGCCGGAGAAAGCTAGCCGTCCTTTTGATAAAAATCGCGACGGATTAATTCCTTCCGGAGGTGCGGCAACTGTAATTCTGGAGGATTATGAGAGTGCCGTAAAGCGCGGAGCGCCAATCATTGCGGAGGTTTTAGGATATGGCTTTTCCTCAAACGGAGACCATATTTCCGTCCCTAACGTAGATGGCCCGGCGCGTTCTTTGGAGATGGCTATTCGCCGCGCGGGTATTCAGAAAAATGAAATAGGCTACATAAACGCTCACGCCACAAGTACACCTGTCGGTGACCAAAATGAAGCCAAGGCAATTTATAAGGTATTTGGAGACCACATGCCGCCTGTAACTTCCACAAAATCACAGACAGGGCATGAAATGTGGATGGCAGGAGCAAGCGAGGTGATTTACTCAATGTTGATGATGCAGAATGATTTTATCGGGGCGAATGTTAATTTTGAAACTCCGGATGAGGATTCTGCAAAATTGAATATTCCGGCAAAGAGATTGGATGCTCATTTTAATATTTTCCTTTCCAACTCTTTTGGATTCGGCGGCACAAATTCTACGCTTGTGGTAAAGAACCTGCAGAATGGCGGCAAATAATAAGTAATTAAAAATTAGATAGATAGTTCTAAAAATAAAAGGTATGACAACAGCAGAGATTGAAGCAAAAGCAAAAAAAGTTCTGGCAGAAGAATTTGAAGTAGAAGAAGATGTAATTACTCCTGATGCAGACATCAAGAAAACCCTAAACCTGGACAGCCTTAGTCTTGTGGATCTTGTTGCTTTAATGGAAGAGACCTTCGGAGTTAAAATCAAGGGGACGGAAATAGTTAAAATTAAGACATTTACAGAGTTATATAATTTTATACTTGCAAGGATAGAGAGCAAGTAATTGCTTTTCCCAAATGACAAAATTTATACTGGCCGCTTTCCGCTTCTTTAAGGAGCATAAGGCGGCTTTTTACATAGTACTGATTTCCAGCTTTATCCTCTTTGCATTTTTTGGAGCAAAAATGCATTATGAAGAGGATATTTCCAAGTTGCTTCCATCTGCGGGGAACAATAACGGAGCCCGCTATGCATTTGATAAATTAAGGGTCAAGGATAAGATTTTTCTAGAATTTGTTCCGCGCGGCACGCAAATTTCAAATTCCGGCAGTACTAAGGAAAATGCAGGGGCAGAGGGAGTTACACCAGACAGCCTGATTTTATGCGCTGATACTTTTTGCGATTCTCTTATTGCTCATAATGGCGGTGAGATAGAGAATGTACTTTGGAAAATTGATGACACTTTGGTTCAAAATGCCGTCTCTTTCATCTTTGAAAATGCCCCCGTTTTTTTGCCTGCGGACTTCTATCCGCGCTTTGACAGGATGCTGCAACCGGCTGTGCTGGATTCACTTATGGCGGCCAACACGGAGCTTCTGTCCTCTCCCGAGGGGAGCGCATATTATGATATCATAAGAGAGGATCCTCTTGCTTTGCGCAATCTTTTCTCTGCCAAAAGCGCATCGTCCGGCAGCGTTTCAAATGGCAGCGCCCCTGCTGCAGGCAATTCCGGTAACCCGCTTAAAGATTCTGATTATAAAATAATTAGCAATCACTTTTTTTCTCCCGACAGTACAATGGCCCTTGCGTTTTTGTCCCCGTCATTTAAATCATTTGACAGCAAAAGCGGAACCCGGCTGGTGAATAATTTGCAAAAAGAGATTGCCTCTTTTGAGGCGGCCAACCCCGGAGTTGAGGTTTTATTTTATGGCTCTCCGGTGCAGAGCGTTTTTAATTCCAAAAGGATAAAGAAAGATTTGACAATCACGGTAAGTATTTCATTGTTACTTATTTGCTTAATCATAGGTTTTTCATTCCGGAAGACCATAGGAGGATTTAAAGTTCTTGTTTTGCTTTTATTGCCGCTTATTTACGGGATAGTGTTTGCCCTTGCGATGATGTATTTTATCCAAGGTTCCATGTCATTTATCTCTTTGGGCATAGGCTCTTTGGTAATTGGAGTTGCGCTTAGTTATTGTCTCCACGTGATAACTCATTACTCTTATCTTTATGACCCGGAGAGGGTAATAAAAGAGCAAACCAAACCTGTGATGCTGGGGTGTATCACAACCATTGGAGCTCTTATGGGACTGATGTTTACGCGGTCGTCCCTGTTAAGAGATTTTGGCCTGTTTGCCTCATTGGTAATGCTTGGTACAACCCTTTCCGCTTTGCTTTTCTTGCCGCAGTTTTTTAAAACAAAGGCTCCAAAAACCATGAACGGAGAGGGCAACAACAACAACGATAATGATAAGCGATAATGATAATGACAACGGGGAGCTTGTAAGTTCTGATAATAAGGCATTTAGAGTAATTGAAAGAATTACGTCTTATCCTTATCATAAAAAATCCTGGCTGATTGCTTTAGTACTTCTGGTATTTTCCGCCTCTCTTATAATTACGGGGGGGAAGGCAAAATTTGATACGGACATAACTCATCTTGGATATTATGAACCTAAGGTTGTACGAGCCAATAATCTTTATACAGAGAAAGTTATGCACGGACTGACTCAGAAATATTATGCGGTCTTTGCCAGGTCGCTGGACTCTGCGCTCAGGTACAATCAGAAAATTGGATACATCTGTCGGGATTTAAAACAGAGAGGGGAGATTGCAAAATACTCCAACTCTTCCGCGCTGCTTTTGCCTGAAGATGAGCAAAATGCGCGTATAAATTTTTGGAATAATTATTGGACTCCCGATAGAAAGCAAGAGGTTAAAAGTCTTATTATAAAGGCAGGGGAGAGGGCAGGATTTGAGGCGGATATGTTTTCTCCGTTTTATGAAATGGTGGAAAAACAATATAAGCCCGTGAGTCTATATGATTCCAATGTGCTGCCAAATAGCTTGATGTCCAATATGATAGAACATACAGGAGACACCTGGCTTGTATTTACTGCCGTTAAGGCTCCGGCGGAGAATTTTAAAAAAATCTCAAAGTTTATAGCGCGCGGAGGAGTTTACGGAAAACCTGAATCAGTTTCATCGGGGAACGCGGCTGCCGCGGAAAACGAGCTGGCAAAGCATACGCTGGTTGTGGATCCGTTCTTCTATACATCTGATATGGTGAGTATTATGAGCCATGATTTTAATCTTGTGCTTATGATTTCCTCTATTTTTGTTCTAATAGTTTTGCTGCTTTCTATGCGGAATGTTGTTTATGCGCTAATAGCTTTTCTTCCAATGGGAATGAGCTGGTATATTGTGCTTGGAGCAATGGCAGCTGCGGGAGTGGAATTTAATCTCATAAATATTATAATCTCCACTTTCATCTTTGGAATGGGAGTTGATTACAGCATATTTGTGATGGATGGATTAACGCATGAAAATAGAGTGAGCGGGAGGGATATGTCCGGAGCATCCGGCAAGGAACTGCTTGTATATCACAAGAGTGCAATTTTCTTCTCTGCGTGCATATTAATTATTGCGGTGGTTTCATTGATGTTTGCGGTTCACCCCGCAATTTCATCAATAGGGTTTTCTACCCTTGTGGGAATGATTTCTACCATTATGATTACTTTTGTTTTGCAGCCATGGCTTTTTGAGGCTTATGAAAAAGTCAGGGCAAAGGTGAAAAAGTAGTTGAAAAGGAATAGATATGTCTTCTAAAAGCTTTGATACTCTAATAATTGGAAGCGGACTTGGCGGTCTGGAATGTGCTTATATTCTTGCAAAGCATGGGAGAAGGGTTTGCGTGGTTGAGAAGAATCATTCCATTGGCGGGTGTTTGCAAAGCTTTAAACGCGGTGATAATGAATATGATACCGGCTTTCACTATGTAGGAGGTTTGGGCAAGGGACAAATCCTGCATAATATTTTTTCTTATTTCAAGCTGATGGATTTGCCTTGGCATCAACTGGATACCGACGGATACAATGAGGTAATTTTAGGAGAAAAATCTTATCTTTTTGCTAACGGATATGAGAATTTCGCCCGTAAACTTTCTGAATATTTCCCTGAAGATGAGGCTGCTCTTAACAGATATGTTTTCTTCTTAAGGTCTGTAGGAAAGGAAATTACAGGCCCACTTATGGCGCATGAAGAAGATATTGCCTTCCGCACAAAACTGTTTTCAGATTCTGCATATTGTTTTTTGCGTGAGACCATAAAGAATACAGAATTGCTAAATGTCTTGAGCGGGGATTCTTTAAAGCTGGAGCTTCACAGGGAGACATTGCCGCTCTATTTATTTGCTCAGATAAACAGTTCTTTTGTGCAGAGTGCTTGGAGATTATGCGGAAGAGGTTCTATGATAGCAGACTCTCTTTCAAATGGAATAAAAAAGATGGGCGGAGAAATAATGACAGATTCTGCTGTCAGCCAGCTTATTGAAAAAGAGGGGAAAATAACGGAGGCTGAGGATTATTAACAACAGCGGAGAGAGTGTGAGAATTTCTGCGGATAATTTTATCTCTGATGTTCACCCCGGGATTACCCTTAATCTTATTAAAGAGACTCATCTTGTACGTCCGGTGTTCCGTCATAGAATTAATAATCTTGGAGAGACCTACGGAATGTTTACCGTAAATATTGCTCTAAAGCCCGGCCGTGTACAGTACAGAAACAGAAACGTTTACTATTATTCTCCGGAGGTGGGTTCACCTTGGGAGATTTCAGATATGCTGGGGGATGGCAAGGTGCATGGCGTGCTGATAAGTTATCAGGTCCCTGCCAATGGTGAATTTGCTCAGATAATAGATTTGCTTGCTCCGATGAGTTTTTCTGAAGTTGAAAAATGGAAGGATACCTCTGTCGGAAAGAGAGGAGAGGATTATAAAGAGTTTAAGAGGAAAAAGGCTGAGGAATGTATTGCTTTGGCAGAGAGATGCATACCTGGGCTAAGAGATTCCATCGGGAGTATATGTACAAGCTCCCCGCTTACTTATATGAACTATACCGGAACGGTTAATGGCGCTGCATACGGCATTAGAAAAGATTGCAATAATCTGCTGTGTACGCTTTTGGCGCCTAAAACTCCAATTCCGAATTTGTATTTTACCGGGCAAAATTTAAATTTGCACGGAATCCTTGGTGTCTCAATTACCTCATTTTTAACTTGTTCTGCGGTTATTGGGCTTAAGGAAGCAACTGCAGGATTGGACTTGAATCTGGAGATGTGATGTGCCGGCAAATTTTTGGAGTAATAATTGCAGTATCAGCAGGGGCAAAATATAGGATTAACAGATATAAATTGAGAAGAAATGACTACTTATAATAAGGTATCTAAAGTTATTTTTGCGGCGTTATTTTTTGTTTTCTCTTTTTCAGCGGTGCTTGCACAAAATGCAGAACAACAGAGAATTATAAAAAAGATAGCGGATGCTAATGCAAAATACGGAACAGTGGAATGCGGATTTGTGCAGGTTAAGCATATGATGGGGGTGAAAAGTGATTTAAATTCCTCCGGCACTCTATATTTTAAGCGCTCATCTGGGCAGCTTAATATGAAATATGACAAGCCGGCGGGTAATCAGCTCCTTGTGAACGGGGATAAATTGGTTCTTGCAAAAGGCTCAAAGAAAACTGCTTACAGTACAAAAACAGATGCGCGCATGAGGAACCTTAAGAATACGTTGGTCACTGCAATTTCCGGTGATGTAAACGGTGCGGCAAAAGAGAATAATGCATCTATCACTTATGGAGATTCTGACAAATATTATACGTTTGAATTGAATAAAGGGAAGGGAGCAAAGAACGGGGTTGTGGCTTTAATCCTGTATTACAGCAAGAAAGACTGCTCTTTATGCCTTATGAAGATGGAAGAGGGAAACGGAAATTATACGCTTTATAAAACCCCGGCGAAGGAGTTTAATAAAGTTCTTCCTGCCGGAATTTTTGAATAGATAAATGTTATTAAACGATATAACTATCGGGATAAAAAAGAAGAAAATAGTGCTGGCTCTTTGTCTAATTGCCAGTATAATTATCTCATTGCCAAGTTTTTCTTTTGCCCAGGTGACAAAAGTCAAGGGCAGGGTTACAGATGCTAAAACCGGCGAGCCTATCCCTTTTGCGAGTGTCTTTTTTAAGAATACCACAATTGGAGTCTCCACAGATTTGGATGGTTATTATACTATGGAAACGCGCAAACCCACCGACGGTATTTTGTGCGCCATGATTATTGGCTATGATCAGCAGGAATTTCCAATTGTTAAGGGAGGTTTTAAGGAGGTTAATTTTGCTCTTAATGAGCAGATTACAAATCTTAATGCTATTGTTGTGAAACCGGATGACCACTATGTCCGCTCCATCCTTCAGAGGATAGACGACAACAAATACAGAAATGATCCGGAGCAGAGAGAGCGTTATGACTGTGGTATTTACAGCAAAATGGAGCTTGATTTGACAAACGCTGATGAGCAGATTAAGAGCAAGTTGCTGCGTAAAAATTTTGGATTTGTTTTTAATTACATGGATACTTCTGTAATTTCCGGACAGCCGTATTTGCCCGTAATGATTTCTGAGGCAAATTCTCATTTTTATCATCAGAAGAATCCCGTTGTAAACAAGGAAGTTATAAAGGCTAGCAAAATCTCAGGTATCAAAGATGAATACACTTTGGCGCAGTTTACCGGAAATATGAACGTCAAGACAAATTTTTATGATAATTATATAAATATTTTTGGAGTGCAGCTTCCGTCTCCAATTTCTTCAGTTGGAAACGTGTATTATAATTACTACTTGATTGACAGCACAAAAATTGGAGGTAGAAAGACTTACAAAATAAGATACCATCCGTCAAAGCTGGTTTCATCTCCTGTGTTTGACGGAGAGATGTCAATTGATGCTCAAGACTTTGCGTTAAAGGATATTCACGCAAAATTAAAGAAGGGTTCTAATGTTAACTGGATTAGAGACCTTGTAATTGATGTTGAGAATGAGAGAGTTGCCGGCGGCAATGCCGGCGGGGGAAAATCTGTCGGGAGCTTGACGGACTCTGTGTGGTTTTTTAAGCAGGATAAAGTGTATGCAGATTTCTCCGTTACGCTAAGAGATTCCTCCAAGATGATTTCTTTTTTGGGTCGCCGACAGGTTGATTATCTGCATCCGCGTTTTGACACGCAATTGCCTGATAGTGTGGCTAAAATAAATACCAGCGTTATTGTCAACGGAAATGTTTTAAATAATGATGAGTCTTATTGGGACAAAGTGAGACCTTATGCGCTGACCACAAAAGAGAGCAATATTTATAAAATGGTGGATTCCATTAAAAATGTTCCGCTGTACAGAAATATTTATACCGTTATTAATACCATATTCAACGGCTATTACGATACTAAATACGTGGGGTTTGGCCCTTACTTTAAAATATTCAGCTTCAATAATTTGGAGGGGGCGCGCTTTCAGATGGGAGCAAGGACAAATGACAATTTCAGCAAGAAGTGGAGGTTCATGCTTTATGGTGCATACGGAACAAAAGACCAGAACTTTAAGGGGGGCGGTACTGTAGAATATATGTTTAGCAATCAGCCAACTAAAAAAATCACGTTGAGCTTTAAGCATGATGCTCTGCAGCTTGGAAAAGGAATAGATGCCTTTACGGAGGGCAATATACTTTCTTCTGTGCTTGCAAAAGGTAATAGTCAGAAACTCAGTCCGGTAAACGATTTCTCTTTACAATATCTGCATGAGTGGAGAACGGGTTTTGATAATACTTTTGCAATAGAGAGCAGGAGAATTTACTCCAACAAATATGTTCCTATGTTTGCTCCTGATAGTACGCACATTTCATCAGTTGCAGCAAATCAATTCCATTACACGGCGCGTTTCTCTTGGAATGAGACAGTTACGCGCGGCGTGTTTGACAAACAATACATGTTTACAAAATTCCCTGTTATCACGATTGATTTGATTGCTGCCGTTAAAGGTCTGAGCAACAATAGTTACAGCTATTTCAGAACAGAGGGAAAAGTTGAGTATAATTTGCAGCTGCCTCCTGTCGGAGTTTCAAATATCCAGTTATCCGGCGGAAGAATAATAGGCAAAGTGCCTTATCCGCTGCTTAAATTGCATGAGGGCAACGGTACGTATTTCCATGATGCAACTGCGTTTACATGCATGGACTTTTATGAATTTGCATCTGACACTTGGGTAACTTTATTTTATGAGCATAACTTCAAAGGATTTTTCCTGGGTAAAATTCCGTTGCTAAAAAGATTGCAGTGGCGTGAAATATTTACATACAAGGCCGCTTATGGAACTTTGTCAAAACGCAACAATGGCAGTACCTCTGACGGTAACGGAGCGGCATCACAAGCAGAAATTTTGTTCCCGGAAAAAATGTCCTCTCTTAGCAGACCGTACATGGAGGCCGGAGTTGGTATATCTAACATTTTCAGAATGTTCCGCGTAGATGCAACATGGCGTTTAACACACCGCTATCACACAATTGGCGGAGTGAGCAAACCGGTACACAATCGTTTTGCATTAACATTTGGAATAGAGCTTAGGTTCTAATTTGAGCTGTTGATTTTAGCTTGCGTTACTGACTCTAACTATTCTCTTTTTATCCTTGTTTTTTGTATGTGACAGCTGCAAGCAGGTCAAGAGCTATGGAAAGTCCCGCAAGGGCAACATAATCAATCCACAATTCAGATAGCAGCGTCCCTTTAAGATAAACGGAGCGCATAATGTCCACAAAGTATCTTGGGGGGAATGCGTATGTTAAATATTGCGCCCATGAAGGCATTGATTCTATAGGGGTTATAAGTCCGCTCATCAGGACAAATATCATTACAAAGAAGAACATTACAAACATAGCCTGCTGCACTGTGTTTGAATTATTTGCAACAATAACTCCAAGTCCTGACATTGCGAGCGCTGCAAGCGCCGCACCCAAAAATATAGCTCCTATTGAACCCGCCGGCGTAAGTCCATAAACGAGCCATGCAATAACCATCGCCACCCCAAGAACAAAAAATCCCATAATCCAATATGGAACCAGCTTTGCCAAAGTAAATGTGAACTTGTTTACCGGTGTTACGTTGATTTGTTCTATAGTGCCTATCTCCTTCTCGCTCACAATGTTAAGAGAGGGCAGGAAGCCGCATATCATGATAATCAGCATAATCATCAGCGCCGGAATCATAAAATACCTGTACGTTAAAGTGGGATTGTAGCGGTATTGTACCGATATGCTTGCTGCTGAAAACGTCAGTCCCTTCTCTTTATATAGCTCGGCGATAGATTGAGTTACGGTTTGACTCATGTATTGTGAGCCAAGAGAACCCTTGACCGCATTTACGGTGTTAGCAAAAATGCTAACTTTTTTAGGCTTTCCATTTTCCAGTCCCTTCTCAAAATCTGTCGGGATTTCTACTATTACATCTACCTTTCCTTTTTCCAGATTGTCCAGCGCGCGGGAGTAATTTTCCGCTGTATTGCTAAGAGTGAAATAATCGGAGGCCTTTACTTTATTTATCACTCTTTCAGAGGCTTGCGAGTGGTCATTGTCTACAATAGAGATGTTAATATGATGCACATCCATTGTTGTTGTCCAAGGGAAAATCAGCATCACCGCCAATGGAAACATTAGTACCATTTTTGGCAGGAAGGCGTTGCGGAAAAACTGCCTGAATTCTTTATCCAGTAAAACAAGAAGTGTACGCATAGCCTATTCCATTTTATCTTTAAAATTCTTAAGAGCCAGCGCTATCAAAAATAGCGTCATAACCAGCAGGACGGAAAACTCCTCAAGCACGTATTTAAACGGCAGTCCTTCTATCATAAGTTTTCTTATTGCTGAAATATACCATCGCGCCGGCACAATGTAAGTCAAGGGCTTAAAGACGTTTGGCATATTTTCTATCGGGAATACCATTCCGGAAAGCATGATGATTGGAAGAAGCAAAAGCATTCCGGAAATAATTAGAGCCGTTATTTGTTTTGATGTGGCCGTAGAGATTAAAAGTCCAAGTGCTAGAGCCAAGGCGAGGTAAAGCAGAGAGATCCCTATTACGCTCCCAAGGTTCCCCGACATTGGAACATTTAAAACAAACCGCGCCAGTAACAGTATGCAAGCCAGGTTAATACAAGAGAGAACAAAATAGGGAACCATCTTGGCAAAAATGATTTTTATTGGTTTTACAGGGGACACAAGCAACACATCCATGGTTCCCGTTTCCTTCTCCCTCACTATTGAAACTGATGTCATCATTGCGCATATCAATATGAAAATCAGACCCATAATGCCTGGAACAAAATTGTATGCGCTGTTCATTTGAGGATTGTATAACATGTGCGTCTCCGGCATTATTGAGGATAAATTTGCAGTTGTCCCCGATGCATTTGAGCTCCCGTTTGCCAATATGCTTTGCATATATCCAGCCCCTTCCATTGCCTTGTTTGGATTGGATGCGTCAATGGCAATCAGCACTGAATTATCTTTTGAGAACTCCGCAACTGCGTCGCTCTTGCCTGACCGCAGCTCTTTATCTACCTGATTTCTTGTAATATATCCCTTAAATGTAAAATACGGATTAGAAGAAATTTGCTCAACTTGTTTTCTGATAGCCTCTGTCCTGTGAGGCGCGGAGACAGAAAAATTGATGTTATTAATCTCGATAGATATTGCAAAACCAAACAGCAGCAGCTGAACTATCGGGAGTATTAAAATTATCAGCAGCGTCCATTTATCCCGCAAAATATGCAGTGATTCCTTTTTTACAAATGATGCAAAACCTGTCATATCACTCCCCCCTTTTTGCTCCTCTTGCAAGCGAACGGAAAACTTCATCCATTGCTGAGGCGTTAAATTGTTTCTTTAATGCTGAAGGAGAATCCAGCGCTTTAATTTGTCCGTCAACCATTATGGAGACCCTGCTGCAATATTCGGCCTCATCCATGTAATGGGTTGTAACAAAGATTGTTGTCCCCTCTGATGATGCCTTGTAAATCATCTCCCAAAATTGACGGCGGGTAACGGGGTCAACTCCTCCGGTTGGCTCATCCAGAAAAACTATTTCCGGCCTGTGAAGAGAGGCTACTGAGAAAGCAAGTTTTTGTTTCCAGCCCAGAGGAAGAGAACCAACCAGCGTGTTTATCTCAGATTTAAATTGCAGCTGGTTAAGTATTTCCACGCTTCTGCGTCTAACTTGCATCTTTGAGAGTCCGTAAATTCCTCCAAATAATTTCATGTTCTCATAGACAGTCAAATCATCATAAAGAGAGAAGCGCTGGCTCATATAGCCAATGTGATGTTTGATTTTTTCTCCCTCCTTCATTACGTCAAATCCTGCAACCGTACCTGAGCCGGACGTTGGGTAGCTTAAACCGCATAACATCCTCATTGCCGTTGTTTTACCGGCTCCGTTAGCTCCCAGGAAACCAAAGATTTCTCCGCGCTTTACATCAAAAGTAATGCGGTCAACCGCCTTGAAATCTCCAAAGCTTTTGCACAACTCTTTAACCGATATGATGTTTTCTTCCATTTTTCTTACATCCGTTTTTTGCACGTTTTGCCTGCCAGCCTAATTATTGCTTGCGCATCAACTTAATAAACACATCCTCTATCCCCGCCCTGGTTTTATTAAGTTCTATATTTTTAAATCCTTGCTTTTCCAACGTTTGCTTTAAAATTTCGGGATTGAATTTTTCAGAAGCCACTATATGATGTGCAGCTCCAAATGGGTAGCACTCAATAACTTCCTTCTCCTTTCTGGTTGCAGCCAATATGCCGTACATATCTGTTCCGGAGATGGCGTACAGCGGTTCTTTAAAATTATTTACTATGCCGTCGGGAGTATTAATATCCAAAATTTTCCCGCCGTTTATAAGGGCAATCCTATTACATCTGCCCGCTTCATCCATGTAAGGAGTTGAGACCAAAATAGATAGTCCTTTCTTTTGCAGCTCCAGCAGCATGTCCCAAAATTCACTTCTGGAAACAGCGTCAACTCCAGTTGTAGGTTCATCCAAAAACAGAACGTCCGGCTTGTGTATAAGAGAGCAGCACAGTGCCAGTTTTTGTTTCATTCCTCCCGACAGATTGCCTGCTCTTCTGCTCTTAAATGGCTCTATCTGCTTGTAAATAGGGGCGATAAGGTCATAATTTTGTTCCAGGGTAACATGGAACAGAGCGGCAAAGAAATTCACGTTTTCTTCTACGGTAAGGTCCGGATAAAGAGAAAATTTTCCCGGCATGTATCCTATTTTGTTCCTTATTGAATGATAATCTTTTAGAACATCCAGCCCGTCAACTTTTGCAGTACCGCTATCGGAATTTATTAGAGTAACCAGGATGCGGAACAGCGTAGATTTTCCCGCGCCGTCCGGTCCTATAAGTCCAAAGACTTCTCCGCGCCCGACATTAAAAGTGATGCTGCCGAGAGCTTTAAGAGTCCCGTAACTCTTTGAGATTCCGTTAATTTCTATAGCATTTTGCTGCATCATAACTTAACTTCTCCGTACATTCCAATCTTTATGCGCCCGTCATTTTTTACCGCAATTTTTACTGCGTAAACCATATCCGCGCGGCTATCTTTTGTTTGAATTGTCTTTGGAGTGAATTCGCTTTCTGAAGCTATCCAAGTTATTTGTCCCTGATAATCAAAGGTTTTATCTCCTCCAAAATCAGCAGTAACATGTACTTTTTGTCCAAGTTTTATTTTGGAAAGCTGGTCGGAAGTGAAGTATGCTCTCAGGTATATGTTATTCAAGTCCGCAATTTTAAATAGGGGACGCCCAATATTTGCAAATTCTCCTTCCTCGCTGTATTTGGCTAGCACCGTGCCTGTTACAGGAGCTTTTATATGAGATTTTTCTAGCTTGTCATTGATTTGGGAAATTTGCAAATCCACGGCTGAGGAGTTATCATTTATAGAGGCGGTGCTGTTATTAAGAGAAGATAGCTGTGCTGCCAATTGTCCGTTTAATACTTTCAATGAGGAGTTTACATCATCCAGCTGTTTGGTTGTAGCCGCGCCGTCTTTAAGAAGATTCTGTACACGTCTCTTCTCAATTTCCTGTTTTGCAATTTGTTCCCTGATGGATGAAACCTGTTTCTGAATGTCGGGACGGCCGGACTTAAGGGCTGCACCGCTTTTTTGCAGCTGCAGTTTCTGCAAGTACAATTGTGTTGTATCTATGACCCCTGCAACTTCGCCCGCACTAAGCGTATTCCCTTCTTCTGCATTGAGATACAGAATTTTACCGGCAGTTTCAGAAGAGACTGTAATTTCAGTTGCTTCAAATGTTCCCGTTGCATCCCAGTTCTCTTTTTTGCTGCATGACATTATCACCGTCCCTGCGGCGGCAATAAGAAGCGGGTATCTAACAATTCTTTTCATATCTTTTTCTATTATTATTCTTTATAATGTCTCTTGTTAATCATCCTGTTACTTGTTAATCATGATGTTTCTTGTCTGAATATTTGTTGGCAACTATCTGTTTACAAGATGTTTCAATTGATAAATTGCCTTCACAAGCTCTATTTCTCTTGCAGAGCGGGCGGTGACGGCATCAGATTCATCAGTTATTTTTCCAAGCAAATCATTAGTGTCTATGATGCCGTTTCTTAGTTTGGATTCTGCCGCTTTTCTCACTGACGTTCTTAGGCTTACAATTTTATCATCATTGTACAGCGCCTTTTTGATGCGCGTAATTTCCCCGTTTTCCTGGGTTGTCTGCAGCTTTGTATTAAACAGAAATACATCATTTTGCACATTTACTTGTTGCTGCGCCGTCCGTATTTTATTTAAATCATTTTTGCGCGTATAATATGCGCCAAAATTCCACACCATTTTTACTCCGGCAATTGCATTCCATCCTGGGTTTTTGTTCATCATGCTTTGGAAATAATCAAAGCCCGGATAACCATAAAATCCTTGTGCGAAAAGTCCGAACTTGGGTCTAGTTGAGGATTTTATAAGTTCTTCTTTTGCAGCAAGGCTATTTGATTTTGCTTCAAACATTTTCTGCTCCGGCCTCTGCGGGACAAGATTTATGAGCGTGTTAATATTTGTGCTGTCTCCATTATTGGTTACGTCAGGCATGAGAAGATGTCTCCCCTTCACATCTTCTCCAATGAACACTCCAAGCATTAATTCATAACTGTCGCGAGCTGACTCTAGCTGTGTAATTTGTTGATTTACAGTAAGTAATTGAGCTTCTACCGCATCTGCATCAGATTGTGTTGCAACACCGTTTTTTAACAGAGAGTGCACCTTATCCAAATTGCTTTGAAGCAACTTGGCTGTTAAATTGGTCTGGGAAATTCTTTTGTCAAGCAACAGAATTCCAAAATATAAATCATCTACTCTTCCCTCTATGCCATATAAATCTGCATCTGCAGAATTCTGCTGCTCAATGGATTCCGCCTGAGCCAATTTTTTATCTGCGGAAGATTTTCCTCCATCCCAGATGGTCTGATTAACTTCAAGGGTAACCTTATACTGTTTTTTATCCATTCCGCTCATGCTCATTCCGCTTTGGGCCAGCATTTTTCCTAATGCAGAAGGGAAGGAAGGGACTTCATTTTGCCATGTGGCTTGTCCCGACAGTGTTATCTGCGGCAGATAAGATTTTCCGGCATTGGATATTGTGTATTGCTCGCTTTGCCTGATTAAATCATATTGCTTTATTTCAGGATAATTTTTTCTGGCAAGTGCGCGGCATTCATCCAAGCTAAGCTCTTGAGATGCGGTAGTTTGAGCCTTTAGAGATGCAGTACACAGCAGAAGCAAAGCAAACAATGCTGTTCTGCCACAAATCAATGAGACGGTCCTGCCGCAGAATAAAGAGGCGGTTCTGCTGCAAATCCTTAAAGTATTTCTGTTTTTTTTAATCATAACACTTAATTGTTAAAGCGTTTTCTGTTAAGGTGTTTTCTATTAAGGTGTTTTCTATTAAGGTGTTTAATGCATTATAGCTCCCTTTTTATTTAAGGTGTTTAATGCATTATAGCTTCCTTTTTATTTAAGGTGTTTAGTGCATTTATGGCACCTATTTTATTTAAGGCGTTTCATAATTGTTTCAATGTTTTCCGCCTTGCGTGCTGCCGCAAAATGTTTGATGCTCGTAAATTCTTTCCCCAGAACCATTTGTATAACCGGATATGCAATGAATGGGAAAACATTAAGGGAAACAATATCAAGCATCAGGTGGCGGGCATCCATGTGGGGTAATTTTTTCCTTGCATTTTCTTTGTCAAGTTCAGCCTGCACGTTCTTTAAGATATTTTTAACCATTGAGCGTATCTCCTTGTTCAACCCAACTAGTTTATAATGCTCTGGTTTGGAGGCTATTTCATTAACAAAGAAACGCGGGAGGTCAGGATTTTTTAAGATGAACTCAAATTGAGCTGTTATTCCATCCTCCAGTTTTTTCTCAAAAGGAAGATTTGAACTGCTGAAGGCAACTAAAAACAAATTCCCGATAGTCTTTATTTTTCCGCCTACAATTTTCTCAAAAAGGTTTTCTTTTGTCTTAAAATAATAGTGCAGCATCGCATGCGTAACCCCTGCTGCTTTAGCTATTGACGTGGTTCTTGCTCCGTCAAATCCTTTTGTAAGGAATTCTTGTTCAGCTGCTTGTAGA
This sequence comes from Bacteroidales bacterium, assembly GCA_022647615.1. NCBI lineage: Bacteria > Pseudomonadati > Bacteroidota > Bacteroidia > Bacteroidales > Bacteroidales bacterium. The sequence continues at coordinate 845,114 of JALCKZ010000001.1, forward strand.
ATATCATCTTCCTTGTTCAACCTGTTTTTATTGCTCTTCATTTCAGTTGTGTTTTTATATTTTATTTAACAAAATTGTTTAACAAAATTGTTAATAACGCTGCAAATGTACTCAGTTTTTCCAATTCTCCAAAAAATATTACCTTTGCAGCCGTCAAAACCAAAAGTTTTACTGGAATTGCTCAGGTGGTGGAATTGGTAGACACGCAGGACTTAAAATCCTGTGGCCAGAAATGGCTGTACGGGTTCGATTCCCGTCCCGAGCACGAGGCAGAAAGGCCGGCTAAGTTTTTAGCCGGCCTTTTTTTGCCTTGCCGGGGAAAGTCCATCGCCTTTAAAAAAGTTAATTATCACATTATCAATATGATATAATGGTCCGTTGGGCTTTTTTGCGCCTAACGGACCAATGTAACTATCACATTATGAAAGAATTGACTTTTTTATAGGCTATAAAACCGAAAATCCTTATTTTTGTGTTAGTGATCCTTCAGTTTAGAGTGTCCCATATCTAAAAAAGAGAATTTTATTGGTGATAAAAGGAATTAGTTTTATGAAAAAGATATACAGAATATTTGTGGCGCTTGTGACGGTGTGCGCATTGCAAAGTGCCGGGTTTGCAAGTGTTTTAAATGCGAATGCGGTGTCCGCAAGAGCAGCTGTTCCAAACACGGTGGTTATGCCTTGCATTGTAGCTCCTCAGTTTGGAAATGTTGGAGATCCGGTGACCTGGGCGCAGAAAGTTGCAAACTCCGGAGTTAAGTCTGCAAATGGTGCAGCTGCTGATATTTATGAAATTCAGCTTGTTGCGAGCATTGATCCCGCGTGGCATGTGTATGATTTTGGTCCCTACACAGACGGGCCTAATGCAACTATTTATAAGGTTGCTGCAACCGCAGGATTTCAGCTTAACAAAGATTTTAAACTTATTGGCAAACCCTTTATAAAAGGCAAGGTTACAAAGGCTTATGATGATATATTCCAAATGAAAATTGGAACATTTGGAAGCGGCGCTATTCTAGTTCAAAAAGTTCAGGTGCTTTCTAACAAGCCCGTGAAAGTTGTTGCGCATGTTGAGTGGCAGGCTTGCAAGGAGGGTAACTGCGTAAACGGCGAGAAAGATTTTAATGTCACTTTGCCTGCTGCAAAAAATCCGGTAGTTGCTAACAGTGCTGTAAACAGCGGAATATCAGCGAATAATAGCATCGCGACAGATTCTTCTGTATCAGGAGCTTCCGCGGCAGACGGAGCTGGCGTAAATGCAGTTGCAGACAGTGCAATCAATTCACAAAACGGCAGCATTACAAGTGCTGGTTCAGCCAATAGCGGGAGCAAGCTTGATAATTCGGGAGTTGGACACCGCTCTTTGTGGAGCCTTGTGCTTGAGGCAATTCTGTGGGGTTTTGCAATGTTGATTACTCCTTGTGTTTTCCCGATGGTGCCGATGACGGTCTCATTTTTCATGCATCACTCAGAGGGAGATGAGAAGGAGGATGACAAGAAAAAATCTAGCAGCAGAGGCAAATTCCTGGCGAGCATGTATGGTCTTTCAATAGTTGCGCTGTACACATTGCCTATCGCGATAATAATACTTATAACATATTTAATTGGAGGCGGGAGCGTAACTGCAAATATTTTTAACTGGCTGGCTACTAATTGGATACCAAATCTGATATTCTTCATTGTGTTCTTTGTTTTTGCGCTGAGTTTCTTTGGTGCGTTTGAAATTGTGCTGCCAAGCTGGATGGTTAACAAGGCTGATGCTAAATCAGATAAAGGAGGTTTGCTGGGAGTTTTCTTTATGGCTTTGACGCTGGTGCTTGTCTCTTTTTCTTGCACGGGTCCTATAGTAGGAAGCATTTTAATCAGAAGCACACAAGGTGAGATTTGGGCACCTGTTGTTGCAATGCTCGCATTCTCAATAGCTTTCGCAATTCCGTTCACAATTTTTGCATTTGTTCCGTCACTTCTGGATAAGCTTCCAAAATCTGGCGGATGGCTTAATTCAGTTAAAGTTGTCCTTGGATTTATAGAGCTTGCTCTTGGAATGAAGTTCCTTTCTATTGCAGACCAAACTTACCACTGGGGAATTTTGGACAGAGAAGTTTATCTTGCATTCTGGATTGTAATATTTGCATTACTAGGTATTTATCTGCTTGGGAAAATCAGATTCCAATATGATTCAAAAGAGGATCATGTCTCTATTCCGCGTCTTTTGCTTGCAATAATTGATTTTGCATTTGTTGTTTATATGATTCCCGGAATGTGGGGTGCACCACTTAAGGCTTTGAGCGGATATTTGCCTCCAATTGAGACACAGGACTTTAGAGTGGCCTACATTGGTGCAGGCAGTGCGGACGGCGGAAATAAAACAGCCGCCATTGATACATTGAATGCAAAATATTCTGATGTTTTGCATTTGCCTCAGGGACTGCAGGGTTTCTTTAATTATGATGAGGCATTGGCTTATGCGCAAAAAGTACATAAACCTGTATTCCTGGATTTTACAGGACATGGATGTGTCAACTGCCGTGAGATGGAAGCAAGAGTTTGGAGCAATCCGATAGTGCTGCAAATGCTTAAGCAAGAGTATGTTGTATGTGCATTATATGCAGATGACAAGATGACCGTGCCGGAAGAAGATCAGGTAACTCTGCCTAATGGAAAGGTGCTAAGCGAGTTAGGAGATATAAATTCCAATTTCATGTTAACCCGTTTTAACGCAAACGCTCAGCCATACTACATAATACTTGATGAAACCGGCAAGCCTCTGGCTCAGCCAATGGGTTATAATCTTGACGTCAAGGTCTTTACAAAATTCCTGCAAGACGGTATAAAAGCATACGGCAAATAGCCTGAGACCATTTGCCGTTTTGCTTAGATGATTTGATAGCAGCTATTCAACTGATAGCTGTTGTAAATTAATTAGCAAGCGCGAAAGCTTTTCTGACTTTTGGTACTGCGTCCAGAAGTTCCCATCCAAAAAACTGAACTTTCTTTTTCACGTTCTTTCCGTTCTTCACAACGGTAACTTCCCCAACATAAGGAGTACGTCCCATGTGACCGTAAGCGGCTGTAGGCAAGTAAATTGGATTTTTCAGCTGGAATTTTTCTATTATTACCGCAGGACGCAAATCAAAAATTTCTCCAACAATTTTTGCAATTTCTCCATCTGACATTACAACTTTTGATTTGCAATTTGTACTGTTATCAGCGTTTTTATCGCCGGCATTTCTTTTCCCTTTTGCAACCTTGCAAGTTCCAAAAGTATTTATGAAAATACTCAGCGGTTTGGCCACTCCAATCGCGTAAGAAAGCTGTATCTGAACTTCATCCGCAACCCCTGCAGCTACCAGATTCTTAGCAATATAGCGCGCCGCATAGGCAGCAGAGCGGTCAACCTTGCTTGGGTCCTTTCCGGAAAGCGCGCCGCCACCGTGAGCTCCTCTTCCTCCGTATGTATCTACGATTATCTTCCTGCCTGTCAGGCCGGTGTCACCGGCAGGTCCGCCAATCACAAATTTTCCGGTAGGATTTACCAGCAGCTTGTAGTTACAATTAAACAATTCTTTCAGGCGTGCCGGCAATTTTTTTATCAATCTTGGAATTAGAATTTTACGCACATCTTCCTTGATTTTATTTTGCATTTCCGCATCTCCGGCAAATTCATCATGCTGGGTGGAAAGTACAATCGTATTAATTCTCAGAGGTTTGCGATCGTCAGAATACTCTATCGTGAACTGAGACTTTGCGTCCGGCCTCAAATAAGGCATTAGCTTTGTATTCTTTCTTATCTCTGCAAGCTCCTGCAAAATTCTGTGAGACAGCCATATAGGTAGAGGCATGTAATCATCTGTCTCACGACAGGCATATCCAAACATGATGCCTTGGTCGCCAGCGCCCTGATTGTATTTATCCTTTTTGTCAACTCCGCGCCTGATATCAGCGCTCTGTTCATGCAGGGCGGAAAGGATGCCGCATGAGTTGCCGTCAAACATATAATCGGCCTTTGTGTAGCCGATAGAATTAATCACTTTCCTTGCAGTATCTTGAATATCAACATACGCCTCATTTGAATGGGATTCTCCTCCCACAACGACAAGACCGGTGCTTACAAAAGTTTCGCAAGCAACTTTGCTCTCAGGGTCCTGCTTTAGAAATTCGTCCAATACCGCATCTGATATTTGATCCGCAACTTTATCCGGATGTCCTTCAGATACAGATTCTGATGTAAATAAATAAGCCATAACTAAACATTTTAAAGTTAAACATCTAGTGTAGTAATTTGACTTTGTGCGTGTTGAAAGCGTCCGGCAGATAAGCCGTCCGTTCCTTTTAGCATTTTTTAGCGTGGTTGCAAGCAGTCAAATCTCTCCACTTATATGTGCAAAGGTAATAAAGATTGTGAATTAATACAATGTTAATAAAAAGTTGTTAAATATTTGTTTTACTACTTCTTATGAATCTGAATTTTTTTAATTTTGCACTGCCGAAGAAAACGGCTGAAAAAACAGATATTATTTTACAAAACCTTAAATAATCTAATCATTTATGAAACAAACTATTAAGCTTTTTGCCTTGACGGTTTTGAGCTTGTTTGTATCTGCGGGCTTGTTTGCCCAGGTTACAACATCCTCAATGAGCGGCAAGGTAACAGAGAAGGACGGGAGTCCTGTAGTTGGCGCTACTGTTATAGCAACGCACACTCCGTCCGGTTCTAAGTATTATTCAACCACCGATAATTCTGGTAATTATCGTATCTTGAATATGAGAATCGGAGGACCTTATGACGTTGAAGTCTCACTGCTTGGTTATGGCAGCAACAAGACAGGAGGCGCATACCTAAAATTAGGCGAAAACTTTGTTCGCAATGTGGTAATGAACGTAGAGGCTGTTGCACTTAATGAAGTTGTAGTTCAGGCCAAGGGAAATAACCCAATCATGAACTCAGATAAGAACGGTGCTTCTACAAACGTAAGTTCAACACAATTAAAGCAACTTCCTTCCATCAGCAGAAGTATTCTTGATTTTACCAAGTTTACTCCTCAGGCAAATGGAACATCATTTGGAGGCCGCGATAATCGTATGAATACCGTAACAATCGATGGTGCAGCATTTAACAACAATTTTGGATTGAGCACATCTCAAATCCTTCCCGGAGGAAATGCACAGCCAATTGCTTTGGACGCTATTGAGGAGGTATCCGTTAACTTGGCTCCGTTTGATATCAGACAGTCACAGTTCACCGGCGCATCTATCAACGCAGTTACAAAGAGCGGTACTAACAGATTTTCAGGTTCCGTTTACTCTTATTTGAGACCTAAGAAATTCACCGGCAACAAAGTTGGAGATTACACAGTTGCAAATGCACGTGATTCCAAAGCAGAGACTTATGGTGTAACATTCGGAGGCCCAATCATTAAAGACAAATTGTTCTTCTTTGTCAGCGGCGAGTATGAGAAAGAGACTTCTCCTTCAGGCGCTTATGAGCCAAGTACAGATGGTACTTCAAACGTATCAACCAAGACTTCACGTACAACCGTTTCTGATTTGAAGGCTATGCATGATTATCTGCTAAGCCAGTATGGTTATGAGGCAGGTGCATATCAGAACTTCCCTAACTTTAAGAGCGATAACCACAAGATTCTTGCAAGAATCGACTGGAACATCAATAAGAACAACAAGTTCACTATCAGATACAATGAGGTTGTCGGAACATCAGACCAGCTGACAAATGCAAACTCCGCTCCTAGCCCTAGAGGTTCCGGACGTAGTTCCATTTATTCAGTCTCTTTTGGTAATTCCTGGTACGGTTTCAAAAACACTGTAAGAAGTATAACGGGTGAGTTGGACAGCCATTGGGGAAAATTCTCCAATCAGCTGCTTGGTTCATACACAATGATTGAGGATAAGAGAACTTCAGATAGCGGTGTGTTCCCGTTTGTTGATATCTACAAAGGCGGAGACCAATATATGTCATTTGGATATGAGCTATTTACTTATGGAAATGATGTTAAGAACAACACACTTTCTGTAAAAGATAACTTGTCTATCAACCTTGGCGACCACAACCTTACATTTGGCGCCTCTTTCGACAGACTATATTTTAAGAATGTTTACATCAGAGAAGGTACGTCATACTACAGATATAACTACAACAATACAGTAGACCCTGCAACAGGCGTTACTTATGCAGATGGTATGTCTGCTTTCTATGCAAATGCAACTCCAACCGCTTTTGCCGTAACTTACGGATATAATGGACAAAGCACTCCTGGTGTTGAGCTTTCATTCGGCCTAGGCGCATTATATGCTCAGGATGAGTGGCAGGTAAATGACAAAGTTAAGGTTACGATGGGTTTAAGAGCTGAGCTTCCTTTCTATCTGAATAGCTTGGACAACAACCCTGCTGTTAATGCTTACGGCTTTAACAAATGGAACAATACTTTCAGAGATCACTACACTGTTGGAGAATCAGCAGAGAAGAATTACTACATGAACAGCGGCAAGTGGCCAAAGAGAAAACTGGAACTTAACCCAAGAATTGGTTTCAACTGGGATATTAACGGAGACAGAAGTCTTCAGTTAAGAGGTGGTTCAGGTTTCTTTAGTGGCATGCTTCCTTTTGTATGGTTTACAAACCAGCCAGGCGGTTCAGGTATGATTCAGTCTCCTGAGATTATGATTACCAACCTTTCTACGTTGGCTCAGAACAAGATAACCTTTAACAAAGATTACAAGGCTATGATTGCTGCTCATCCAACATTGTTCCCTACAACCCCTGGTAAAATTCCTTCAGGTTCAGCACTTTGCGAGGTTTCAAAAGACTTCAAGATGCCTCAGGTATGGAGAAGTGATTTGGCTTTGGATATAGCTCTTCCTTGGAACATGGTTTTGACTTTGGAGGAAATTTTCTCCAAGGATATCAATGCCGTTATGCAGAAGAATGTGAACTTGCAATATCCTTCAGGATACTATTCCGGAATGGATGACAGACCTTACTGGACAAATACAAGAATCAATTCAGATTTAAGCTCTGCGATGGTTCTTTGCAATACAAGCAAAGGTTTCCAGAATTCACTTACTGCTCAGTTGACTAAGAACTTGACAAGAGGTCTTTCCGGAATGATTGCTTACACTTATACAGTTGCTAAGGACGTTACAAACAACCCTGGTTCTACTGCATCATCAGCATGGAGCGCCAACTCAGTTGTTTCTTATTTGAATGACCCTGAGCTTGCAGCTTCCGGTTTTGCTGTTCCTCACAGATTAGTTGGAAACATCTCCTACAGATTTGAATGGCTTAAACATTTTGCTACAACTCTTTCACTATCCTACACAGGAGAGTCTCAGGGTAGAGCAGACTTCTGCTACTCAAATGATATGAATAAAGATGGCAACTCATCTGATTTGATGTATATCCCTGGAAGTAAGGGCGAGCTTGCATTTGTAACTTCTACTTACACATATACAGATGCTAACAAGGTTAAGTATAAATATACTGTAACTGACACACAGATGAGAGATGCATTCTGGACATTAGTTGAGGGCAACTCTTATTTGAAGAGCCATAAAGGCCAATATGCTAAGAGATATGGTTATGTTGAGCCATGGCACAACAGATGGGATGTTAAGGTTATTCAAGACATCTTCACAAACTTTGGAAGCAACAGAAGATATACTCTACAGGTCAGCTTAGACATCATCAATGCAGGCAACCTTCTTAACAAGAATTGGGGCGCTTACAAGACAATGGGTTCAATGTCTTATGATAGAATCCGTCCTTTAACTTTTGTTAAGGCTGTTAACGGTGTTCCTACTTATATGTTGAATGCATCAGCTGCAGGAGCAAATGATTCTGCAGAGGCAATCGTAAGCAGATGGGCAGGAAACAATACTTGGCAGAAGAGCGTTTCTACAGGCAGTACCTGGGGAATGTTGTTTGGCGTAAGATTGTTGTTCTAAAACATTATAGTTGATTAAAAAAGGCTGTCCAAATGGGCAGCCTTTTTTATTGCATGTACAGCAACCTGCTGTGCAGGTTGCTGAGCAATGCGTTTAATAGCCGGCCAATGCCGGCTATATTTGCCGGCGCACAAAGCACGCCGGCAATTAGTGTATTACGCGGCTACCGCCGCGGAAATGCACGCGCTAAAGCGCGGGCCTTCGGCCTTGCAATTATTACTTCATGTATATATAAAGACGAGCGGCTGAAAGCCGTGAGTCCCGGCACGGAGTGCCGGTGCATCCTGCGCACGAAGTGCGCTTGACCACAAGGCAATGCGCTGCATTGTAGCGCATTGCTTTGCAAACTGCTTAGCAGTTTGCATTTTTATTTATCCTTGAGGATAGCGTAAACAATTTTGATATAAGGATAGTTGGCGTTTGCCGGACCGTTTATCCTTCCCATTGTGTAAGTTGAAGCATCCAGGGAGTATGTTGTTGAACTGGAGCTAGAATAATAAGAGCTGCTGGAAGATGCAACGATTGGCATAATCCACAATTTGTACAAAGGCTCTGCGGCAACATCTTTTCTGTCAGCCTTCATTATTTTTTGGATTGTGCTGGCCATCTGTCCCTCATAATAGTAAAGAGATCTGTTGATTGCGCCAACCGCATTGCTTGTGCTGTAAACGTCTGAAAGAGGATAATAGTAGTAATCTGTTGTATCTGCAACTTTGTGACAAGGATATAGATATTGCGGATAATAGCTTGTAACTCTGCTTTCATCTGTCGGGAGCTCATAAGGCAAATAATAAGTTGCGCCGCTTATTAAAATTCTATTTTTATCATATCCCTGCTTTGCTGCCCACGCATCCAAAGTGTCCTTCAGAGCAACAGGGTCTACATAAGGTTTAAGTCCTCCTACTCCCTCAATATCAATGTATTTCTGAGGCGTATCAGATTCCATGGCTTTGGACTCATAGGTGGATTCATTCTGAGCATAGTCTACACCCAAAGCAAAAGTTATCGTAGTATCTTTTCTTGCAAGACCGCTTTTCCATGTTGGCTGGAAATTAACTTGCATATACATGTAAGTAGAACTAACAGTCCATTTGTTCAATCTGCCGCCGTAAGTTCCTGCAGCAGGAGGATCACATGTAAAATACAATCCCTTATATCCTTTTACAAACTGAGTCGTAGAATCTAACTGTAAATCAGTTGCTTTAAGAATATCTTCTCCAAGACTATTGTCAAGATATATTGTCAGGGAATCTGTGCCGGTATAAACGGTGCTGCCTTTATTTATCTGTGTATGAATGTAATCAGAACTCTTAATCATGTTGTTGTACTTGTCGGTAGTATCAACATATTTGTTCATTCTGTAAACATGTATGTTTTGAGTTATGCCCTCCTGGCTTGCATCCGGAATAGAGTTTCCGCTAAGAAGCATGGTGATAAAAATCTTCTTTACATAAGCTCCTGTTCCTAAGTTCATTCCGGAAGACACAGGTGCAAAATTGGTGGCGCATGTAAAATTGGCCAGACCAAATTCTTTTGTTCTTATTGCCCCAAAATAACCATAAGATGTATTAAGCGCCTGCATGCTGTCTGCAACTCTGGTTTTTAGCGGCATGTGGAAAGTAGCCGTCCCAACCTGCATTATATAATCATCGGGAACATAATTGTCACCGATAGTTTTATCTACTGATATGCAGGAATATGTGAGTAGCGATGCCGCCGCCGGCAAAATCAGATAACGGAAGAAAGCCTTGAATTGCATTATACTTTTAATAATTTGTCGTAAAACTTAATGTACTTATTTGTGTACGAGGCGTTTCCGGCACTTATTTCTGAATAAGGGAGAGTTGGCAATTTGCGTTTAGCCACGTAATCAAGGACTTCCTTATTAACATTATTACTTCCCAGAATTATTCCGTCCGCATACTTGACGGCTAATTTAGCAAGATTTATGCCATTAGGATTGCCAAGCACATCCATGTCCGCCGGAGATACTCCCTGCATCAGCGCCTTTTTCACAAAACCGGAGGAGAATTTCTCTTTGAAAACTTCATCATAAAGAGAGAGAACAATCTTGCTTTTTGCAAATATAGGATCTGTTTTGTAAGACATTTTTAGATACAGCGGAACAAGGTGAGTCATCCATCCGCCGCAGTGAATAATTGTAGGCTGCCATCTTAATTTTTTTACAGTCTCCAACATTCCGCGCGCAAAGAAAATTGCACGTTCATCATTGTCTGCAAAAAACTTTCCGCGCTCATCCGTGTACAAAAATTTTCTCTTGAAATAATCCTCATTTTCAATGAAATACACTTGCATGCGAGCCTGCTGGATAGATGCAACTTTTATGACAAGAGGTCTGTCCAAATCATTGACGACAATGTTCATTCCGCTAAGCCTGATGACTTCATGGAGCTGATTGCGGCGTTCATTTATTGTCCCGTATCTTGGCATAAAAGCTCTGATTTCCATGCCGTGTTCTTGGGCCGCCTGAGGCATATAACGCCCCGCCAGTGAAATGGAATCCTCCGGCAAATACGGAGTAATCTCACTGCTTACATATAAGATTTTAACAGGCTCACCCATAGTACACAATATCCTCTAGGCAAAGGTAGTAAAAATTTTTGACTTTTAAATGAAGGTTTTTCATATCTTTGGGGGCATATTTTATGAGCAGAAAAGAAAAAAATTCCATTGGGGGACGGCTGATGCGTTCATACGTGTCATCCGTAATAAGCATATCGCTGGTGCTTTTTATAGTGGGCATTTTTGCGGTTTTGGCCGTGAATGCGCGTGAGGTTTCTGATTACTTTAAGGAGAACATTAAGATTTCCACCATTCTGAAAGAGGATGCCACGCAGGTTCAGGCGGAGGCTTTTTGTAAAAACGTTGCATTGCTGCCCGCGGTAAAATCCACGCAGCTGATTACAAAAGAGGAGGGAACAAAGGAGATGAAAGATTTGCTGGGAAGCGATTTCCTGGATGTCTTTGAATCCAATCCAATCCCAATTTCAATTGAGATTCAGCTTAACTCAAATTATTTTCATCCCGACAGCGTAAAGACTCTTAAGAGCATGTTGATGCGCGACCCTCTTGTTGATGATGTTGTGTATCAGGAGTCATTGATAGATACCATAAACAAGAATATGCAGAAGATAGGAATGGTTCTGATAGTATTTATTGCGCTGCTGATGTTTATCTCCATAGTCCTGATTAACAATACTGTACGGCTAAATGTTTTCTCAAAAAGATTCTCAATACATACCATGCAGCTTGTTGGAGCAACCAAAGGATTCATCCGACGGCCTTTTATTTACAGGGCTATATTCCAGGGACTTATAAGCGGAGTTGTTGCAATATGCGCACTGACCGGAGTACTGTTTTTAGTTAGAAGAGAATTTTCCAGCATATTTTCTATTATCAATTTGCAGATTATGATAGAAGTTTCAGCCGGAGTTATTATACTTGGAGTTATTATATGTCTTATCTGTACTTACTTTGTTGTCAATAAGTTAGTAGGATTAAGCGGTAATGAATTATACACATAAATTATGAGTCAGAAAAAAATACAGAAAAATAATTCTGCTGAAGAGCAGAATTTTGCAATGCCCAAGAGCAATATTATTTGGATTCTCATAGGACTTGGAATAATGGTTCTGGGATACATTTTAATGATTGGCGGAGGCAGCAAAGATCCAGATGTTTTTTCTCCCGCAATATTTAGTTTTACAAGACTGGTAATTTCTCCGATACTAATTCTTGGGGGAATTGTTCTTGTAATAGTCGCCATCATGAAGAGAAACATGAAGAAATTAACAAAGGATTAATCTTGTGTAAAATTAATTAGCTGAACATAAAAGCAACAATTAATTACGCGGAAGGTAGCTAGTAAAATCATTGATAGAATAATTAAAGGATAGATTAATATGACTTGGATACAGGGTTTGTTACTTGGTTTGGTACAGGGTCTTACGGAATTTCTGCCCGTAAGCAGCAGCGGACATCTTACAATTTTTCAGGAGCTTTTTGGGATAGGCGGAAAAACAAATCTTGCATTTGACGTTACGGTGCATGTTGCAACAGTTCTAAGTACAATTGTAGTTTTCCGCAGACCACTTGGAAGATTAATAAAAGGTTTTTTTGTCCGCGGCATGAATGGGGAAAAAGATTATGTTTTTAAGATACTTGTTTCACTTATCCCGGTTGCAATAATTGGCTTCACATTAAAAGATTTTGTTGAGAAAATTTTCTCCACAGATTATGTGGCATCCCATACGGGCAACGGATTGCTGCTTGTCGGTAGCATGCTGATAGTCACGGCGTTGCTGCTGGATTGCAGTGAAAGAATAACTGCACGGAGCATGAAAAAAACTTCAGCAATTGCAGATGATAAAGTTGCGGCTGAGAGTTGCGGAGTTTCCAAATCAGACAGTAAAATTGCAAGTGATGGTTGCGGCGTTTCCAAATTAGACAGTAAAATTGCAAGTGATGGTTGCGGCGTTTCCAAATCAGACAGTAAAATTGCAGCTGAGGAAGAGAGTTCCGGAGTTGATTATTGTGATAATTCAGCGATTAGTTATTGGCAGGCATTTGTTGTTGGAATAGCTCAGGCAATTGCTGTTCTTCCTGGCTTATCACGTTCTGGTTCAACAATTTCCACCGGATTGCTTTGCAAGGTTAAGAAATCTTCCGTTGCACAATTTTCTTTTTTGATGGTTATCATTCCGGTGCTCGGAGAGGCGTTATTGGATGTATATAAGGCAGTCAAGGGAGCTGGTGCTGCGGCAGCGAGCGCGGCTGGTTCTTCAAGTGCTGCTGCAATGAATGCTGCTGGTTCTTCAAGTGCAGGTGCTGCAGGAATTGAATTTTTACCTCTTCTGCTGGGATTTATCGCTGCATTTTTTGCAGGATGGGCTGCGTGCAAGTGGATGGTTAAACTTGTTAAGAATGTGAAGCTTACAGGTTTTGCAATTTATTGTGCAATAGTGGGAATTCTTTGTATTGTGCTTCCATATCTGATTAAATAAAATTAGTTTTAGCAATAGCAATAGCAGCAGCAGTAGTAATAGCAGTAACAATAACAGTAGCAATAGCAATAGCAATAGCAATAGCAGTAACAATAACAGTAACAGTAGCAATAGCAGCAGCAGTAGCAATAGCAATAGCGCAATAGCAGCACAACAATAAACATATAACAGCAAAATTATTGGGCAGTTTAATGGAGGAGAAAAACTTATATTTTTTTGTGGCGGACGTACACCTGGGGCTTGACTTTAAAGACCCTGTCGGGAGAGAAAAAAAATTCTCTTCCTTCCTCTACAATTTGCCGGCACAGACAAAAGAGGTTTTTCTGATGGGGGACATTTTTGATTTTTGGTATGAGTATAAAGATGTGATTCCCAATGGTTTTACGCGGACGCTTGGTGCGATTGCGGCGCTGGTTGACCGCGGGGTTAAGGTGCATTTTTTTAACGGGAATCATGATATCTGGACTTACAGATATTTTCAAAAAGAGCTTGGGGTTGTGATGGAAAAGCAGCCGGCTGTTATTGAGATTGAGGGGAAGCGTTTTTGCCTGGGACATGGTGATGGTTTGTGGAGCGGCGACCCTGGATATAAATTTTTAAAAAGCATTTTTTATAATCGCATTTTGCAAATTTTGTTTAGCGGAATTCATCCCCGCTGGGCGTTTTTGCTGGGGCATAGCTGGAGCAAACATAATAGACTTACCCGCGGACAGGCTTCTGCCGAGGGCGCGCAAAGGACTATCAATAAGTGCATTGCCTATTCAGAAGATTTCCAGAAAAAATATGCTGCCGCTGTGAAAGATTGCTCTGTGTCATCAGCAGCAAGCCAACCAGCATCTGCAACAAAAGATAAAATTGCTGCCGCGGAAGAGCGGTCTGCATCCGGTATGTCACAAACTGTCGGGAAGAAAATAGATTACTTTATCTTTGGACACTTCCACATCCCTGCACATAAGCAGCTTGCGGATGGCTCTGAGCTTTTCATGCTGGGAGACTGGATTTACAATCCGGATTATGTTGTGTTTGATGGAGAAACGGGAGAATCTCATAGCCTTTAAAAAATACAATCATTTGATTATTAGTTGTTTGCGAGGTCGCGTTGGCCTGTTTTGCCGGCAACGGAGCCTTGTAATGAGTTGAAAATAAAGCTATTAACATTTTTAAAGGCGATGAAACATCAACCTGCGTATCCTTTCTTTGCTGTCGTGAAACAAGCCGGCAAGTTGGGCGTATGTACAGCGCGCGTTGTGAAACAGATATTTTATCAACTCATCCGATTCTGACAAAGTGAGGTCACTTATAGAGGCTGAATTGTGAAAATGGCTGGTAATATATGAGTTAGCAAGCTCTATTAATTCTCGCACAGGTGTCAGATTCCAGTTCTTTTTCTCATCTTCAATTTTCTTCCTGACAGATTCCGGCATAAATTTTATGAATTTCAGGAACTCCTCTTTATTTGCAAACTGATTGTCAATAAGGCTTGTATCCATTTTGACATATTCAAGCAGTTTGGTCCGAATGATATCTTTATTGTTAAAATGTAAATTTGCAGAGGACCATCTATAGGAGCGGAAGTCTTCACATATCCCTGCAACAACCGGATTATTAAGGATATATGATGACATCTCCAAAATATCTCTTTCCGTATATTGTGGCGAACTCAAGAAAGGGGTGCTGAACAATTTGTTTGAACGATGGTGTTTTTTGTTGTGCCACAGGCTGTAGGTGCGTAAAAATGTGGACATTAGTTTTGTAATGTTTTCCGTTCTAACCAGCAGGTGGCAATGGTTAGTCATAATGCAAAACTCCAGCAGTGAACTTGCATTTTTCTCCAGCGCTTTCTGCAGGTACTTCAAAAGCACAATGTAATCCTCATCATCATAAAATACTGTATCTCTGCTGTTTCCCCTAAATGCAACATGCAATACTCCCGCTTGTACTCTCTTAAATCTCTCCATATCTATATTTTAATTATTGTTATTCTATCAGTTGGATTTACTGTTATTCTATTATTGGAATCTGCTGTTATTCTATCAGTTGGATTTACTGTTATTCTATTATTGGAATCTGCTGTTATTCTATCAGTTGGATTACTGTTATTCTATTATTGGAATCTGCTGTTATTCTATCAGTTGGATTTACTGTTATTCTATTATTGGAATTTACTGTTATTCCGGCGTTGGGATTCATTTGCATTACGTTGCTGTAATGTTGTGGCTTTTAATATGTTGTAATGTAATAGCTGTTTTTGTATTTTCATTGAATGATTTGCTTTTGCTGCAGCAAAGTTAGAGTGCCATTTTAACAATCGCGTGCCAAATTCACAAAAGTTTCATGGCCTATGAAAAGTGCAAGTGCGTAATTATCAAATTGTTCCAGACGTGCGTTGGGGCTAAAAGCGGCTAACGCAAGGCTAGAACATGCTGATAATCAAAAAAATAACTTTTTTAAAGGCGATAAAATTGACGAATCAGTATTGATTTCCAAACATTGAGTAGTAGAGGGCATCAAATGAGCCTTCTTGGTAGAGGACTACCAGCTCTTCTACCTGCCGGTCCGCTCCAAATTTGTCATAAGGCTTTTTCAAATCTGAGCCAAACATGCGGGCAACCAATTGCCAGAATCCGGCGGAAAGACGTCCGCGATACTGTCTTATTATGTAAAATGATGTTCTTCCTAATTCTCTGTCTATAAGCTTCATAAGTAGCTGGCCTTGTGATATTGTCAGATTCCTCATAGGCTTTTCAAATTGTTTGAACAGTTTGTCCTGGTACATTTTTATGTACTCATCTTTTTCCCGCCTGCTGAAATTTGATACGGCAAGAACGCTATCTGCCTCATGGATTATCCCTCTGGCCTGCAAAGCATAAGGGTAAACTTTTTTGAAGTTCCAAACCAGCCTGCGGTACTCTCTCCAAACTTTTGCTTTGTACCATTTGCGTACGGTCTCAAATTTAAATACCGGGGGAAGCCAGTCAATGAAAGTTGTATCTCCCTTTTCATCAACATTGTAATACATAACCGCCCATTCTGAACTCCCCTTATATAGAGCTCTATCCTTTTCTACTTTCTCCCATAGCTTAGCTCTAATCTTGTCGTCGGCCTCTCTCTTTTTGATGCGGGCGGCAATGGCATCCTTGTCCTCCTTGAGCTCTTTGTTCATCATGTCTCCGGACGGGTTAACTTGCTGATTCCCGTAAGTTGTTGTGCCAAAGAGAGATTTAGGGTGGGATAGCTGAGGGTTTACGTTCTCGTTGCCGTTTTTAATTTTCTCATTTCTGTTGTTTTGGGCGCACAAAGTTTTTCCTCCCGATAGCAAAATTGCTCCGGTTAGAAATATTGTGCAGCAGCAGCGGCTGAAAACTGTCGAGATAAAAGAAATATCTCTCTCTATTTTTGTCCCCTCCATAATGCTTTCCATCCACGATTGACCTGCAAAACTAATGCAAAAGTTGTATATTTGTCAATTCAATTGCACTTAACGTATAAATGCACTGATACTTTTTTACTGCATGCTTCAATCTTTTTTTGCGGTTGAAGTGGCGTTTTTAACCTGATACTTAATTTGTTTTAAATGTACAACTTCTTCAATTTTCAAGGCTTTACTCCGTGGTCTTTTTTTGTGGACATGGGTATGATATTCGGCCTTATTCTGGTCGGCAAGCTAATCAGAGTCAAAGTAAAACTAGTTCAAAAACTTTTTGTTCCGCCTAGTTTAATTGCTGGTCTTCTTGGACTTGCGTTTGGTCCAAACGGTCTTGGGTGGCTTCCTTTTTCAAATAATTTGGCCTCCTATGCGGCAGTTATGATTGCGCTTGTATTTGGCTCCCTTCCGCTTTCCTCTCCAAAATCCTCTGTAAAAGAGGTTGTTACAAGAGTAGGGCCTATGTGGGTTTATGCTCAGATAGGAATGTTGGTGCAGTGGGGAATCATGGGACTTTTTGGCCTTTATGTGCTTAATTTGATATGGCCCGATTTGAACAGCGCCTTTGGTGCTATGCTCCCGACAGGTTTTTATGGCGGTCACGGGACTGCTGCAGCAATTGGCGGGGCATTCAAGAATATGGGATGGGATGATGCCATGAGTCTTGGAATGACAACTGCAACGGTTGGAGTTGTTCTTGCAATTGTCGGCGGGCTTGTTATCATCAAGCATGCGGCAAGGAAAAACCAAACCGCGTTTATCACTGATTTTAAAGACCTTCCAAACGAACTGCGTACGGGGCTTCTTCCAAAAGGCAAAAGAGATGACGTTGGAGAAAGCACAACTTCTTCTATATCTATCGAGACCTTGACATTCCATTTTGCTCTTGTATTTTTTGTTGCATTTTTAGGATATGTTTTGAGCGTGGCGGTTAAAAATTGGTGCAGCGGAATGCAGCCTCCTTATAATAATATGGAGCTTCCCGTATTTTCATGCGCCTTCATTGCCGGCTTGATATTCAAGAAGATATTTGATAGAACAGGTGTTACTGATTATATATGCCCAAAGACAACGCAGCGTATAGGAAGTTTCTTTACGGACTTGCTTGTTGCCTGCGGAGTTGCATCCATAAAGCTTGCTGTTATTGTTAAATTCTGGGTACCGCTTGTAGTTATGCTGGTTGTTGGTACCGTTGTAGTTTATGCAATCACATTTTACTTTGGAAGACATCTTTCTCACAACTACTGGTTTGAGCGCTCAATCTTTGCATGGGGCTGGTGGACAGGTACTATGGCAATGGGTATTGCGCTGGAAAGAATAGTAGATCCGGAGATGAAGAGCAAGACCATGGATGACTATGCGCTTGCATATCTGCCAATTGCGCCGGTGGAAATCATTTTAATTACTTTGGTCCCGATAGCCTTTACTGCGGGCTGGGGGAATTGGCTGATGTGGGCATGCTTGATATTCAGTGCGTTGCTGTTGTGGCTGGCGTTTAAGATGAAGTGGTGGAGTAAAAAAGCGGTGATAAAATAATCTGTCGGGAATACGATATATGATGAGTGAAATCGGAAAATATTTATTGATAGCAGCAACAGTAGTGCTTTGCAGTTGCGGCGGAAATCAAAGTGCTACAGCGCAGAGTTCTAAGAGCGCAAAAAATGCGAAAAATGTAAAAAGCGCTGTAACGGAACAATCTGTCGCTGAGACAACTGCACCAAAACCTAAAAGTTTGCCGATACCCGGGGCGCCAAAGCATAACGCATATAATTTATCTGATGCGCAGTACTATGTGCTTGCGGACAGTGTGCATAATTATGTGGTATCCTTTGATACTCACAATGATACGGCGACGTATATGATGCATCCCAACGGTGAGTATACAGTTCCAAAGGGACAGGTTTCTTTTGCGCTGATGAAGAAGGGAGGATTGGACGCTGCATTTTTTGCAGTTTACCTGGAGCAGGGGCCGTGGAAAAATAAGAAGTCATTGGACTCCGCATACCATTATTGCAAAAGCGAACTGCTTTCATGGAAAAAGTATGTTACCACAAAAAAGAGCGATGTTGCCGGAATGGCCTACACTCCCCAGGATGTGTTAAAGCTTAAGGCTCAGGGGAAAAGGGCTGTTATTCTTGCAATTGAAAATGGTTATCCTCTTGGTGATGACGTAAATAGGGTAGATGAATTTTTTAAGATAGGTGTAAGATATATAACCTTAAGCCACAATGCTGCAAACCAAGTTTGCGATGGTTCAAGAGAGTGGAAAACTGCCTGCTGGCACGGAGTTTCACCTTTTGGATACAAAGTTATTGAGCGGATGGAGAAACTGGGAATGATAGTTGACATTTCTCATGTTTCCTCTGAAGCGCTAAAAGATGTGCTTAAGGTTGCCAAGGCTCCAGTGATAGCTTCGCACTCTGCGTGTAGGGCTTTAAAGCCTTCCCAGCGGAGAGACTTAACTGATGAGGAGATTAAGATGATTGCCGCAAACGGCGGTGTTGTTCAGATTGGAACAGGAAGATTTTTCCTATCTGATGACCTGCCTGCACATAAGGTTGGCGTTGCGGTTCTGGCAAATCACATTGACCATGTTAAAAATTTGGTAGGTCCTCAGTATGTGGGACTTGGAACAGATTTTGACGGCGGCGGCGGAGTTGTCGGGATGGATAATGCCGGGCAGATGAAGAATTTAACGGTGGAGCTTTTAAAGAGAGGCTGGACAACTGATGAATTGCAAATGTTCTGGGGCGGAAACCTTATGCGCGTCTGGAATAAATGTATTGAAGTCAGTTCAAAGCTCAATGCTGCTAAGCAAAAATAACCTGTCGGGATTTGTATAAAGATTTCCAAAAAAGGGGATTTTAAAAAATTTGCAAATTTGTAACTCAATGAAAATGGCGGTGTTGACCGTCATTTTTTTTTGTCCAAAATGCATTAAAAAAAACTGAAAAAAGTTTGCACATTGAATAAATTATTATACCTTTGAACCCCAATACTCTGGCTCCGTTACAACTAAAGTATTGAAAATTAATAAGATAAAGCAATGTTACAACCAAAGAAAACCAAATTCAGAAGATGGCAGAAGGGCCGCATGAAAGGTGTAGCCCACAGAGGTAGTCAGCTTGCCTTTGGTTCATTCGGCATTAAGACCTTGGAGTCTTGCTGGATGACAGGTCAGCAAATAGAGGCTGCACGTCAGGCAGTTGTCCGTTATATGAAACGTGAAGGAAACGTATGGATCCGCATATTTCCGGATAAGCCTTATACAAGAAAACCTGCCGAAGTCCGTATGGGTAAAGGAAAAGGAAATCCTGAGGGATTTGTTGCACCTGTTACGCCAGGAAGAATGTTAATAGAAGTTGAAGGTGTTCCCGTAGAGGTTGCCAGAGAGGCGCTTAGACTTGGAGCCCAGAAATTGCCCGTCTCTACAAAGTTTGTTGTAAGAAGGGATTACGTTAAACAATAATTGGAGATATTACCATGAAAACAAAAGAAATACGCGAAATGTCAGAGAAGGATCTGAGGGAGCGCATAGAGACCAGCAGAGGTTCTCTTAACCAGATGCTTCTTAATCACGCAGTCTCTCCATTAGAGGATACGTCTCAAATTAAGAAAGCAAAAAAGGATATTACAAAGATGCTCACTGTTCTTAGTGAGATTGAGAATAAAAAACAATCTAAGTAATGGAAAGAAAGCTAAGGAAAGTCAGAGTAGGTGTAGTGGTTAGCAACAAGATGGACAAATCCATAGTAGTTGCAGTAAAAACTAAGGAAATGCACCCTATTTACGGCAAGTTCGTAAATAAAACCACAAAGTTTGTAGCGCATGATGAGAAGAACGAATGTTCAGAAGGCGATACCGTAAAAATTATGGAGACTCGTCCTTTGAGCAAGACAAAGCGCTGGAGATTAGTAGAAATTGTTGAAAAAGTTAAATAACCATGATACAGCAGGAATCAAGATTAATGGTAGCCGACAACAGCGGAGCAAAGGAAGTTCTTTGCATTCGCGTGCTGGGAGGAACAAAGCGCCGTTATGCCGGTGTTGGAGATAAGATAGTTGTTGCGGTAAAGAGCGCAATCCCTGGAGCAGATGCCAAGAAGGGTTCTGTTTCCAAGGCAGTTGTTGTAAGAACAAAGAAAGAGGTCCGCAGACCGGACGGTTCTTATATCAGATTTGACGAGAACGCCTGCGTCCTTTTGGACAGCCAGGGAGAAGTCAGAGGTACGCGTATTTTTGGCCCGGTAGCCAGAGAGCTTCGCGACAACTTTATGAAGATTGTTTCACTTGCCCCGGAGGTACTATAATAATAAGGAGGGTATAATAATGAATGTAAAACTACACATTAAGAAAGGCGATACGGTCTTTGTAAACTCTGGAAACGATAGAGGCAAGCAGGGTAAAGTGCTAGCAGTTAATAAGGCTAAGATGCGTGCAGTTGTTGAGGGTCTCAACATGGTAAGCAAGCATACAAAACCAAATGCTAAGAATCCGCAGGGCGGAATTATTAAGCAGGAGGCATCTATTCACATCTCTAATTTACAGGTTGTAGATCCTGTTAAGGGTGGTCCTACAAAAATTGGCCGCCGCTTGAACGATAAAGGTAAACTTGTACGTTACGCTAAAAAGTCAGGGGAGGAAATTAAATAATGGCAGAAGAAGTAAAGAAGGAGCAGGCGCCTAAGGCAGAAGCTCCTAAGAAAGAAGCGGCTCCAAAACAGGAGAAAGCTCCTAAGGCTGCAAAACCTCAGAAAGAGGGAAAGCCTCAGAAAGAAGCTAAAGGTGGAAAGCAGGAAAAAGGTGGAGCAAAGAAAGCCGCAGCCGATCAGGTAAAACCAAAGGGCTGGGTTCCTAACCTGCAGAAACTTTATAAGGATGAAATTATAGCAAAGCTTACAAAGCAATTTGGCTATAAGACAATTATGCAAGTTCCAAAACTTCAGAAGATTACGGTTAACGAGGGTCTTGGAAGCGCAACTGCAGATAAAAAAATTGCAGAAAATGCTCAGGCAGAGTTGTCTATGATTACCGGCCAGAGAGCAATTCTTACTTACTCAAAGAAAGATATTGCAACTTTCAAATTGAGAAAGGGAATGCCTATTGGTGTTAAAGTTACTTTAAGACAGACCAAGATGTACGAGTTCATGGAGAGATTGATTAAGGTTTCTCTTCCTCGTATCAGGGACTTTAAAGGAATTGAGGAGAAGTTTGACGGAAGAGGCAACTATACTCTTGGATTAAAAGAGCAGGTTATCTTCCCCGAGATTGATATTGATAAAGTTACTAAGGTAGTTGGTATGGAAATTACTTTTGTTACCAGCACCAATAGTGATGAGGAAGCTCGCGCTCTGCTTGCAGCCTTCGGTCTTCCTTTCAAGAAGAAAGCATAACTTTTTGCAGAAAAAATTTAAAAAAAGAATATGGCAAAAGAATCAATGAAAGCGCGTGAAGTTAAGCGCGCCAAATTATGCGCCAAATATGCCGAGAAGCGTAAACAACTTAAGAAAGAGGGAAATTACGCTGCCTTGGATAAACTTCCAAAGAATTCCAGCCCGGTTAGATTACACAACCGCTGCTCTCTTACAGGAAGACCAAGAGGCTATATGCGCGTGTTCGGCATCAGCAGAATTCAATTCAGAGAGATGGCCAGCAAAGGTCTTATCCCGGGAGTGCATAAAGCTAGCTGGTAGCAGGTTACATTATTGGATATCGGGCGCCAAAATGACGCTGGTAAAGAGATTAAAAATTTAAAAAATTAAAGTAAAATGACTGATCCAATTTCAGATTATTTAACAAGAATTAGGAACGCTTATCAGGCAGGACACAAAGTTGTTGACGTTCCTTCCTCTAGAATGAAACAGGAGCTTACAAAAGTCCTTTTTGATAAAGGCTATATTTTAAGCTACAAGTTTGAAGAGGGAAAACCTGTCGGGAATATAAAGATAGCTCTTAAGTATCATCCTGATACTAAGCAGCCTGCTATCAAAAAACTAATAAGAATCAGCCGTCCGGGTCTTAGACAGTACAAGGGCGTTGCAGAGATGCCGCGCGTACTTAACGGACTTGGCGTTGCAATCCTTTCTACTTCTAAGGGTATTATTACAGACAAGGAAGCTAAGGAGCAGAACGTCGGCGGTGAAGTTTTGTGCTACATTTATTAATAGAATTATTTTTTAATTATGTCTAGAATAGGAAAATTACCTGTAAGCCTTCCCAAAGCTGTCACCGTTACGGTTGGACAGGATAATGTGGTGAAGGTTAAAGGCCCTCAAGGCGAGTTGAGCCAGAAGGTAGACCCTGATATCAAGGTCACCGTTGAGGGAGGCGTAGTGAAAGTAGAGAGACCTACAGATCAGCCGCGCCACAGATCTTTGCACGGACTTTACCGTGCTCTTATCCACAATATGGTGGTAGGAGTTTCTGAGGGATACAAAATCCAGCAGGAGCTAATAGGAGTTGGATATCGTGTAGAAGCTCAAGGTCAGCTTTTAAAGTTCAGCCTTGGTTATTCTCACGATATTTATTTTCAGCTTCCCGATGAGGTTAAAGCTGAGGTTCCTCAAGTTAAGAAGGGTGCAAACCCTGTATTAATTCTTAGAAGCTGTGACAAGCAGCTGGTTGGCATGATTGCGGCAAAGATTCGTTCATTCCGCAGACCGGAGCCTTATAAGGGCAAGGGTATCAAGTATGAGGGTGAGTACATCCGCAGAAAGGCCGGTAAGACAGCAGCAGCTAAATAACAGGAGGAGAGATTATGAATAAGACAGAAAGAAGACAGAGAATACGTTACCGCATCCGCAGAAATGTTTCCGGAACTGCAGAGAAACCAAGGATGAGCGTATTTAGAAGCAATAAGCAAATCTATGTGCAGTTCATAGATGACCAGAAGGGCGTGACACTAGCTGCCGCTTCCTCTATGGATAAGGCGATTGCGCCTCAGACAAAGGGAAAGACCAGCGTAGAAGTTGCAGCTCTTGTAGGCGCTGCAGCCGCTCAAGCAGCTGTTGCAAAGGGAATTAAAGAGGTCGCATTTGACCGCGGAGGTTACCTTTATCACGGAAGAGTTAAAAGTTTGGCAGATGCCGCACGCAAAGGCGGACTTAAATTCTAATTATTATGGCAGAGAATAACAACGATAAAGAGAAAAGAGTTAGAACTACAGATCTGGAATTAAAAGACAGATTGGTTGCAGTTAGAAGAGTTACAAAGGTGACCAAGGGAGGCCGCCACTTCAGCTTTGCTGCCATAGTAGTTGTTGGAGATGAGAAAGGTGTTGTAGGCTACGGTCTGGGAAAGGCTAATGAGGTCACGACAGCTATCTCCAAAGGAATAGAGGACGCTAAGAAGAATCTTGTAAAGGTTCCTCTTAACAAGGAGACAATTCCTCATGAGCAAGTTGCAAAATTTGGTGGTGCAGAGGTCTTTATGAAACCTGCAGCTCCAGGAACCGGAGTAAAGGCCGGAGGTGCAATGCGTGCTGTGTTTGAGTCAGTTGGCGTACACGACGTCCTTGCAAAATCTAAAGGTTCATCAAACCCTCACAACCTTGTAAAGGCTACAATTGGCGCTCTTGCTCAGATGAGAGATGCTTACACCGTTGCAGGCGTTAGAGGTGTTCCAATGAAGAATGTATTTAACGGATAGGAGATTTGGAAGATGGCTAAAGTTAGAATTACACAAACTATAAGCAGAAACGGTGCAACAAAAAGACAAATTGCAACGCTTTACGCTTTAGGAATCAGAAGAATTCATCATTCCGTAGAAGTTGAACTTAATCCTGTTAACAAGGGAATGATTGAGAAAGTTCGTCACCTTGTTACAATAGAGGATATTAAATAGGAGATTTTAAGATGAAACTACATACATTAAAACCCGCAAAGGGTGCCCTAGGAAGGCATAAGAGAATAGGACGCGGAGAAGGTTCCGGACACGGCGGCACTTCCACACGCGGTATGAACGGTGCTAAACAGCGCAGCGGCTACCACGATAAGATTGGATTCCAGGGAGGTCAGATGCCAATCCAGAGACAACTTCCAAAGTTCGGTTTTAACAACCCTAAAAAGATTGAGTATAAGGTTATTAACCTGTCCTCTCTACAAACGCTTAGTGAAAAGCTTAAGGTTACCGCAATTAACAAGGAGACTCTTATTGAGAATGGACTTGTTTCCAAGAAAGATCTTGTAAAGATTCTTGGCAACGGAGAACTTAAAGCAAAGCTGGATGTTACGGCAAATGCTTTCTCAAAGTCAGCTAAAGAGAAAATTGAGGCTGCAAAAGGAACTGCAACTGTAATAAAGTAAAATAATGAAGAGACTAATTGAAACTATAAAGAACATTTTCAAGATAGAGGAACTGAAAAAGAGGATAATCTATACGCTTCTTCTTTTGCTGGTTTATCGTCTGGGAAGCTTTGTAGTAATGCCCGGCATCGACCCGTCTTTGATTGCCAATTCAGATTTGGCTGCAAAGACTTCAGAGGGTCTTCTTGGCTTGCTGAATATGTTTTCCGGAGGTGCTTTTGGAAATGCTTCAATCTTTGCGCTGGGTGTAATGCCTTACATCTCCGCATCAATTGTCCTTCAGCTGCTTGGAATTATGATCCCTTACTTCCAGAAAATGCAGAGAGAAGGGGAGAGCGGAAGAAGAAAGATGAACCAATGGACCAGATATCTGACCATTGTTATTCTGGCAGTACAGGCACCTGCTTATCTAACTAGTTTGCACACAACGCTTCCGGAAGATGCATTTTTACTTCACGGATTTTCATTCACGCTGTTCGCAACAATGGTGTTGATTGGCGGTACAATATTTATTATGTGGCTCGGCGAAAGAATTACAGATAGAGGTCTTGGAAACGGAATATCATTAATCATCATGGTTGGTATCGTTGCAAGGCTTCCATATGCACTTGCTGCTGAGGTTGGTACAAGAGCTAATGCTACAACGGGAGGCATCTTGATGCTGATAGTTGAGCTCATTTTCTTGTTCCTTGTTTTTGCCGCAACAATTGCACTTGTTCAGGGAACCCGCAAAGTTCCGGTACAGTATGCAAAAAGAATCGTAGGCAACAAGCAGTACGGTGGCGTAAGACAGTATATTCCTTTAAAGATTAATGCTGCCGGCGTTATGCCAATCATCTTTGCCCAGGCATTGATGTTGTTCCCGCTGTTGTTCTCAAGATTTGATGCAACCCGCGGACTTGCAGCTACTATGAGCGACTATAAAGGATTCTGGTACAACTTGGTATTTGGATTCTTGATTGTGATATTTACTTATTTCTATACCGCAGTCACTGTAAATCCTACCATGATGGCAGAGGATATGAAGAGAAACGGAGGTTTTATTCCTGGAGTTAAGCCGGGCAAGAAAACTGTTGATTATCTGGATAGTATAATGTCACGCATTACGCTTCCGGGTTCATTTTTCCTGGCAATTGTCGGAATTATGCCTGCGTTTGCAATGATACTTGGAATTAACAACCAGTTTGCACAATTCTATGGAGGAACAAGCTTGCTGATTGTTGTTGGAGTTATCCTTGATACATTGCAGCAGATTGAGAGTTATTTGTTAATGAGGCACTATGACGGACTTATGAAAACGGGACGTCTGAAAGGCCGTACTAATTTTTAGAGAAACCCGGAAGGGGTTAGGATGATACATTATAAAACCTTAGAAGAGATAGAGATTCTTAAAGAGAATGCAATCTTGGTTTCCAAGACTTTGGCCGAGGTGGGCAAGGCCGTGGCTCCCGGAGTTAAAACAAAAACTCTGGACAAGCTTGCGGAAGAGTTCATCAGGGACAACGGGGCAATTCCCGGTTTTCTTGGTTATGACGGTTTTCCCGGAACGCTGTGCCTGTCAGTGAATGACGTTGTGGTTCACGGTTTTCCAAGCGAGTATGAGCTAAAAGAGGGAGACATTATTTCCGTAGATTGCGGCACTATCTATAAAGGGTTTTTTGGAGATTCAGCTTATACTTTTCCTGTTGGAGAAGTTGATGCAGAGACGGCATTGCTTCTTAAGACAACTGAGGAGTCCTTGTATTTAGGTGCTGCTCAGGCAATTGACGGAAACAGGATTGGAGATATAGGCAACGCGGTTCAGCAACATTGTGAGTCTCAGGGATTTTCTGTCGTGAGAGAAATGGTCGGCCATGGCATTGGAAAAGATATGCATGAAGATCCGATGGTTCCAAACTACGGAAAACCGGGGACAGGCAAGAAGCTGAGAGAAGGGATGGTAATTTGCATTGAGCCAATGATAAATGCCGGAGTTAAAGAGGTTTACATCCAGGATAATGACTGGGGTGTTGCCACGGCGGACGGCAAGAAATCTGCTCACTTTGAATTTACTGTCGCAGTAAAAAAAGGAAAGCCGCAAATCCTGACCACTTACGACTACATTAACAAATTAAAGAATAAAAATTAGCGTATGTCAAAACAAGAGGCAATAGAGAAAGACGGAACAATTCTGGAGGCGCTGTCCAATGCAATGTTCAAAGTTGAACTGGATAACGGCCCTGTTATTATTGCGCACATCTCCGGAAAGATGAGAATGCATTACATTAAGATTCTTCCGGGAGATAGAGTAAAAGTTGAGATGTCTCCTTATGATTTGACTAAAGGAAGAATTTCATTCAGATATAAATAACTCTGTAAGAATAAATTATAAAATTATAATACGATGAAAGTTAAAGCATCAATTAAGAAGCGCAGTGAAGATTGCAAAATTGTAAGACGTAAAGGACGTGTTTACATCATCTGCAAAAAAACTCCTAAGTTTAAAATGCGCCAGGGTTAGCAGTTGCTGATTCCTGAAAGTGAATTTGTAATTAATAAAACAAAAGTAAACAATAGATTATGGCACGTATAGCCGGAGTAGATTTACCAAAAAACAAAAGGGGAGAGATAGGTCTGACCTATATCTTCGGAATTGGTCGCAAGTCTGCCAAAAAAATCCTTGAGAGTAATCACATTGATGTGAATACCAAGGTGCAAGATTGGACAGATGACCAAATTGCTGCAATCAGACAAACTATTGCAGCAGACTATAAGATTGAGGGCGAGCTTAGAACCGCAACTCAATTAAACATTAAACGTCTTATGGACATCGGATGCTACAGAGGCATTCGCCATAGACTAGGACTGCCTGTCAGAGGGCAAAGCACAAAAAACAATGCTCGTACCAGAAAGGGTAAGAAGAAGACAGTAGCTAATAAGAAGAAAGCAACTAAATAAAGGCAGTTAGATTATGGCAAAGAAAGTTGTTACAAATAAAAAGAGAGTTGTTAAAGTAGAAGCTCTGGGCCAGGCTCATATCACTTCTACATTCAACAATGTGATTGTAACCTTGACCAATCTTAAGGGTCAGGTTATAAGCTGGTCTTCTGCCGGCAAGATGGGTTTCAGAGGATCTAAGAAAAATACTCCTTATGCTGCTCAGGTTGCAGCAGAGGATTGTGCCAAAGCTGCGTTTGACGCAGGATTGCGCAAGGTTAAGGCTTATGTAAAAGGCCCCGGCGCAGGAAGAGAATCTGCAATTAGAACAATTCACAATGCGGGAATAGAAGTAGCTGAAATTATAGACGTTACGCCACTTCCTCACAACGGCTGCAGACCAAAGGGCCGCCGCAGAGTTTAACTGATAAAACGTAAAAGATTATGGCAAGATATACTGGACCAAAAACAAAAATTGCCCGCAAATTTGGCGAGCCAATTTACGGTGCTGATAAGAGCTTTGAGAAGAAGAACTGCCCTCCGGGACAGCACGGCATGGCTAAGAAGAGAAAGAAAGTCTCTGAGTACGGCACTCAGTTAAAAGAGAAAGAAAAAGTTAAATATACATACGGAGTATTGGAGAGACAATTCCGCAATCTGTTTACAGCAGCTTCCAAGATGAAGGGAATCACCGGTATCAATTTGCTGATGCTTCTGGAGTCAAGATTGGATAACGTTGTTTACAGACTTGGCATTGCTCCTACGCGCGCAGCTGCAAGACAGCTTGTTAGCCACCGTCACATTGTTCTTAACGGAACTGTAGCAAGCATTCCTTCTACACACGTTAAACCTGGTGATGTTGTAGGTGTAAGAGAGAGATCCAAGAGCATGGAAGTTATTCAGAGCGCTATTGCCGCCAATCCTGCAAAATATTCTTGGCTAGAATGGAATTCAGACACTTTAAGCGGTAAATTCTTAAATTTGCCTGAGAGAACGGAAATTCCGGAGACCATTAATGAACAGCTCATCGTCGAGTTGTACTCTAAGTAGTAACGAGTTTTAACTGAAAAATTAAATTTAAAAATATGGCAATATTAGCATTTCAAAAACCGGACAAGGTAATAATGCTGGAGTCCACGGATACCTTTGGAAAATTCGAATTTAGGCCTTTGGAGCCTAGGTATGGAATTACCATTGGCAATGCGCTTAGACGTGTGTTGTTATCTTCACTGGAAGGCTTTGCAATCACCTCCGTTAAAATAGAGGGAGTTGATCATGAGTTTGCCACTATCCACGGTGTGATTGAGGGGGTTATAGACATTATTCTTAATCTTAAGAAAGTAAGATTTAAGAGAATGGTAGAGAGCGAGGATGGAGAGACCGTTTCTATCACAGTCAGCGGAAAGAAAGAGATGACCGCAGAGGACATCTCCAAGAGCCTTACATCATTCAAGGTTCTTAATCCACAGCAGCACATCTGCTTTATGGAGGAATCCGTAAAGATTAAGATGACTTTGACTATTGGCAAAGGCAGAGGCTGGGTTCCGGCAGAGGAAAATAAGGATGAAAATGCTCCGGCAGGGACAATCCCAATTGATTCCATATATACTCCAATCGTAAATGTCAAATACACGGTAGCACCATGCCGTATAGCACAAAAGACAGATTATGAGAGTCTTAATATAGAAATCACGACAGATGGCTCTATTCAGCCAAAGGAGGCTTTGAAGGAAGCTGCAAAGATTCTTATCTATCACTTCATGCTATTCTCAGATGAGAAGATGTCATTTGAGCAGAGCGCGGAGAAAGAGAATTCAGAATTGGATGAGGAGACGTTGAGAATGCGTCAGCTTCTTATGAAGAAGTTAAGCGATATGGATTTGTCCGTAAGAGCGCTTAACTGCTTAAAGGCAGCTGATATTGAGACGTTTGCAGACCTTGTTTCACACCAGAAGAATGAACTTGTGAAGTTCCGTAATTTTGGAAAGAAGTCATTAACGGAAATAGAGTCTCTGATTGACAAGCACAGATTGTCATTTGGAATGGATATTTCCAAATATAACATTGATAAAAAGTAGAAGACATGAGACACAATAAGAAAGTAAATCATCTTGGCCGTCAGAGCGGACACCGTAAGGCGATGCTTGCTAATATGGCTTCTTCATTGCTTCTTCACAAGAGAATAGAAACTACTCTTGCAAAGGCTAAAGCATTGAGAGTCTATGTAGAACCTCTGATTACCAAGAGCAAAACAGACGATACAAATTCACGCCGTGTCACCTTCAGCTATTTAAAGCAGAAGGAGGCTGTAACAGAGTTGTTTAGAGTTATTGCTCCTAAAATTGCAGAGCGTCCGGGCGGATACACCCGTATTCTGAAGACTTCATACAGAGCAGGAGATGCTGCTGAGATGGCTATTATAGAATTGGTTGACTTCAATGAGGCTGCTCTTGAGAGTGCAAAGAAAGAGAGCGGAGAGAAGAAGACTACACGTCGTAGCCGCGCAAAGAAAACTGCAGAACCTGCAGCTCCAAAAGCTGAGGCTCCTAAGGCAGAAGCTCCAAAAGCTGCTGCTCCAAAGGCTGAAGAGAAGAAATAATTGGATATTTCCCTGCGGAGAAAGACCAACGGGGAATATTGATAATCAATTAATTAAAAAAGATGTCCTCCATTACGGAGGACATCTTTTTTAATTGTCTGTGTTTCAATATCTCCTGCAGACCTTTTTCTAATATAAACCTTTATCAACTTTCTCTTTGCAGGCAGCAAGCATATCTGTCATCATCTCCTGCAGACCCCATTTTGGAGCCCAATCCCACTCGGCGCGGGCACAAGAATCATCCATGATATCAGGCCAGCTGTTTGCAATGTCAGCTTTAATAGGATCTACTTTGTAATCCCATGTAAATGAAGGAATTCTCTTTTTAAGCTCATTAAACAATTGCTCCGGAGTAAAACTCATGGAGGCAATGTTGAAGCTATTGCGGTGTTTCAAACGAGAAGGATCAGCCTCCATTAGCTGTGTTGTAGCAGCCAATGCATCAGGCATATACATCATGTCCATATACGCATCCTGAGGAACGGCGCATGTATATTTTCCATGCTTCCAAATTTCATAGAATACCTCAACTGCGTAATCTGTTGTTCCACCGCCTGGTAGAGCGCCGTTGGAAATAAGTCCCGGGAAACGTACGCTGCGGGCATCTACTCCAAATCTCTTAAAGTAATAATCTCCAAGCAATTCGCCTGTGACTTTGCAAACTCCGTAAATAGTATCAGGTCTCATGATTGTATCCTGAGGAGTCTTGTAATGAGGTGTATTGTAACCAAATGCGCCAATAGAAGAAGGGGTGAAAACAGAGCAGTGCAGCTCTCTTGCAAGATTTAATGAATTAAGAAGCGCCCCAATATTAATCTTCCAAGCTAAATCCGGATTCAGCTCTCCCTTTGCGGAAAGCAGTGCAACCAAATTATAGATGGCGTCAATTTTATATTTCTTTATGGTCTCTCCATATTTTTGGAAATCAAGAGCATCCAGTTCTACAGCTTGGGCGTGCTCAGAAATTTTCTTAACCACATCCGGTCTTACTTCAGCGGCAACAACGTTGTCCTCTCCGTAATTTTTCTGCAGATGTACAACCAATTCCGTACCTATCTGTCCGCCGGCTCCAACTACTAATATTCTTTTCATATTTAAATCAATTTTAAATTTTCATAACAATAATGCGCGAATTTAATAAAATCTATTAGATTTTTAAACTATTATGTTTAACTCCCGACAGTTTATCTTTTGTTAAATTTGCAACTAGTACATTTTGTTTGAATTGCAAGTGTGTCTTAAATCAGCAAATGGCAAAAAGGGATACAAATAAGGATTTATTTGAGAAGATTAAAGCATTAAGTGCAGAGCTGGGTTTTGTTGCGTGCGGCTGTGCCAAGGCTGAGGAGCTGGTATCTGAGGAGGAGCATTACAAGTCTGCTGAAGAGAGCGGACGTTTTGCCGGCATGGATTATTTAAAGCGCAACATGGAAAAACGTTTTAATCCTGCATTGTTAGTTCCCGGAGCCAAAAGCGTGCTTGTTTTTCTCGCTCCTTTTGGGCGCGTATCAAAACCCAATAAGGTGGAAAATTCTAACGAACAAAGTTCTGCGCCCCTGATTTCCGAATTTGCGCGTGGTATTGATTATCACATTGTTATAAAGGACAAGCTGTATAAAATTTTACAGCTGATTTCACAAGAAACCACCGGGGTTCCCAATGTGCTAAGTGAAGCAGCAATTCCAGCGGTTTCCGGTGCGTTTAGCACAACAACGGAAATAGATTGCTGTAAATCAAATATAAAAAATGTTGGCCGCGCCTTCACAGATTCCGCGCCGGTGCTGGAACGGGCATGGGCTGTAAAAGCGGGACTTGGATTTATAGGAAAAAATAATTTTTTGATTAGTCCGGAGCACGGCATAAAAAATTTTATTGGAATTATTATCACGACAGTTGTATTGCCATACTACACAGACAGTTGTGACAGCAGTACTAGTGATTGCTATTGTAGCGCGGATGGTTGCAATAGCGGAGAGGAGGGAGAAAAATCATCGCCGAGCAAAAATAAAGGGAGCAAATGCGGAACTTGTACAAAGTGCATTGATGCCTGCAGTACTGGCGCATTAAGCGGAGGCCATTTTTTTGATGCTCGCAAATGCTTATCATATAAGACAATAGAAGAGCGCTTGCAGGCGAAAACTGAGAATGTTCCTTGCAAACAAAAGAGTAAGGCAGAGAGAGATAAAAAAACAAAATGGATTTTTGGATGTGATGATTGCATGAATGCATGTCCCTGGAATAGCAAAAATAAAGATGGCTGGCCGGAGTTCCGCACAAATGAAAAACTGCTTGCCAAGGCAACTTGTGAATGGTGGAAAAACCTTGATGAACAGGGATTTAAGAGGCTATTTGGAGAGACGCCGCTTATGCGTGCAGGGCTTAAAAAAATCCGGGAAAACATTTTGGGAAGAAATTGAAATTTTAACAGAATATGAAAATACAAACGATAGTAGAGATAGAAAAACCAAAGAGTCAAATTAGTTATTCTGACAAAATACTTCTTGCCGGTTCTTGCTTTTCTGATGAAATTGGCGGAGTATTAAAGGATTACAAGTTTGATGTGATGACAAATCCTTTTGGCACATTATATAATCCCGCCTCTATTTTTATCTCTTTGTTTAGACTTGGTGCGGCAGCCGGGCTTTGCAAAATGCCGCTGGGTATTTCTCCTTTCTTTACGGAGAAAGATATTGTCAGCCGTCCTGATGGTCTGTATGTCACCTTTTTCCATCATTCTTCCTGCGGGCAGCGTGATGCAAAAACTTTTCTGGATAAAGCAAATGAGAAACTAAAAAATGACGCGGAGTTTTTTAAAGCATCAACAAAAGTAATAGTAACACTTGGTACTTCATGGGTTTTCAAATATGTTGGAACGGCAGATAAGCAAATAGTTGCGGGTGTGGAAAATCCTGCTGCAGGCGGGACAGGGATGATAGTAGCAAATTGTCACAAGCTGCCTGCAAAATATTTTTCCAGAGAATTTCTTCCTGTTTCCCGCACCGAAAGTTTGCTTCATACAATTGTAAGCACATTTCCTGATAAGCGTTTTATTTTTACGGTAAGTCCAATCAGACACATGGCGGATGGCGCTCACGGTAACCAAGTTAGCAA
Source organism: Bacteroidales bacterium (assembly GCA_022647615.1). NCBI lineage: Bacteria > Pseudomonadati > Bacteroidota > Bacteroidia > Bacteroidales > Bacteroidales bacterium. Next base: position 878,451 of record JALCKZ010000001.1, read on the forward strand.
ATCCTCTTTGCTGATGGCTGTAGATAACCTAATACAAGAACAGCAAAACTGTCGGGAGGAAAAAAAGAATGCAGAATATTTTCCGGCTTATGAGATTATGATGGATGAGCTTAGGGATTACAGGTGGTATGCGGAAGATATGATTCATCCCTCTGCTGCTGCGGTAAAGTATATTTTTGAAAGATTTAAAGAGTCTTTTATTTCTCCTGATAGCTATAAGAGAATGGAAGAGGAACTTAAAAAGACAAAATCTGAAAATCATCGTCCCTTTAAAATATCTGATTAACAAATATTTCCTAAATTTGCGCAAATGCAGACCGGTAGTGTAAATAGGGCTTTAATTGTAGCTTCACTCTTATGTGCCGCCGCCATTTCTTTTCTTCTGCCGTCATGCAAAAGGGGCGGAACCGATTACGATATTTCATCTGATGATAAGCAGGTTATAGAGGAAAAAGTGCTTGCTCTTGCCGGACAGAATGTTAGATACAATAATGCATCTAAGAAAAGCTTGTCTGAGAGCGAGGCTATTTTTGATTCTGCCGAGGTTAGAAAATATTTGAAAAGCGCCGTTGAAAATAATGACCCGGTTAGCATAGAAGTTACCTGCCGCATATTGGGGAAATATATGAGGGATGCCTCAAAGTATAATGAAGCCTTAGCGCTTCATAAACAGGGACTTGAAGCGGCCTTGGCAATAAGAGATACAATTGAAATTACTCAGGCATACAACAATCTGGGAACAGATTTCAGAAGGATAAGTTCTTATGCAGATGCAACTGCAAATCATAACATGGCGTTGCAGTATGCAAATGAATATTCCGGTATGAAAAGGGGAGAGTTTCATGCATTTAAAAATAAAACCGTTGCCTTAAACGGACTTGGGAACATCTCATTGACAATGCGTTATTATGATGATGCCGAGGAGTTTTTCCGGGAGGCGCTTGCAATGGAAGACTCTTTGAAAAGTCCGCTTGGGATGGCAATCAATTACGCAAACATAGGTTCTATTTTTGAGCATCGCGGGCAGTTTGATTCTGCTGAAGTTTATTACAATCATTCCATGGAGAAGAATATTGCGGCAAAATCTCAAGTGGGTATGTCTTTGAATTACTGCGCCATAGGTTCCTTGTATGAAAAGCAGGGAAAATTAGCTAAGGCTCAGGAAGAGTATGCAAATGCATACAAGCTTTCTTATTCTATTCCCGACAGATGGCATTGGATTCCTTCTGCAATTGCGCTTGGGGATATTGATATAAAACTTGGGAAGTTGCCGGATGCGTATAGAGTTCTCTCTGAAGCTCAGGATGTTGCACGTGAGATACATGCTCCGGAATATTTAATAGAAATTAAAAAGAGCTTTGGAGAATATTACAAGAAAACGGGAGACTATAAAGCTGCTCTTGCCTGTAAGGAGGAGAGCGATATTTATAGAGACAGCGTAATTGGAAATAAAGATGCATCGGCTTTTTTGGAGAGCCGTGTTAAGTATGAGAAAGAGCTGAGAGATAAGGATGTAAGCAAGCTTAGCTTGAGAAATAAAGTTGAGCGCAGAGCAAGAATGATTACTACTGTTCTTGGCTCTGTGATTGCTGCGTTGTTGCTTACGTTGCTGATTCTGAGCAGACGTTTGTTCAAGATTCAGAAGAAAAGAGCGGAAGACCTGGAGAAGGTGAATAATGTCAAAAACAGATTTTTTGCAATAATTTCACATGACCTTAAAAATCCTGTAGCTGCACAACAGCTTACGATTCAGCAAATTATGGATTTGTCTGAAACAATTGACAGAAAACTTTTAAAAGAGCAATGTGAACTTCTTTTGCTCTCCGGAGATTCTGAACTTACATTGTTGCAGAATTTGTTTAACTGGACTCAAATTCAAATGGGAAGATTATCTTATCATCCGACAAGATTTAAACTCATTTCTGTTGTGGGCGGAGTTAAAGGTTTGCTGGCAATTCCTCTTGAGCTTAAGGGTATCAATTTTAAAATGCTAATATCTAATGATACTATAATTGTCACCGATAGAAACATTGTAGAGACGGTCATTAGGAATCTGATTTCTAATGCAATAAAGTATTCTTACAGAGGCGGTGAGATAACAGTGCAGGAAAAAATTATCGGAGACAAAATAGCAATTTCAGTTGTTGATAATGGAGTTGGAATAAGTGCGGAAAAACTTGAAAATATTTTTGATTACAGCAAAAGACAATCTTCTCCCGGAACTGAAGGGGAGATTGGAAGCGGACTTGGTTTGGAGGTTTGCAAGGACATGATAGGAATTTGCGGAGGGACAATCTTTGCAGAAAAGAGAGAGGGAGGGGGTACAATTTTTACTTTTACAATTAACAGGAATATAGAATAGTATCTTATACATGTGGTTATGAATGAGATTGTTAAAGTTATTACGGTAGATGATCATCCCCTGATACTTTCAGGTATTTCCGCCGCACTGGAAAAAAACAGCAGAGATATCAAAGTTATTGGAAGCGCCTCAACTGCAGAGGAGTTGTTGGAAATGTTAAAAAACGGAGGACTGTCGGGATTACATGAATTGCCGGATGTCATCCTGCTGGATTTGCTTTTGCCCGGGATGTCCGGAGAAGAGGCGGCAAAAATAATCAAGAGGGAATACCCAGCTGTAAAAATTCTTGTGTTTAGCGCAGAGAGCAATGAATCTGTTATTTACAGACTTCTGCAAATAGGAATTGATGGCTTTGTAAATAAGACCTCTTCCGGCAGGGAAATTACCGCAGCTGTTGAGTGCGTTGGGAGCGGCAACCAGTATTTTGGAATGGATACTGCAAGAATTTTGGAAAATGTGCACATTGCAAAAGGGCACAAATGCAAAGAGGCATCTGAAATGTTTTCAGATAGGGAGATGGATGTGATGAGATTGTGCTGCAACGGATATTTAAGTAAAGAGATTGCCGATAAACTCTCAATCAGCCCCAGAACGGTGGATAATCACAAGAGGAACATCTTTCACAAGCTGGGAATAAATAGTTCCATAGAACTTGTCAAATACGCGCTTACAAACGATATTATAAAGTTATAATCACAGATTTGAAGCCCAGGCCGTGAGCTAAAATTTAATTGGCTGATTTTAATTGGGTGACAATTAAGAGAGGCTTATTTAGGTGCGATGCGGTATAAGAAGACCGCAATCACCGCAAAAATTACGTTTGGCAGCCACAAGGCCACAAACGGAGGCAGCGCTCCCGTAAAGACAAACATCTGGCTAAAGCGCAGGAACAGGATGTAAGAGAAGCTTAATGCAATTCCAATTCCTATATTCATACCAATTCCGCCTCGCCTCTTTTTAGAAGAAAGTGAGACGCCTATGAGCGTAAGAATAAATGCGGAAAACGGAAGAGCCCATCGTGTATTTCTCTCTATAAGAGCATACTCCACCATCTGGTCACCTCGCATTTTTTGCGCTTTTATAAGCTTTCCAAGCTGTCCGGATGCAACGGCCTGGACGGTATTTTTCTTTCTGTAAAAATCATCTACGGTAATAGATAACGCCGTATCCAGCTGCTTGCCCGTCTTAACCTGCTCTGCATTTCCAACATATTTGCGCCAGAAATAATCGCGCAGCTGCCAGCATTGTTTTGTAGAATCCCATTGGGCTTCACCTGCGCTCAGCTTTGAGATAATATCGTGACCTTTAATGGTTTCCAGCGTAAACTGATAAGCGGTATTATTGAAAGTGGAGAAACTTTGCACATACATAAAAGTTCCCGGACTGATTTGATAGTGCATGTTCCTGTTGGTGTTCTCAAATGGTTTTTTGATATACTTTGCCTCAAAGGCGAGCCTCCCCTTGTTGCATGGCGGTATGACGTAAAGATTTAATATCAAGCTGAATATGGCAATAAAAGCAGATGACAAAAAGTAAGGATACATCAATCTCTTAAAGCTGATTCCTCCCGCAAGTATTGCAACAATTTCAGAATTTGCAGCCATCTTGGAGGTGAAGAAAATTACCGTAATGAACACAAACAGAGGGCTGAATACGTTTATGAAATAGGGGATAAAGTTTGCATAGTAGTTAAAGATAATCTCTTTAAGCGGGGCATTCTTGTCCACAAAGTCATCAATTTTTTCACTGATATCAAATATGATTACAATGCCGATGATTAGCAGCAGCGCAACAAAGAAAGTACCTATAAACTTGCGTATTATGTACTTGTCCAGCGTGGTGATGTGCCAGTTAAAATCCTTAAGCTGCTTCTCTATGTCTTTTCTTGTTAATGCCACTTTTTGTATCCCGACAGTTGTTTACTTTTTTATTGCCGCATATTGCCTTGCGGCGCCGCAAAGTTACTTATCATTAATTCTTTGTGTAACTTTTTTAACAGTTTCATCTTTCCACTTCTTAAAATCCCCGGCAATTATGTGAGCGCGAGCGTCTCCAACCAATTTCAAATAAAAGGCCAAATTGTGATAGCTTGCAATCTGAGCCGCAAGCATCTCTCCCGCAACAAACAAGTGTCTTAAGTAAGCCTTTGAGTATGTGTGGTCTACAAATGAGGTGCCGTTAGAATCTATTGGAGAAAAATCCTCCGCCCAGCACTTGTTTCTCATGTTAATCATCCCTTCTGATGTGAACAACATCCCGTTGCGTCCGTTCCTTGTAGGCATTACGCAGTCAAACATATCTACCCCTCTCTCAATGCCTTCCAGCAGATTTGCAGGGGTGCCGACCCCCATGAGGTAGCGCGGCTTATCCGCAGGAAGCACAGGGTTAAGCACTTCCAGCATTTCGTACATTTTCTCTGTTGGCTCCCCAACAGAAAGACCTCCAATTGCACAGCCATCCATATCTGCTTTAACTGCTTGTTCTGCAGCCATTCTGCGCAAATCAGGATATATGCAACCTTGAACTATCGGGAAGAAAAACTGCTTGTACCCGTAAAGCGGCTCCGTCTCTTTAAAGCGCTTTACGCACCTTTCCAGCCAGCGGCCTGTTCTCTGCAAAGACTGCAAAGAGTATTTGTAATCTGCAGTTCCGGGCGTGCACTCATCCAGAGCCATTATAATATCTGCGCCTATTTTGCGCTGAGTATCAACATTATTCTCCGGCGTGAACTCTCTTGGAGAACCGTCTATATGTGAGCGGAAAGTACAACCTTTCTCTGTGATTTTTCTATTCTCTGCAAGTGAAAAGACCTGGAATCCTCCGCTGTCCGTAAGAATTGGACGGTCCCATGCTACAAACTTATGCAATCCTCCCGCCTTGTTAATCAAATCAATGCCCGGCCGCAGCAGCAGGTGGTAAGTATTGCCAAGAATAATTTGAGCTTTGATATCATCTTTTAGGTCCCGATGGTATACCCCTTTTACTGAGCCTACGGTTCCTACCGGCATAAAGATAGGTGTTTGAATATCACCATGTTCCGTATGCAGGACCCCAGCCCTTGCGCCGCTTTGCGCATCCTTATTTTTTACCTCAAAAAACATTAAGGCAAAAGTAGTAAAAAATAGTATCTTTGCCTTGCTTTATATGGAAAGGGTAAGATTGGACATGGGGGCGCTGAGCGTCTCTGACTTTCAAGGGGGTAATTTTGTTTTCTTCCTGTACAAAAAGGGAGGAGACAAGTGTTTGCCTATCAAGCTGTCAAGGCCAGATGTCAATATCATTCTTACAAATTTCAAGAACAAAGAATTGAATCCTGCGGAAGAACTTCCAACTATGCAGATGCTCTATTGCACAACGCTGCAGCACTTTGGAATTGAGCTGCTGGAAATTACCGTTATAAAAGGGATGGGTTCAAACAGGCACTTCATGACGGAGTTGCTGCTGTTTGACGGCAAAAAAGAACTGCGACTTGTTTGCGGATTTGCTGACGGAATTGTCATGGCAAAATTTTTCAACGCTCCAATTTATGTTTATGCGGATGTGCTGGAAAAGTTTGCTACAAAGGTAAATACAGAGGGGAAGAAAGTCTATCGGGAGAAAAATTACAAAACAAAACTTACAGATGCGCTTAACGCTGCAATTGCCAATGAAGATTATGAACGGGCGGAACAGCTTAAGGCTGAGCTGCATAAGTTAACCTTTGCAGCCGAGAAAAAACCGGCGGCACCTGAGAAACCTGCAGCCCCGGAAAAGAAAAAGGCTTCCGGAAAACAGAAGAAAAAGTAATTTTCACCCGGTTGGTTATTGTTGATTATTAATGAATTAAATATATGAAGAACAGTAAGAAAGGACAATCAGAGAAGATTGGACTATTCAGCAAGAAGTTTTTAAAAGTTGCACTTGTCATTATTTCAGTCGGTTTGCTTTGCGGTTTTATTAGCGGCAAACCTTTAAACAGTGTTGTTTCCGTTAAGGAGAATGTAACTGAATCACAACAAGCTGCACAGAAAAATCAAGTAGCCCAGAAGCGTTCGTCAAATCCGGCTGCACAAGATGTTGAGAAAACGGTTGAGGCCAGCAAGGCTGAGGCTGCCGCTAACGCGGGTTCTGCAGAGATGACAAAAGCTCAGTCAGATTCTTTGGAACTGGCTAAGTTTAAGGCAAATGCGGACAGTACAAAACTGGCGGCCCAGGCGCAGCAAGATTCTATAAAGATTTCGCTTGCAAAAAGAAAGGCTCAGTTTGCACAAATACTTCAGAAGAAACAGCTTGTATTTAGCTGGAAATCAATTGGCAAGGGTATCCTTGGAATAGCTTTGATAATTTTCATAGCATGGATTTGTTCAACTGACCGTAAAAAAATAAATTGGAAAACGGTGGGAATGGCTCTGCTGCTGCAGTTTATAGTTGCGTTCTCCGTGCTGATGTTCCCTGCTGTTCAGGTATTTTTTGAGTACATGGGCAAATGCTTTGTGGCGGTTTTGGACTGGACAAAAGCGGGTTCCAACTTCCTGTTTGGACCGTTGCTGGATCAGACAAAAATTGGATACATATTTGTTTTCCAAATATTGCCGACAATCATATTCTTCTCCGCTCTGACTAGCTTGTTCTTCTATCTTGGTATTCTTCAGAAGGTTGTATGGTTCATGGGCTGGTGCCTGACAAAACTTATGAGTATTTCCGGCGCAGAGTCATTGTCTTGCGCAGGCAATATTTTCTTAGGTCAGACAGAGGCGCCTTTGATGGTAAAAGAGTACATACCAAGGATGAGCCGTTCTGAACTTATGCTTGTTATGGTTTCCGGAATGGCGACAATGGCAGGCGGCGTTCTTGCTGCTTATATTGCAATGCTTGGATGCGGCGACCCTGTTATGACAGTTGAATTTGCAAAGCACTTGCTGAGCGCATCTGTAATGGCCGCTCCCGGCGCTATTGCAATGGCAAAAATATTAAAGCCTGAGACTGAGCCAATTGACAACTCCGTTGAAGTTACCAAGGAGAAACTTGGAGATAATGTGCTGGATGCAATTTCCCGCGGAACAACTCAGGGACTTAAACTTGCAGCAAACGTTGCGGCAATGCTTCTTGTATTTTATGCATTGATAGCGGGTGTCAATTATATCTTGAACATCATAAGCTTCCCTGCATTTGACCGCTGGCTTACTGTATTTTCACACGGAAGATATACTGACCTGACGCTGCAATGCATTCTTTCTTACCTGTTTACTCCTGTCATTTGGTTGACTGGAGTTCCTACTGCAGATCTTGGTCTTGTAGGAAGATTGCTTGGTGAAAAATTAATTCTTACAGAATTTATTGGATATCAGAGTTTGACAACTATGTTGCAAACAAGCGTATTTACATCTGCTAAATCTATCATCATGGCAACTTACGTGCTTTGCGGATTTGCAAACTTTGCATCTATCGGAATTATAATAGGCGGAGTTGGAGGAATGGCGCCAAACAAACAATCCATACTTGGAGAGTACGGATTCCGCGCACTGCTTGGAGCCACATTTGTGGCGCTTATTTCTGCTGCAATGGTGGGGATGTTCCTGGCGGAGTAATCCGGAGCAATCCACGGCGTTACAAAGAAAAATATAACATACTATGTCTAACTATAAGTCACTTAGCATAATGAGATTGGGTTCAGTCTCATTATGTTTTTTTATGTTCTTCTCTTTTGCTTTTTCAGCCGCTGCGCAGGCAAAGCATTCTACATCTGCGGCCGTGCAGACTTTATCAGCCACCGCGCAAGCACAACAAAAAACTGTCGGGAACTCAAAGAAGTTTACTGTGACTGCAAAAATTGCGGGCATGCAAAAAGGTGATACACTGCGTTTTTCTGAGATTATTCTGCCCGGCTGGGGAAACAAATTTTCTTTTGATGTTGTTGCGCAAAAGGACGGTTATGCTTTTTACAGCGGCAGCCACTCCCATGACCAATTGTATTTAATTGAGTATTATCCTGTAGATAAGAAAGTTGCTGCATCAGATAGGAAGGGCAAAGAAATTTTAATCAGCGACGGCAACTATACTTTGAGCGGTGATAGGGAGTCAATTTATTACTGTGTGGCGGGAGGAAAAACTTATGATGCTGAACTCTCAAAAATATTAATTGCCAGGGACTCTTTGTCCTCTCTGCGTGGTGGGCTGGCTAAAAAAATTATTAACGCGTTTGCAGAAAAGGATACTGTGAATGCACAGAAATTTATTGGGGAGTTCAATGGATTCGGATATTACCATAAAGCTGATAATGAGAGAATTGAAGCGCAGATGAAGAAGTATGTTGCAACGCACGGAAATGAATTTTGCGCGCTTGGAATTTTGAAAGATTCTTACAAGCCGTATGAGGAGTTGCGCGGAAGGTATGATAGTCTTTCACGTGCAGGCAAACAGAGCCATTATGGAAAACAAGTGGCATCTCTGTTGCAAAAAATGGAGGCGGTAAATGTTGGTAAAACCGCACCTGATTTTGAGATAACGGTTGCGGACAAATCAACGGCTGTTGCTGCGGGTAATTCAAGTAAGCCAGTAACTTACAGATTGTCAAACTTTAAAGGTAAGTATGTTTTGATTTATCATTACGGACTTTGCCCAGGGACATTCCAGATAGATTCCAGCGTCATAGACTTGTATAAGAAGCACTCAGATAAACTGGTTGTTATAGGTATCACAGATTCTTATGCTCAGTTGCGCCGCACTTTGAAAAACACATCTCCTGATGACAGCATGGGAAATATAAATGTGAAAGGCATGATTACTGAACTGCTTAATCACCCTTGGCCCGTTGATGCAGAAGTTGCGGAAGCAAACAATAAAGCTCTGATTGACAGCTATTTCTTGCAGGGGCTTCCATATTTTGTCTTTATATCTCCCGACGGGAAAATCCTTGCCCGCAGCATCGGCAACGCAGCTTTTAACGCTGCCTCAGAGGAACTGAACCGCAGTTTATGAAAAAATTATTTGGTTTATAAAATAAACCGCTTTATATTTGCAGCATGAAACGGAGATGATAACGGCCGGCGTTTCTCTCCGCTTCTTTTTAACCAGTTTATTTTTAACAAATTATGGAAGAAAAAACAATTATGGACAATCAATGTCCAAAAACTTCTATGGATGACAAACCTCTAAATGAGAAGGAAAGTTTGGAGCTTATTTCTAAAATGATTCTAACAAGCAAAAAAAATTTAGAAGTAGGGGATGGTAACAGTTTTCTTTACTGGGGCTATTTTACCGCCGCATTATCTATTGTGATATTTACACTCTTAATTATTACTCACAATAATATGTGGAATTGGTGCTGGATACTAATGTTTTGTTTGCAGGGATATATGGAAAGATGGTATAAAAAGCATCCGCGCAAAGTTGTGACTTATACGGATAAGGTTGTTGGTAAGGTCTGGATAATAATGAGTTACATGTTTCTACTGTCCGTGGTTGTTCTTGGATTGTTCAGTATTTTTGGCGCGGATGATTTCTTTAATGTTCCAGGTGCAGCTTATCATGGGCAGCATTTTCTGATGGCTACTATGATGCCACTTTCATTATTGTTCGCGGGTATAGGAGTGTCAATTACCGGTATAATAATTAAAGAAAAATCTTTAACATATACTCCAATAATTGCTTTTGTATTAGCATTTTATATGCTTTTTGAAATAATGCTAAGCCATTCTCTGATGGTCTATGATGTTCTGCTGTTTGGACTCTCTTTTGTTGTGATGATGGTTGTTCCCGGTCACATTCTTGTTCATAAGGCAAGGCAAAACACTAATAATTAAAGGATTGTGCAGGTATTAAATAGCAGCAGCGCAAAAAGAGATTAAGAAATGATGTTGAAAGAATTAGATCCGCTTCTTCACTCGCAGCTTAGGCTCGCGATAGTTTCTATCCTCATGAATGTGGAAGAAGCAGACTTTGTATATCTAAAAGAGAAAACAGACGCAACTGCCGGCAATCTTAGCGTGCAGTTGGATAAACTCTCTGAGGCAAAGTATATTAGCATAAAGAAAGAATTTGTCGGGAAAAAAACCAGGACCACCTGCAAGATGACTGAAAAAGGTAAAAAAGCCTTTGAGAGCTATGTGGATGCTCTCAAAGGCTACGTTAAATTTTGAAAGTTGCTATTGCTAGCTGAGTACAACTTTCCAGTTCAGTACAATTTGCTAGCTCTGTACAACTTGCTTCTCCAGTTCTATACATCTTGGGAAAATTATGTTGTTCTCAAGATGTATATGTTCAAAGAGAGCGTTTGCAAACTTTTCTAACTCTGTCATCAGCAGGCGATAAGCGGGGCAAGCACCTTTTGGCACTTCAAAATTGTTTGTCAGCTTTATGATGCGGGCATATCTCTCCTCTTCTCCGTCGTGATCTGAAACCATGACACTTATTGGGTTTTCTATGGTTCCGCAATGAATCTGCTCTATCTTTTTGCTGTTCTCAGATGCCTCATAAAGTTCAAAAAGGTATGGGTACAGAACCTGGTCCTCTTTTGTAAGATGCGTTTCCAAATCTTGCAAGGATTGATTTACAAGTTCGTAGACTTCAACCAATTCCGGGTGTTCATTCCCGTGCTTGTCTTTTACCTTTGCAGCAATTTGCAATAGTTTTGGACCATTTGTGCGTATTCCCTTGTGGTGAACTTTGAGCACATACTCCATCAGCAAATCCAGCGGCCATTTTGCAAAAGGCACAGAGGATGTAAGAGCTGCATACTTATATTTTATATCTAAACTGCTCATGTTATTTTGTTATTCCAAATATTTTCAAATCTTCATCAACGGTTCCAATTCCTGCAATTCCAAAATTGTCTACAAGAACTTTTGCAACGTTTGGTGATAAAAATGCAGGCAATGTCGGGCCAAGGTGAATGTTCTTAACTCCAAGATACAGAAGCGCCAGCAGCACTATTACCGCCTTCTGCTCATACCAGGCAATGTTATAAACTATCGGGAGCTTATTAACATCATCAAGTCCAAATACCTCTTTAAGCTTAAGAGCTATTACTGCAAGTGAGTAACTATCATTGCATTGGCCTGCATCCAATACGCGTGGTATGCCGTTGATATCTCCAAGATTCAGCTTATTATATTTATACTTTGCGCACCCGGCGGTAAGAATCACGCAATCTTTTGGAAGAGCTTTTGCAAACTCCGTGTAGTATTCACGATTTTTCATCCTGCCGTCACAACCCGCCATTACAATGAACTTGCGGATTGCTCCGGACTTAACTGCGTCAACAACTTTATCTGCAAGTGCAAGTACCTGATTATGAGCAAATCCTCCAACTATTTCTCCGGACTCCAGTGCAACGGGAGCTTTGCAGGTTTTTGCAAGTGCAATAACTTCTGAGAAATCTTTGTGTCCGTTCTCATCCGTTTCTATATGCTTGCATCCAGGGAACCCGGTTGAATTGCTTGTAAACATTCTGCTCTTATACACAGCATTTTCCATTGGCGGAACAATGCAGTTTGTTGTAAATACAATTGGACCGTTAAACTGTGCAAACTCCTCTCTCTGCTTCCACCATGCGTTGCCGTAGTTGCCAATAAAATGTTTGTATTTTTTGAATGCAGGATAGTAGTGAGCCGGTAGCATTTCTCCGTGAGTGTAAACGTCAACTCCCGTTCCCTCAGTCTGTTCCAGCAGCTGCTCAATATCACGCAAATCATGTCCGCTAATTAAAATTCCCGGGTTGGTGCCAACTCCAAGATTAACTTTTGTAATCTCCGGATTGCCGTAACGGGTGGTGTTTGCCTTATCCAATAGGGCCATAGCATCAACGCCAAACTTTCCTGTCTGCATTACAAGCTTTACAAGCTCATCTGCCGTCATGCTCTTTGTAGCCATCTGAGCAATAGCAGATTGTGTAAAAGCGTGAATGCTGTCTTCATTAAATCCGAGACGAATAGCGTGCTCATGATATGCGGCCATTCCTTTTAATCCATACAATACAAGCTCTTTAAGAGAACGCAAATCTTCATTTTGTTCTCTTAATACGCCTACTGTCTTAGCTTTCTCTAAATAATCTTTCTCCTCTCCCTTCCATGTAATCTCATCAACCTGAGGAACTTCTATGTTCTCTTGCTTAGCTGCGGCCAGCAATTCATTTCTAATAGCAAATCCCTTTTTTACTCTCAATAGTAAACTTGCGTCATCAAAGTTTGCATTTGTGATTGTTGAGAAAAGTGCATCCGTTACAAACAGATTCACCTTTTGGTCTATCTTATAACCCCCTGTTCTTAAGGCATCTGCTACAATCGAGACACCCCTTACTGCAAACAATAAAATATCAATTGCAGATGAGGTAGAAGCGCGTTTTCCGCATACGCCGGCAAATGTACATCCAATACCCTTTGCTGTTTCCTGGCACTGATAACAAAACATACTATTTTCCATAATCTTATTTTTTTAAAAAGTTATTCTTTAAATTTGTTTGTAGTACAAAAGTATGCTGTCGGGAATAAGAAAAGCGTAACCTTTGTTACGCAGGCAAAAATTTTTTTGCAATGATTGATTTTGATGAAATAACTGGTACAGAGGTATTTAAGGGATGCTCTAAGAAAGAGACCGTAGAATTTCTTAAAAAATGTTCACTTAAAGAGGAATATTATAAGACCGGAGATTTTATAGCAATGCAGGATGATACTTGCTCCTCTTTATACTTGCTTACAGAGGGAAATATTATTGCTAAAATGACAAATGAAGAGGGGAAGGAGGTTATAATTGACCACTTGAAATCTCCTGATATCCTGGCACCTGCGTTTATCTTTGGGAGTGAGAATTATTTTCCCGTCTCATTACAGGCTGAAAACGACTGCAAGCTTTACGCTCTTTCCAGAGAGGACTTCCTTAAAATCATGGAGGCAGATTCAACTGTATTGCGTAACTTCTTGAGAATCATTTCAGATCGCAGTGAGTTTTTAAGCAGAAAAGTTAATGAATTCGCTTTGCAAAACTTGACAGAAAGAATCATTACATATCTTAAATTCCAGAGAAAAATCTCCAACGTTCAAGACGTGGCCTTTATCTTTGGTGTTGCAAGGCCCTCACTATCAAGGGCTATATCTATGCTCGCAGAAAAGGGCGTAATCAAAAAAACCGATGAGGGGTATGTGCTGAGTTAACTCCTTCAGTGTCAACCTAGCTTCTTCTCAATGACGTCTTTCAAAATAAGTGCGTGATTTTTAGGAGCTTTGGAGGCATAGAGCAAAGTGACCGTATTGTATCCTGCAGCGCGCCAGCCCTGAATTAAACTGTCGAGAGCTTCAGAATGTTCCAGCATTTTTTTATAGCTTTTGCGGAAGGCATCCCAATTATTCTCCATGTCTGCGTGAAATGTTTTCCTCATCTCATCCGTGGGAGTAATCTCTTTTGCCCAGTAATTCATTAAGTTAGGACTTTTCTTAACTCCGCGCGGCCAAAGTTTATCTACCAGGACCCTGTAACCGTCATCCTCTGCGGGAGCATCATAAATACGTTTTAGTTTTATGTTCATATCGGATGTTAGAATTTTCTGAAAATAAGAACCTTTGCGGGATGATTGAATTTTAATAAAGCATTACTTTCCGCAAACTCATTGAGCGTGGCCTTCCACCACATATCAAACTTCACATTATCAAGCGGATATACTAATCCCTTAGATTTAATGCGCAGTGTTGGATCAAATGCAAAAAATGAGATTTGCTCACCTTTCTTTTGTGACGCCAAACTTCTTGGTCGCCCTGTGATTTTAAAGCTGTCCAGGTAAGGGATGAAGGTGCCGTAATCTGTTATTATCTCGACAGTTATATTGTATGGATCACCTTTATCTGTTTTGAGTTTTTTATTACCTGTAGTTGCTTTGGCAGAGAAGTTCTGTTTAAGCACCTCTGCGTAATCTGCAAGCAATGAGATGTTCCCAAGCGTGTGATCTTCCCTTTTGCCAGTTGCCCCAAGAATTATAATCTTGTATTGTGTTTGTAATGAGCTATTTGCGCGTGCCGACTTTGTGGTAGTAGCGTTTTCAGCTTTTGACTTTGCAATAGCATCATTTGCTATTTTTGCAGCCCCTGCCTCTTCTTTGACTAGTTGCAGCGCAAACTCAAACGCCTTAGTCTGGTCATTGTTCTTCTGGCTGGAATTTTTGTGAATGAGTTTCTTGTATTTTTTCTGGTTGGCTGCGGACAAAGTGTCCATATCTCCAACAATATAATCTGGTGTAAATCTGTTTTTGGCAAGATTAACCACGGTCCCGTCACAGGCAATGATTATCCCATTGCGCTTGCCGGCAGAATTGCTTTTGCTTGGCGCGCCCCCGGCTGCATCCCGCAAAACTTTAAGCGGCTGTTTTGCAGTGGGAAAGTCTCCGTCACAAACAATAATTATGTTCTTCTGTTTCATCTTAGATAAATCAAAGGTATTCCACTTTTATTTGTTATCAAAATTTGGATATTTGAATATTGTTCGTAAATTTGCGAACAATAAGATGTGTTAGAGTTGCTGACAAACATTGTTAAAAGCTTGTAACCACTTAGTAATTAAATAAGCTCATGAATAAGAACAAGAAATATACGGAGCAGCAAGAGAAGCTGGCAAAGTTTGCAAAGGCATTGGGACATCCTGCGCGTATTGCAATTTTAGATTTCCTGGCTAAACGTGATACTTGTTTCTTTGGCGGCATTAATGATGAGCTTCCAATTGCAAAGGCAACTGTTTCTCAGCATCTCAAAGAGTTGAAAAATGCAGGCTTAATCCAGGGAGAGATAGAGGGGCCAAAAGTGAAGTATTGTATTAATAGAGATAATTGGGCGCTTGCAAAGCAAGTTTTTGGAGAGTTCTTTTGCAATTGCCAAAAGAAGAAGGGCGGGTGCTGCTAAATTTTTTTAGTTATGTTGTTCGTTGTTTTACGAATTGCGAACAAGCAGCAACAACACAACATTGACAAATGATATTTAACAAATAATAAATAAGATTATGGTAATTAAAGTTTTAGGAACAGGATGCAGCAAATGCAAGGCATTATATGCTGCAGTTGAGAAAGTTGTAAAAGAGAATGGTATTAATGCTGAGCTGATTAAAGAGGAGGATTTGGAGAAGATTATGTCATATCATGTTATGGCTCTGCCGGCATTAGTGGTTGATGAAAAGGTTGTTGCTAAGGGGGTTATCTCTGAGGCTGAAATTAAAAAAGCATTGATGCCAGCTAAGTAGTTTTATAAATAGAGTTTATAAATAACGTTTAAAAAAACGTTTATAAATAGTTTTATATTAATATGTTGCAAAGATTTGCAGATTGGCTGGCTTATGGAATTTTGAGCCTGGACGCACAGTCCAGACTCGGGTCGGCCGTTGATTTTTTTATTTATGATACAATCAAGATTTTAATCTTGCTGTTTATAATCAGTTCTGTAATGGGAGTAATTAATGCTTATTTCCCTATAGAGAGATTACGTAATTATCTGACAAAACATAAGTTATACGGTCTGCAATATTTCTTTGCCTCATTCTTTGGAGCAATAACTCCGTTCTGTTCCTGTTCATCCATTCCGCTTTTTATCGGTTTTGTAAAAGGAGGAATACCGCTGGGGGTAACCTTTTCATTTCTTATAACGTCTCCGCTGGTTAATGAAGTGGCCGTTGCTATGTTCTTGGGTACCTTTGGTTTACGTATTACCGTTATCTATGTTGTCAGCGGTATCTTGCTTGGAATTATTGGCGGCTTTGTGCTTGGCAAAATGAAATTGGAACCTTATCTGAGTGATTGGGTCAAAAAAATTCAGAAGGATTCAACGGCAGAAACTAAGCAGTGGGAGAGAGATAAGGCTACTTTTATGCAGCGTCTCCCTGGTATTATTCATGATTCCTGGGGGATTGTAAAAGGTGTGCTGCTGTATGTTATTATTGGTATCGCGATAGGTGGTGCAATTCACGGTTATGTTCCTGAGGGATTTTTCCAGCAGCACATGTCTCAAAGCAATTGGTATGCGGTTCCGTTGTCTGTCATTCTTGGAGTGCCTATGTACGCCAATGCAGCTGGTATTGTGCCTGTTATAGAGGTCTTTGTAGCAAAGGGAATCCCAATTGGAACGGCGTTAGCTTTTATGATGGCGGTTGTTGGATTATCATTGCCGGAGGCAACGTTGCTTAAAAAAGTAATGACGTGGAAACTGATTGGAATTTTCTTTGGGACAATAACTCTGTTTATTATCCTGTCCGGTTACTTGTTTAACTGGCTCTTGTAGTTTTCAATTCCGCGGAAGCCGCGCAGGAAGTCTTCTGTTTTCATCCGCTTTTTGCCTGCCATCTGCAATTCTTTTACTTCCAGTTGGTTGCCATCTCCACAAGTAATGCGGATGTATGTTTTGCCGTCAGTTGTCAGGCTCCCGACAGATTTTTTTTGCAAGGTTTCATTGCATAAATCCGTTGAGTAAATTTTTACGTCAATGGATTTTTCTTCACCTTCAAGTACAGTAGTGGCGCCGGGATAAGGGGAAAGCCCGCGTACCTGAGCATCAATTTGTTGCGCGCTTCTGTTCCAATCTATGCGGCAAGTCTCTTTTGTGATTTTTGGAGCCGGGCAGGGTTCAAGCTTGCTTGAATTTGCTGTTGCTGTTGTTGTTGCTGTTGCAGTAATATCATCCTGTGCAACAGCCTTTAATGTCCCTGCTTCAAGACCGCGAACCGTATCCACAACCAACTTGGCGCCCATTGACATCAGCTTGTCATGCAGCGTTCCCATTGTTTCACGCGGCTCAACAGGGCAGTGTTCTTGCATTAAAATCTTCCCGGTATCTATCTGCTCATCAATGAAAAATGTAGTTACACCCGTCTCTTTTTCTCCGTTCATTATTGCCCAGTTGATGGGGGCGGCGCCTCTGTATCTTGGCAGCAATGAACCGTGCAGGTTGAATGTTCCAAACTTTGGCATCTGCCAGACGCACTGCGGTAACATTCTAAAAGCCACAACAATAAAGATATCTGCATTAAAAGAGGAAAGCTCTTTTAGGAAATTTTCATCCCTTAATTTTTCTGGCTGGAGTACGGGAATATTTTTTGAGCAAGCAAATTTTTTCACATCGCTCTCAGCAAGCTGAAGCCCGCGGCCCTTTGGCCTGTCGGGAACTGTAACAACAGCCGCAACATTGTAGCCATTGTCCAGCAGCGCTTTAAGAGGGGCAACCGCAAATTCCGGAGTGCCCATGTATATGATTTTTCCTATTTTCATTTGATTTCCCCTTTGTCTGCTTCAGCCTTCTCCCTGGCTTCTCTCTCATGCCACTCACGGTCCTCACGCTCAGCCTCTTTGCGCTGTTCCTCCTTCTCCAGTCTAAACTGAATTCTCTTGGCCTTGCTGAACAATCCTTTGAAGAAATTGCCAATATTGTTAAATAGTACCTCCGGGTTAAACAATGATGAGTCCTTTGTAGATTTCCAAGTTAAAAATGCGCCAATAGGGGCAAGAACAATGGTTGAGATAAATGCGCCGGAGAATGGATCCACCGCACCGTCATTTGCCAGCTTTTTGCCGCTAATGTCTACTACCCAGTACAATACAAAGAATAGAATTGAAATAATTGCAGGAGTTCCCAATCCGCCCTTGCGTACAATTGCGCCGATTGGAGCTCCGATAAAGAAGAAAATAAGGCACGCGATTGAAAGAGTGAACTTTCTGTAACTTTCTATTTTTGTGCGCCTTAATGGATATGCTGAGTTGTAAAGTTCTGCCGCATAAAATTCTGCAGTTTGTTTCTGTACATCAATATTTGAAATAGCCTCCCTGTATGCGGTTTTCTCTTGATTTTTATCTTTCCACTTGAATAGGCTGTTTAGCGCAAAAGACTTCTTAAATCCCTTATTTCTAGTGGAATCCAGCTGTTCTTGATGACTTAAATTATCTCCCGTCAAAGCCCTCATTGTCTGCATATCCAGGCTTTTGTTGTACTCCTTTGTCAGAGAGTCCCTGTCATATTTTAGCTGCTTAAGGTTCTTTGACATAACCTCGCTTCCGTACTTTGCTTTATCAGATTTTTGGAAAGCATAATTCTGCAAAGGAATTGTAACCATCTGATATTTAAACTGTATCTTCTGAACTTGAAGTGAGGTATCGGCAAAATTTAATTTGTTTGTTTCCTGATAGTTTGTACCGTGGTGCAGAACAATAACAAGACTCTTTTTATCTTCTGAAAGAGAGAAACGTCCGGAGTCGGCGACAGTCAAATCTACATTGCCGTTATCCTTTGTATGGTTATAGACCATGATGCCATGCATCAAATCATTCTTGTCTCTGTTTGTAACTCTTATGGAGTAACCATCTATGCCGCTGTAGAATACACCTGTCGGGATTTTAATTTCATCCTTTGTTTTTCCGATGTCCTCTCTCAAAGTGTAAATCTTGTTATAAGCAACCGGTATCAAATTATTAGAGGCAAAAAATGCTCCAATTACAATGAACACAGCCACATAAGAAAGAGGCATCATAATTCTCTGCAAAGAAATTCCTGCCGCTTTCATTGCCAGCAACTCGCTGTTTTCTCCAAGGCTGCCCATTGTCATGATAGAGGCAAGCAATGTTGCAAGTGGCAGAGCCAGAGGGATTAACGTACAGCAACCCCATCCCATGAACTCAACAATGACACCAAAACTCAATCCTTTGCCGACCAGCTCGTCTATGTACAGCCATAGGAACTGCATCACCAAAATAAAGGTGACAATCAAAAAAGTTAAGATGAAGGGGCCTAAAAAGGACTTCAGCATATACAAGTCCAATGTCTTGATATGCAGAATGTTCCAGTTTATTCTCTTCCTCTTAAAATTCATTATAAAATTCCTGGCAGTTAAAAGTTTTTTTAGTTAATCGTAGCCGGTTCAGCCGCAGCTATTTTTTAATAATCTTAATCAGGCACTCAACTGCAGCCTCAAGTCCGTCAACATTTTTACCTCCCGCACTTGCAAAGAACGGCTGTCCGCCGCCGCCGCCTTGTATGAATTTGGCAGCTTCCCTGATATCCTTGCCTGCATTAAATCCCTGGTTAACAATATCATCCGTGTACATCAAAGTTAAAGTAGGCTTGTCGCCGTAATTGCTTGCTCCTATAAACACAGAGTGCTTTGCTTCCGCTTTAATCATGAATGCTATGTTCTTTACAATCTCAGCAGGATACATCCCTTTCAGCACCATCAAATCTATTCCTCCAACATGCTGCGCGCTAGCCATAATCTTATTCTTCATCTCCGCGGATTTCTCCTTCACCATCTGCTCGGCTTCCTTCTTAAACTGCTCATTATCAGAAAGAAGTTTCTTTATATTTTCAATAACATTTGGTGCGTTGTTAAACAAATCCTTTATTGAAATCATCAAATCTTCCAAACTATATTCAACCTCTTCCGCACCCTCTCCTGTTGTTGCTTCAATTCTTCTGACACCTGCTGCAATAGCACTCTCAGAGAGAATCTTAAAATATCCAATTCTTCCTGTAGAAGCAATGTGCGTGCCGCCGCAGAATTCAACTGAATCTCCAAATTTTATTATGCGGACTTTGTTTCCGTATTTCTCTCCAAATAAGGCAATTGCACCACTCTTGCGAGCCTCTTCAATTGGAACGTTGCGCCTCTCGTCTTTCTCATAGTCTGCACGAATCATTGCGTTCACAATTTTTTCTGTCTCTCTTAATTTTTCCGGACTGACTTTTTCAAAATGTGAAAAGTCAAATCTTAAAACATGAGAATCCACATAAGAACCCTTCTGCTCAATATGAGTGCCAAGAACTTTTCTCAGCGCAAAATCCAGCAGGTGGGTAGCGCTGTGGTTGGCCGTTGTGCGCAGTCTCTTGTTCTCATCTATTTGTGCTGTAAATAAGGTATTTACATCATCTGGCAATTTATCGGCCACATGAATTGAAAGTCCGTTTTCTTTTATTGTGTTAAGAATCTTTATGCTCCCGACAGGTATATTATTTTGCGTTGCGTTTGCATTTTGTGTTGTGTTTGCATTTTGCGTTGCACTGTTATTTTCCGCAACAATATAACCTGTATCACCAACCTGTCCGCCGCTCTCTGCGTAGAACGGAGTCTTATCCAGAACAATGTGATAAACTTCCTTTCCTTTTGTCTTTACGCTTCTGTACTTCAATATTTTAACACCGTGCTCCACAGTAACGTCATAACCTGTAAATACCGGTTCTGAATAGGGATGAACTTCTATCCAGTCTCCCTCTTTTTTGCTCTCGGCATTTCTGCTGCGGGCCTTCTGTTTTCCAAGCTCAACTTCAAATCCCTTTAAATCCACAGTCAAACCGTTCTCCTTGGCAATCAGCTCTGTAAGGTCTATCGGGAACCCGAACGTATCATACAAAACAAATGCATCTGTTCCGCTGATTTCAGCAGAACTTCCCTCTTTTGTTTTGCATTTTGCAACCAAATCATCCATCATCTTAATGCCTCTGTCCAAGGTCTTTAAGAATGCATCTTCTTCTTCCTTTGTAACTTTCTCTATAAGCTGCTGTTGTTTTTTAATCTCGGGATAAGCATCACCCATCTGCGCAACTAACGTTGGCACAAGGCGATACAGCAAAGGTTCTTTAACTCCCAGGAATGTATATGCATAACGTACAGCGCGTCTTAAAATTCTTCTGATAACATAACCTGCCTTTACATTGGATGGAAGCTGGCCGTCGGCAATTGAAAAAGTAATTGCCCTTGTGTGGTCTGCAATAACTCTCATTGCAATTCTAACTTTCTCATCTGCAGTCTTATAATCTTTGCCTGCAAGTTCTCCAATCTTATCCAGAAGAGGAGTGAAAACGTCAGTATCATAATTGCTCTTCTTCCCCTGCATTGCCATACACAATCTCTCAAAGCCCATTCCCGTATCCACATTTTTATGAGGAAGCGGCTCCAGTGTTCCGTCAGCTTTTCTGTTATACTGCATGAACACCAAATTCCAAATTTCAATAACAAGCGGATTAGACTGATTTACAAGCTCTTTACCTGGAACTTTTGCGCGCTCTGCATCATCTCTCAGGTCTATGTGAATCTCGCTGCAAGTACCGCAAGGTCCCATGTCTCCCATCTCCCAGAAGTTGTCATGCTTATTTCCAAGAAGAATTCTCTCTGCAGGCAAATACTTGAGCCAGGCCTCTTTAGCCTCACTGTCCATATCTACCTTATCCTCTTTGCTCCCTTCAAAAACAGTAGCATATAATCTGTCGGGATTAAGCTTAAAGACTTTTGTCAAAAGCTCCCACGCCCACTCAATGGCTTCTGCTTTAAAATAGTCTCCAAAGCTCCAGTTGCCAAGCATTTCAAACATTGTGTGGTGATAGGTATCATGTCCAACCTCCTCTAAGTCATTGTGCTTCCCGCTAACCCTCAGGCACTTCTGAGAATCAGCAGCCCTTTTTGCAAAGGCAGGCGCATTGCCAAGGAAGATGTCCTTAAACTGATTCATGCCTGCGTTGGTAAACATCAACGTCGGGTCATTCTTAACTATCATCGGCGCAGAGGGGACAATCTTATGTCCCTTTGATTCAAAAAAGCGCAGAAATTCTGCTCGTATTTCTTTTGAAGTCATCATATAGCTTGTGTTATTAAACGGTGTAAAAAATTTTTTAATGGCTCTGGGCCCCTTCTATCTATCCTCGCACGCAATTTGCAAAAATAACTATTTGATTTAAATTTGTCACCTTAATGGCATCTAAAAAGAGATATGAATTTAACGCAGAGACTCTTGCGTATGAGCTTCATAAAGTTCCTTTAATGAAGCGGCTAAGCAAGGGGATGATAGTTTTCCTGTTATCTCTTGTAGCGGCCGGATGCTGGTACATGCTGTACATCAAAGTGTTAAAGCTGGAGACTCCGCGTACAATCCAGCTGCGTCAGACTACCGCAAGACTGCATTCAAAGCTGGAAGTTCTAAACAGGAGGATGGCTGCAAACAAGAGTATTCTTAGAGAATTGCAGATGAGGGGACAACAATGTCTACAGACCAATTTTTGGAATGGATGATATCCCTGCGGATGTGCGAGATGCCGGCTACGGATTTCCGGAAAAATATGTTTGGCTGCAGAACTTTGACAACTCAGATTTTATGGTTGCATCAGATATGCAGATGGATATGCTCTATAAAAAAGCATATATACAATCTCTTAGTTATGACAAGGTTGAGAAAATGGCAAAACGGGCGGGGGAGATGGCTTCCTGTGTTCCTACAATTCCGCCGGTGTTCTTGAATCATATAAAATTTTCCAGCGGTTTTGGTGTAAGGGTAGATCCTATAGAGGGTGGCGGAAGAATGCATGCCGGTATTGATTTGGCCGGGCATCAGGGAGAGCCTATTTATGCAACAGGTAACGGAAGAGTTGCGGAAGTGGATTATTCATTCTTCGGATATGGTAATGAGGTTGTGGTTGATCACGGTTTTGGATATAGGACAAGGTATGCGCATTTATCCAGGGCTATTGTGAGACCGGGTGCGTATGTGCAAAGAGGTCAGCAGATTGCAATGATGGGGAGTACGGGGCGCAGTACGGGAACGCATCTGCATTATGAGGTGGAGTATCGCGGGAGCAAGGTTAATCCGATGAATTATTTTAAGAAGGATATTTCTCCGGAGGAGTATTCACGTATGATTAAAAGGGAATAAATTTTTTGAATAGTTCTGCCTCGCCTTATCCATCCTCGCCTCCCCTATTTTGCTGCGCAAAGGGATCGGCTGCGGCTGAGCCGGCTGCGGCAGAATATTCAAAAAAATTTATTTTTAATGAAAAGTAGCAACTTGAATGGCAAAGAAAAATAAATATCGGTTCAGCAGAGAACAACTCAAATTCGTGGAAGACAAACTCACCACGCGCGGCCGCATATGGCTGGTTGTAAAGTACTTGCTGGCCAGCATCTTGCTTACCATTCTTTACTATTTTGTATTTTCCAGCATAATTTACACCGGCAAGGACAGACGCATCATGCGGCAAAACCGCGCTATGCAACAGGAATACAGGCAGATGCAGAAACAGCTTGTGGTTCTCAACGGAACAGTTGCCTCTTTGCAGGAGAGGGACCGGGACATTTATCATACAATTTTTAATGCAGATCCTCCAGATTATTCTCCGCTTGCGCAGCGTGCTGCGTCATACGATTATGACCTGGACACCGTTAATAATAAGCATATTATAAGGATGATGAAAAGCGGGCTGGATACGGCTGTGGCAGGAGCCCTCAGCGTCAGAACATCCATTGACTCAATAAGAAGCGCATTTAACTACCTTGGCAAGAGTGTTAGGAATATCCCTTCTTTGGTCCCGATAGGAAATTTTACTCCTCAACAAGTTGGAGCATCTGTCGGGAAAAAAATAAATCCATTCTTTAAAAGTGTAGTTGCTCACAATGGACTTGATTTGCCCGCGGCGTCCGGCACTGAAATTCTTGCGCCGGCTGATGGTGTGGTGGAAAAGATGCCAAAAGGGGAGGACCGCAGCAGCGGCAAGTCCTTCAGCATCAACCATCAAAACGGATATCACACCCGCTATGCAAATGTTGGAATTGTGTATGTGCGTGCAGGACAGAGTGTTAAGCAAGGCATGGTAATAGGGCGCGTTGGAATGTCCGGCATGTCAATGGCACCGCACTTGCACTATGAGGTAGTCTTCAATGGCCGCTATATGAATCCCGTCAACTACTTCTTTGGTTCATTAGACTTGCATACTTACATGGATGTCATCTCCGCCGCCCAGAACACCGGTCAGTCACTGGATTAATACGGCGCTCCTCATTTGCTCTTCATTCGCTCCTAATTCGCAATGTTGCAGGAATAATTGCCAGCGACTCGTTCTGGCTTACTTCTCGCTAATGATTTTCTGGTGAAAATCATTGCTCGTACGAAACGCACTCACTCGTCCGCTGGCAATTATTCCTGCAACGTGGTGATGTGATGTAAGTGTGCGTATAGGCTTTGAGAATCAATGAGTTATGATTTGGCCGAATCTGTAGAATCGGCCAAACTGTAACTCTCTAGTACACAATGGCACCCACAGAACTTATTAAACATCAGTGCTCCATTCGTTTAAATACTTTGCATTTTTGAAAATACTGTTGTCCTTCTGATATCTTAACTTATCTAGCCGGACCTTATTAAATCTGTCGAGAGTATGATAATTATTAAAAAGCAGAGATGAGTCAATATCAATAAATTGTCTTAAAGGGGTTCTGCATTTTGTGTAAAGAAGATAGGAACTGTAAGGGTACCCGCCAGGTTTTTTGCATAAATTAGCAACTACCGGATTATTAATAATATACAGCAATGCATCCAACTGCCATTCAAGTTCAGGCTTATGTACAATCTTAGCCGGAGTTTCAATAAAATTTTTACCTATGTCATGTTTGTAATATGCATAGCTGCAGTAACTCCTTATTAATGATATTGTAACCTCATTTATAAAATCACTTTTTATGAGCATATGCACGTGATTTGTCATAAGCACAAATGCATAAATATTTGATTCATACCGTGTTAATGATTTGTTCAAATAAAATAAAAACCTATAATAATCTTCTTTCCTAAAGAATATATTATACCTCATAGCTCCCCTGAACATGACATGATAAACATTTTTAAAAAATCTCTTTTCCTCTCGCGCAGGTGAAACGATTTGCACCCCATCGCCAACATAATAATCTTCTAACTCCATTATTCCCAATATTTTAAATTCATTTTAAAATACAACTTACGTGCAGCGGCATTATTAGCTGCGGCAAATTTTTACGTGTAGCAGCATTATTAGCTACAGCAAATTTTTACGTGCAGCAGCATTATTAGCTGCGGCAAATTTTTACGTGCAGCAGCATTATTAGCTACAGCAAATTTTTGCATGCAGCAGCATTATTAGCTGCGGCAAATTTTTACGTGCAGCAGCATTAACAGCATGTGAATTATCACATGCTAATATTTTTGGCGGAGATAAGATGGCTGTGATGTAGCCGTCTTGTAGTACAAAGTTAATTTTTTATTTTGTATCGCGATAGATATTTTCTTTTTTTATAAGTGTGCGTATCGGCATTGAGAATCAATGAGTTATGATTTGGCCGAATCTGTAGATTCGTCCAAACTGCAATCCTTTGATACACAGTGCCGCCTACAGAACTTATTTTCTCAATACGGCGGGAAAAAACATTATCTTTGCTAGCGTTATGACAACAGCAGAAAAAATTTCTAGTGGAAAGGTGTATTACACTATAGGTGAGGTCTCTGAGATTTTGAAGGAGAATGCCTCGCTGGTTAGGTTTTGGGCGGAGAAGTTCCCGCAGTTTATTAAGCCTGCGCGCAACAAGAAGGGCAATCGGTTGTTTACGGCAAAGGACGTGGAGAATTTTAGGCTTATTCACCACTTTGTCAAGGATTTGGGGATGACGCTGGAGGGTGCTGAGCGCCGAATGAAGGATAATGCTACGGGGGAGGATAAGCGGCTGGAGGTGATTACTCGGTTGAATTCCATTAAGGAGAAATTGCAAAGTGTTGCCAGACAAATTGCTGAAGGTAAGGGTGTTGCAGGCGGAGATATTGAAAAGGACGCTGTTGAGGATATTGAGAAAGCTGTAGCGAATGAGGATATTGAGGAGGCTGTAGCGAATGAGGATATTGAGAAAGCTGTAGCGAATGAGGATATTGAGGAGGCTGTAGCGGTTGAGGATATTGAGAAAGCTGTAGCGAACAAGGATATTGAGAAAGCTGTAGCGAACAAGGATATTGAGAAAGCTGACGCTATTGAAGATATTGGGGAGGCTATTGCTAATGAGGATATTGCAAAAAGAGGTGCAGCTGAAGAAGATGGTGATAATGCAGATAACAAAGAATTTTCGGATGAAGATTTTCCGGAGGATAAATAATGCCTAGAACAGCTAGAACAGCTAGAACAGTGAGAGCCATGAAAGCAATGAGATCAGTGAAGGTGGTTAGAGCCATTGACATAGCCGGGGCGGTGGAGAAGTTTGCACCGCTTAGTACTCAGGTTGAGTGGGATAACAGCGGTTTTTCTGTTGGAGACCCTCAAGCAGTTGTGCATAAGGTGCTTATAGCTTTGGATTGTACGCTGGATGTTGTGGAGGAGGCTGTTGAGAAGAAGTGTGATATGATTCTGACTCATCATCCGCTGATTTTCGGTGGGTGCAAGAATATACTCTATAGTGATGCCTGCGGATATAATGGTCCTGCAAATAGGACTTCTTCCGGCACAAGCTGCGTTTTTGAAAGTCTGCAAGGCCGCGCTATAGCAATTGCTATTAAGAACGGTATCACAATTTATTCCAGCCATACGCCGCTGGATAAAGCGCGCGGTGGTCTTAATGACCTGATGGCCAAGAGATTAAATCTGCAGAATTGCAAAGTGCTGAGCGCAGACGGATTCGGAACTGTCGGGAGCTTAAATAGC
This sequence comes from Bacteroidales bacterium, assembly GCA_022647615.1. NCBI lineage: Bacteria > Pseudomonadati > Bacteroidota > Bacteroidia > Bacteroidales > Bacteroidales bacterium. The sequence continues at coordinate 905,208 of JALCKZ010000001.1, forward strand.
GGTAATAGCGGTAATAGCGGTAAAAATGGGAATAGAGGGGGTAATGGCAAAGAGGGCATGACAGGAGAGGAGTTTATCAAATTTGTGAAGAAGCAGTTCAATGTGAAGTATTTAAGATGCTCAAAGCCAATAGGGTATGGCATCGCGACAGATTGCAAAAGTGTAGAGGCGGCCGGCAAAATAGCAGCTTTGGATAGGAGAGTGGCCGGCAAAATCACAAAAGTGGCGGTTAGCAGCGGCGCAGGGCAGGGTTCTGTGAGTGATGCTATTGCTGCGGGGGCTCAGGCGCTGGTTACGGCGGACGTCAGCCACCACAATTTTTACCAGCCGGAGGGCTTTATGATTCTGGATATTGGGCATTATGAGAGCGAATGGGGGGCGGTTGCCTTGTTAGAGAGCATTGTTAAGAAAAATTTTTCTAAATTTGCGGTCTCTCTGAGTAAAAGGGATAAAAGCCCCATATATTATTATTAGAGAGAGATTTAATTACAGCTGCAATTCACGCGGCACTGATTTATAGAATATGGCAACAAAACAGACAATAAAGACGGTCAACCCAAAAGTTGTTAAGGGAGAGACCTTTGTATCTTTGCAAATTTCAAAGAATATTGATCCCGACAGTATGGAAAAGAAACTGAAGCTGCTTTATGAGCTTCAGAAGACTGATTCCAGAATAGACAAGATTTACATGCTGAGAGGTGAGCTTCCTTTGGAGGTGCAAGACCTTGAGGATGAGATTCTTGGTCATAAGACAAAGATTGCGGCTCTTGCAAAAGAGGTTAAAGAGATTGAGGCTTTTATCGCCTCTAAGAAGCAGGATATCGTTGGCTCAAAGGCAGCTATAAAGAAGTATGAGCAGCAGCGCAACAATGTCAAGAATAACAGAGAGTTTGATTCTCTTTCCAAAGAGATTGAATATCAGGAACTTGATAGCCAACTTTCTGAAAAGAAGATTGCTGATAATACAAAGATTCTTTTGGAGAAAAAGGCTCTTTTGGATGAGGAAAACGCAGAGCTTAAGGGTCGCCAGGAGGATTTGGCAAATAAGAAGAAAGAGCTTGACGGTATTGTAAAGGAGACGGAGAAAGAGGAGAAGGAGTTGCTTAAACAATCAGAAGAGATTCAGGCACAAATAGATCCGCGTATGCTTGCTGCATATGAAAAAGTTAGGTCTAATGCGCGCAATAAGATGGCCGTTGTTAAGGTTGTCCGCGGCGCATGCGGAGGTTGCTTTAATAAGATTCCTCCTCAAAGACAGATAGATATAGAGAGCAGCAAGAGAATTATTGTTTGCGAATATTGCGGAAGAATTCTTGTTAGCGAGAAGTTTGATGATGAAGATGCTGCCGGAAGCAAGAGCGCATCTAAGGCGGAACCTGCTGATGCAAAGGAGCCTGCAAAGAAAAGTGCTGCAAGAAAGACGACAAAAAAATAGGAAATAAAGCGCGGGAACTTTTGCAAGAGAGCATAAATTCCTTCACAACATAGTGTTATGGAACAAGAGCCTGGAATATTAAGGGAACTTTTCTTCAAACACGTTGCACAAACATCCTCAAAACCTCTTGGATTAAACATAGTTAGGGCTGAGGGTGTTTTTTTATACTCGCCGGAAAAACGTTATCTGGATTTTATTTCCGGAGTATCTGTAAGCAATGTGGGGCACTGCCGCAGAGAAGTCATTGACGCCGTAAAGGAGCAGATGGAAAATTATGCTCACCTTATGGTGTACGGAGAGATGATAGAGTCTCCGCAAGTGCTTCATGCTAAATTGCTTACTTCTATTCTTCCCGACAGTCTTCAAAGTGTTTACTATGTTAACAGCGGCAGCGAGGCCAATGAGGCGGCTATGAAACTTGCAAAGAGAGTGACGGGCCGCAGGGAAATCATAGCTTGTAAAAACGCATATCACGGTAGTTCTCAGGGTTCTATGAGCTTGATGAGTTCAGAAGATTTTAAGAATCCTTTCCGTCCGCTTCTTCCAATGATTAACTTCATTGAGTTCAATAATATAAATTCTTTGAGCGCAATTACGCAACAGACGGCTGCTGTGATAATTGAACCTGTACAGGGTGAGGGAGGGGTTCAGATTCCGCAGCCCGGTTTTCTGAATGAATTGAGGGCAAAATGCACGGAGACAGGAGCTTTGCTGATTTATGATGAGGTGCAAACCGGTTTTGGCCGCACCGGAAAAATGTTCGCGTTCCAAAAATATGGCGACAATGTTGTTCCTGATATTTTGGTGCTGGCAAAGGCGCTTGGGGGCGGACTTCCGCTTGGAGCACTGGTTGCAAGCAATGAACTTATGAGCGCCTGGCAGAATAATCCTCCGCTTGGACACATTACAACTTTTGGCGGCCACCCGGTATGTTGTGCTGCGGCTTTGGCCTCTTTGAAACTTTTATTAACACAGCCTTGGGTAAAAGATGTTGATAAAAAAAGCGCTAGAATTGTAAAGGCTTTAAGCTCGCATCCGCTTGTAAAAGAGATACGTGCAGCCGGCCTGCTAATAGCGGTAGATTTGGGCAGCGCAGAGCTGGCAAAACAAATATTATATTTGCTATTGGATGAAGGGGTGCTTACGGATTGGTTCTTGTTCCAGCCAACTTCTTTTAGAATTGCTCCTCCGCTTTGCATAACTGATGAGGAGATTGATATTGGAACGGCTGCAATTTTAAAAGCGCTTAACAAATTGAAAACAAACTGTCGGGATAAATAATTTTCTTCCCGGCAAATAATTAGAGATATAATATGGCAGATTCTAACGGCAAAGTTTTTAATCCTAAAAAGGCGGCTCAATATCGTGAGAGAGCATTGGAAGCCCGTAACAAAGAGCTGGAGGTTGCAGGTCTTGAGACAGGGAATAAAGTTCCTCAAGCTCCTGATATAGAGGAAGCTGTGCTTGGCTCTCTGATGCTGGACCCGGAAGCTGTTGTAGAGGTTGTCAGCTCTCTTATTCCGGAATGTTTTTATAAACAGGAGAACAGAAAAATTTACAATGCCATTGTACAGCTGAATCAGGCAAATAAGGCAATTGATATATACACTGTCGCTGAGCAACTTAAAGCAAACGGAGATTTGGATGAGGTGGGCGGAACTGTTTATCTTACTCAGCTGAGCTTGAAGATTGGTGCGGCAGCACATATTGATTATCACACTAAAATTCTGGTAGATAAGTATATACAGCGCAAGATGATTGGCATATCATTGGATGCTCTTAAGAAATCTTATGATGATGCGGAGCCTGTAGATAAACTTTTGGACAGCACCCAGCAGGAGATTTTTGAACTTGCGGAGAGGAACATGACCAGAGAGACAAAAGCCGTTAAATCCATTATTAAAGATACCATTGACAAGCTGGAGAAGGCGCAATCTAATCCTAACGGACAGAGCGGTTTACATAGCGGATACATGGGATTGGACAGGGTTACTTTTGGCTGGCAAAATTCAGATTTGGTTATTATTGCAGGACGTCCCGGAATGGGAAAAACTGCGTTTGTTCTTACAATGGCGCGCAACATGGCGGTGGATTTTGGAATCCCCGTTGCCTTCTTCTCTTTGGAGCAGGCGCCTGAGCAACTTGTTCAGAGATTGATGATTGCGGAGACAGGAATTTCATCTGATAAAATAAAGGGCGCTAAAAAAATGACGGATTCAGATTGGGTGCAGCTCAGCGATAAGCTTAATCAGCTGGTTGATGCTCCTTTATATATAGATGACACCCCGTCATTATCTATTACAGACTTGAGGGCTAAGGCAAGAAGATTGGTGCAAACGGCTCATGTTAAGATGATTATCATAGATTACCTTCAGCTGATGACCGGCTCAAAAGAGCTCAAGGGATTTAGGGAGCAGGAGGTTTCAGAGATATCCCGTTCATTAAAGTCAATTGCGAAAGAGCTTGATGTTCCGGTAATTGCGCTGGCTCAGCTAAGCCGTGCAGCAGAAATCAGAGGCGGTCAGAAGAAGCCGCAGCTGACAGACTTAAGAGAGTCAGGAGCTATAGAGCAGGATGCGGATATTGTAATTTTCTTGCATCGCCCTGAATATTACGGAACAACGGATGCCAATATGCCAGAGGGACTTACGGATGTCATAATTGCAAAACACCGTAACGGTCCAACTGATGAAGTGCACATGAAGTTTGTAAAGAGAGAGATGAGGTTTGTGGATTACAATGAGATGGAACTTCCTTCAGATGAAGAGCTGGACAAGTTGGAGAGTAATATTGAGGGAGCGACTGACACGGGAATCAAGCCTATGTCTTTTGAGTCAAAAATGAATAAAAAAGAGTTTGGCGAGACTGATTTTACAATGGAATAAATTTATTTAAACAGCAATGTTTCAAATGGATACAGATAAAAAATTACATAGGGCCAACAGAATACGTGCAGTATTTATTTCCTTAGCTGTGCTTTGTTTTTTATTCCCGACAGCTAATTGCAAAGCGCAGGAACTTCCTTTTAAAAGCGGGGAGACGGTAGCTTACACATTAAATTATACTTGGGGCGGAGTCCTTACGGATGTTGGCAGCGCGGTATGCCAGCTGTCCTATGAAAATGGTGAATATCATGCTGTTATAAACGGCTACACCTTTAAATTCTATGACCTTTTCTTTAAAGTAAGAGAGAGATTTGAGTCCAAATTTTCTCCTAGTACGCTGAGGCCCAGCTATTTTTACCGCAGCGCCGCGGAAGGCAAGTATAGAATGAAAAACACATTCTATTTCAACAATAGAAATTACACTATTAAAAGTATCACGCAAAAGTATGATAGAGAGCCATTTGACACTGTGCTGCAAGGTTCTCCAAATACATTTGATTTACTATCTCTTTATTATCACAGCCGCACTCTAAGCTTTGGCAGCATTCCAATTGGACAGAAGCAACCAATTAATTTTGCGATAGACAAGGAGATATACAATTTGTACTTTATTTATTTAGGGAAAGAGAACAGGAAAGTTCCGGGTTATGGCACTTTCCGCACAATGAAGTTTGCGGTGAGAGTTGTTGCCGGTAATGTCTTTACTGGCAAAGATGATATGACCATCTGGGTAACAGACGATGACAACAAACTTCCCGTCTTTTTTGAATCTCCGATTCTAGTGGGCAAAATGCAGGGCCGCGTCTCTAAAATCATCAACAACAAGTATCCTTTAACCAGCAAAATCAGATAATGGAAACAATTTCTCATGAAGGTGTAATCCGGGAGATAAAGCCGGATGTAATTAAGGTCACGATAGTTAGCCAATCTGCTTGCGCCGGTTGCCATGCAAAGGGTTTTTGCTCAGCCTCTGAGATGCAGGAGAAGGTGGTAGAGGTTAAGGGTGCGGAGGGTGATTACAAGGTAGGAGAGCGTGTAAACGTGAATATGGAGCAAAAACTCGGAAATAGGGCGGTATGGATTGTATACGCAGTTCCGGGGGTTATTCTTATAATATTATTGTTATCTTTGCAGCGTTTTGTAACAAATGAGTTATATTTGGGGTTGATTGTGCTGGGGATCATAGCGTTGTACTTTTTTATCCTCTATTTGTTCAGAGGACGTGTTGGGAGAGGGTTCCACTTTACAATCAGCAAATTACAAGACCCGCAGGCTGAAAAATAGGGCTGTCTGCAGCTTTTTGAAACAAACCTGAATTTTAAATAATAATAGTTCTTTTGATTTTATTAACAGTTAGATGACTAATACGATTATTTTTACCATCGCCTGTTTGACAATCCTAGGATTGCTTCTGGCGATTGTGCTGTTTTTAGTGGCACAAAAGTTTAAGGTAGAGGAAGATCCAAGGATTGACACCGTTGAGGCTCTTATGCCGGGTGCCAATTGCGGAGGTTGCGGACATGCAGGCTGCAGAGCTTTTGCAGAGGATGCCGTAAAATCCGGTAACCTTGATAATCTTTTCTGCCCCGTTGGCGGAAATGCTACAATGAAGAAAGTAGCAGATGCGCTAGGCTACACGGTTGCGGAAAAAGAGCCGCAAGTAGCAGTTGTAAGGTGCTCAGGGTCTTGTGATAAGAGACAGAAAGTCACCTTTTTTGACGGTCGCAAGACTTGTGCTACAGAAGCCTCCGTTTATTCAGGAGATACTGGCTGCAGATATGGATGCTTTGGACTAGGAGACTGCGAGAGAGCCTGCCAGTTTGATGCAATTAAGGTTAATGTCACGACAGGTCTTCCGGAGGTTGACGAGGAAAAATGCGTTGCCTGCGGAGCGTGCGTAAAAGCTTGTCCTAAAGGCATTATCGAGCTTAGAAACAAAGGCCCTAAAGGTCGCAGATTGTATGTTTCCTGTGTCAGCAAAGACAAGGGAGCAGTTGCCAGAAAGGCTTGCCTTGCTGCCTGCATAGGTTGTGGCAAGTGTCAGAAAGTCTGCCAGTTTGGTGCTATTACGGTAGAAAATAATTTGGCTTATATAGATTATACAAAATGCAGAATGTGCCGCAAGTGCGTTCTTGAATGCCCAACCGGCGCAATTCATGAGTGCAACTTCCCGCCAAGACCGGCGGCGTCCGCACAGCCTGCAGCACAGACAGTTGCGCAAAAACCTGTAGAAAGTACGGCAAAGCCTGTTGCATAACAAATAGGAGAATATATTATGAAGACATTTTTTATAGGTGGTGTTCATCCTTCAGATAAAAAGATTTCCTCAGAGGCTGCAATAGAGAAGCTTCCTGTTCCAAAGGTTGCGTATATTTCTATGGGCCAGCATCTTGGAGCTCCCGCAGAACCAATAGTAAAACCGGGAGATAAAGTAAAGGTTGGACAACTGATTGCAAATCCAAAGGGATTTGTTTCTGCTCCGGTTCACTCTTCCGTTTCCGGAACTGTACGTTCAATAGAGCCCGTTAAAGATACTGCGGGCAATCCTGTAATGACGGTAATAATTGATGTTGAGGGAGATGAGTGGATGGAAGGTATTGACAGATCAGATGCCGTTGTCAGTGAAATCAAGCTAGACCAAAAGCAAATTATAGAGAAAATTAAAGAGTGCGGCGTTGTCGGACTGGGCGGCGCAACATTCCCAACTTCAATAAAACTTTGCCCTCCTCCAACAGCACATCCAACATGTGTTATTATTAACGGAGCAGAGTGCGAGCCATATCTAACATCAAACTATCGTGAGATGATAGAGATGCCTGAGCAACTGCTTGTTGGCTGTGAGATTTTAATGAAAGCGCTGAATGTAAAGAAGTGCTACATTGGAATAGAGGAGAACAAACCTGCTGCTATTGAGAAACTTACATCTCTTGCAAGCGGCAAGCATCCTAACATTGAGATTGTAAAGCTAAAGAAGAAATATCCGCAAGGCGGTGAGAAACAGCTGATTGATGCCGTTATCAAAAAGAGAGTTCCTTCCATGGGACTTCCTGTAGATACAGGCGCAGTTGTTCAAAATGTTGCAACTACAATTGCAGTTTATAATGCCGTACAGAAGAACATGCCTTTGTTCCAAGGTGTTATGACTGTTACCGGAGATTGCAGCAATGTACAGAGAAATTTCTTGCACAGAGTCGGAACTCCATTCAAAGAGATTATTGATTATTGCGGAGGAATTCCAAAAGATGCTGCAAAGCTTATCAACGGCGGTCCTATGATGGGCAAGGCCATTGCAAATTTGGATGCTCCAACATTAAAGGGAACTTCCGCTATCTTGTATTTGACTGAAGCTCAGACAAAGAGAAAGACAGAAGGAAACTGCATCCGTTGTGCTAAATGTATCAATGCTTGCCCTATGGGCTTGGAACCTTACATTCTTAATAAGATGTATCGTGCCGGCGATATGGCAGGATTGGAAGAGCATAAAATTTATGATTGTATAGAGTGCGGCTGCTGCCAGTTTACATGCCCGGCTTACATTCCGCTTCTTGATTCAGTGAGATTAGGAAAGGCCGCAGTAATGAAAATTATGAAGAGCCGTCCTAAAAAGTAACTGTCGGGAGCTCTATAAATTTTGAGAAAAATTAAAAAAATAAATAATAATGAATAAACTGATTGTATCCGGTGCCCCTCACGTTCATGGGAGGGAAAACACCAAGAGGCTGATGCTGGACGTCATCATTGCACTGATGCCGGCAGTCTTGGTCTCTATATACTTCTTTGGTTTGTCCGCAATCAAGCTTGTCCTAATTAGCGTAGTAGCTTGTGTCCTTGTTGAATATCTGATTCAGAAATTCTTGTTCAAAGGACCGCTTACTATTTGCGATTTGTCTGCTGTGGTTACGGGCGTTTTGCTTGCACTTAACTTGCCGGTCTGCTCACCATGGTGGATGATATTGATAGGAGCTGTTGTTGCAATAGGAATTGCAAAGATGACTTTTGGCGGACTTGGACAAAATTTCTTTAACCCCGCACTTGTAGCGCGTGTTGTTTTGCTGGTTTCATTCCCTGTTCTTATGACGGGCGCAGCATTCCACGCACCTGAAAGCGGATATCTATTTGGAAACAGCCATTTTGCAACTACCGCACTTGATGCAACTTCCGGAGCAACTCCGCTAGCTTTTGTAAAAGAGGAGCTTGCAAAACCTGAGGTTCAGGCTCAGCTAAATAATGGATCAACTATCAAACAAGTTCTTTTGGATAAAGATCCCAATCTTTCTTACGGCCAGCTGCTTTGGGGAAGAATCGGAGGAAGCTCCGGAGAGGCTTGCGCGCTTGCTCTTATTTTAGGTTTCATTTATCTTCTTTGCAGAAGAGTTATTAAACCTCATATTTCACTATCAATATTGCTGACGGTATTTGTGTTCTCCGGAATACTTTATCTTGCAGACCCTTCCAAGTTTACAGATCCTGTATTCAATCTGTTAAGCGGTGGTTTGCTGCTGGGCTCATTCTTTATGGCGACGGATTATGTTACCAGCCCAATGACCCCTAAAGGCATGATAATCTTTGGAGTAGGAATAGGAATTCTTACAGTTTTAATTAGGGAATTTGGTTCATATCCGGAGGGCGTTTCATTTGCAATTCTTATTATGAATGCAACTGTTCCTTTGATTAACAAATTTGCTACACCTAAGAGGTTTGCGACGGAGGCGCAGAAGAAATAATTATGGCTACAAAATCTAGTTTAAAGAATATGGCCCTTGTGCTCCTGTTCATTTGTCTTGGAGCATCCGCTGCAGTTGCAGTTGTTTATGCAGTTACAAAGGACCCTATAGCACAGGCAGAAGCCGCAAAGGTGAATGACGCTATCAAACAGGTAGTTCCGCCATGCGACAATGAGGTTTCAAAAGATACTCTTGCTATCGCTGACCCTACCACTCCATCTAAAATGGATAAGGTTTACATAGCAAAGAAAGGTGGTCAGATAGTTGGTTACGCAGTTCCTGTCACAACCTCTAAAGGTTTTGGCGGAGCAATCAGCATGATAGTTGGTTTTACTCCCGACGGTGCTGTCTATAATACAGCAGTAGTCAGCCATCAGGAAACTCCGGGCCTTGGAGCAAAAATCACAGACCCTAATCAACCTTTCATCAAACAATGGAAAGGTTTGAATCTTATAAACGGCAGCGTTAAAATTGCAGTTAAGAAAGATGGTGGAGATATTGATGCTATTACAGCTTCAACAATCTCATCCAGAGCATTTTGCGACGCAATGCAACAGGCCGCTGATATATTCAACAGTATAAATTCAGAGAGTTCCGCTTCAGCTGACCAGGCCGCTCCTGCAGATTCATCCGCTGTTGCAGCTGATTCAACCGTTGCCGCAACAACTGCTGCAACTGCCACAAAACCAGCCGCTAATGCTGCTGCTGCAAAAGGAGAAAAAACTGTCGGGAATAAAAAATAGATTATCATGAATAAGTTTAAATTGACATTACAGGGAATCATAAAGAACAACCCAACATTTGTACTTGTTCTTGGTATGTGCCCTACGCTTGCAACCTCAACTTCTGCTCTTAACGGAATGGGAATGGGACTTGCAACAATGATAGTTCTTGCTTGCTCAAACATGGGAATCTCAGCACTTGCTCCGCACATTCCGGATAAGGTCAGAATCCCTTGCTATATAGTTGTCATAGCCGCGTTTGTAACTGTAGTTCAGTTCCTTATGCAGGCTTACACTCCATCCCTTTATAAAACATTGGGAATCTACGTTCCGCTAATTGTTGTAAACTGTATTGTCCTTGGACGTGCAGAGGCTTACGCAAATAAAAATACAGTAATAGATTCTATGTGCGACGGTATTGGAGTTGGTCTTGGATTTACACTATCCCTGACATGCATCGGAATCATAAGAGAGTTCCTTGGAAGTTTATCTTTCATGAACACAAAATTGTTTGACGCAGACGGAATGTTAATCTTCATTCTTCCTGCCGGCGCATTCATTGTGCTTGGATATCTGATGGTTCTGTTCAACAGCATGAAGAACCGCAAAAAGGCTAATGCTTAAAAGGAAAAATTATGGAGTATTTATTTATAATAATTTCAGCAGTATTCGTTAACAACGTAATACTTTCTCAGTTCCTTGGAATTTGTCCGTTCCTTGGAGTATCAAAGAAAATTTCCACCGCAGTTGGAATGTCCGCGGCACTTTGCTTTGTCATGGGACTTTCCACTATGGTTACATATTTGATTCAATATCACATCCTTATCAATACATGGTTTGGTCAGCAGATAGACATTACCTTCATGCAGACAATCGTCTTCATTCTTGTAATTGCCGCGCTGGTTCAGATGGTAGAAATCATTCTTAAGAAAATCAACCCGGTACTTTACCAGGCTCTAGGAATTTATCTTCCATTGATTACCACCAACTGCGCCGTACTAGGAGTTGCTATCATCGTAGTTACCAAACAATTTACATTTGGCGCTGCACCTCACATGCTAAACCTTGCAGAATCAGTAGTTTATGCAATGGCTCTTGCACTTGGTTTTGGCGTTGCAATTACGCTGTTTGCCGGAATCAGAGAGCAGATGGAACTCAACAACGTTCCAAAAGCTTTCCGCGGAACTCCAATTGCATTGATAACCGCCGGCATGTTGGCCCTTGCATTCATGGGCTTCTCCGGAATGGTTAAGTAGGAGTGTGAATCTTAAAAAAACTCCGGGGATTTCTCCGGAGTTTTTTTTTGCATTTCCTTTAGAAATTTTGGAGTTGGAAAGTTGAAATTGATTGTGTATTTTTGAACTGTCATGGAACAGAAGAAGAAGCTCATATCACAAATAATCACGACAGTTGAGATTGAAGCACTGATGCGTGAAGGCCTTAATGAAGAAGCTTATAATCAGGTGAATGCATTGCTGGAAAGAGAACCAAAAAATGCTTATGCCTGGTATCTTCTTGGCGGTCTATACCGCAGGCAGCAGATGTGGGGAGAAGCAATCAACGCTTACAACAACGCAAAGATGCTGGAGCCGGAAGGCCCCGCCGCCGCCGCAATAGATTCCATATATGAGATTCTCAATTTCCGCAACACGGATATGATGAATCCGTAAAACGTCACGGCAAATTTTTGAAGATTTATACAGTCAAAATAAAAGACCGGCATTTTTGTCGGCCTTTTTTCTAACTTTGAAGTGTCAAAGTAGTCTAATTAGATAATTCAAACTTAAAATAATCGTATGAGAATAAGCAAGTTTTTTACAATTGTGTGCGCAGCGGCGGCCATTGGCTTCTGCGTTAGTGCTAACGGCAACAGTGCGGCTGCTCAGGGCCGCAAGGACCGCAGGAGCGACAAGCCGGAGATGCAGAATGGCCAGAAACCTGGTGATCAGGGAGATAAGGCTGGCATGGATAAGGACAAGGATAAAGGAAAGAAGCCTGTCGCGATGGATAAATTCCTTACTCCTGGTACCAAAGTGATGAAGGGTTTTACAACTGTTTATCAACAAAAGGATGATAAGTGGTGCATTAATATTAATGACTCTATTATAGGGCGTGATATTGAGGTTGTTTCCAGAATCGTGAAATCCGCAGAGGGAAGCAGGATGTCTTTTGGCGGATATGCGGGCGACCAGATTGGAGAGAGCATGATTAGGTTTGCCAAAGGTCCGGGCAATAAAATTTTCTTGCAGCAAGTTTTGATGAGAGAACGTTCTACCGGAGAGCTTGCGCAGAATGTAAAGAACTCAAATGTTAATGCAATCATTGCTTCATTTGATATTAAAGCTCAGGGGAACGGAGATAATGTGATTGATGTAACTGACTTTCTATTAAATGATAACAACGGTCTTTATTTTGACAGAGGTGATAAGAAACAATTAAGAATAAATAATATTGTCAAAGATCGTTCTTATGTAGAGAGCGTCAAAACTTTCCCAATCAATACAGAATTTACTTCTCTTGTAACCTACGGTAAAGAGGAAGGAGCAGCCACGTTTGTTCTAAATGTTTCTATGGTAATGCTTCCTAAAGTTCCTATGCAGCCAAGGTATGTTGACCCTAGAGTTGGCTATTTTACAGTTAATTACACAGACTTTGATAAAAATCCGCAGGGTGTAAAAAGAGTGAGCATGATTTCTAGATGGAGATTGGAGCCTAAACCTGAGGATGCTGAAAAATACGCAAAGGGTGAACTTGTAGAACCTGTAAAACCTATCGTGATATATATAGATCCTTCTACTCCAAAAGAGTGGGTTCCGTATCTTATTGAGGGTGTGAATGATTGGCAACCTGCATTTGAAGCGGCAGGATTTAAAAATGCAATTCGCGCAGAGGTTGCGCCAACAAAAGAGCAGGATTCTACCTGGTCTCTGGAGGATGCAACTCACTCCGCTATAATCTACAAACCGTCTGATATTGAGAATGCCAGCGGCCCTCATGTAAGTGACCCGCGTTCTGGTGAAATCATTGAGACTCACGTTAACTGGTATCACAATGTGATGAAGCTTTTGAGAGACTGGTACTTTGTTCAGTGCGCTCCGGCTGATACAATGGCACGCCACATGGTGCTGCCTACCAATCTGATGGGAGAACTTATCAGATTTGTCTCTTCTCACGAGCTTGGACACACTCTTGGATTGCGTCACAATTTTATCGGCAGCGCTCATTATTCTGTAGCGCAGCTTAAGGATGTGAATTTCTTGAAGAAGTATGGACATGCTTCATCTATAATGGATTACGCTCGCTTCAATTATGTTGCTGAGCCTGGTGACAATATTCCGCAGAACCTGTTGTTCCCTTGCATTGGACCTTATGACAAGTGGGCAATTCAGTGGGGCTATAAGAGGTTGCCTAATTTTACTCCCGACAGTGAAATCCCTTACCTGAGCAATGTTGTTAAGGAGAAAATAAAGGATCCTATTTATCAGTTTGGAACAGAGAGCAGCGTAAACGACCCAAGATTGCAGAGTGAGGACCTTGGTGCTAATCAGATGGAAACCAATGAAGTAGGAACGCGCAATCTTAAGTTTATCATGAAGCATTTGGTTGAGTGGACCAACACTCCTAATGAGGGATATGATAATTTGCTGGAACTTTATGATCAGGTATTAGGACAGTATAAGAGATATAACAACCACGTAGCCAAATGGATAGGAGGTGTTTATCAGGAAGAAAAATATTCTGACCAGCCTGGTGCTCTTTATACTCATGTAGAGAAAGCAAAGCAGAAAGAGGCAATGGCTTATTTAAAGAGAAACACTTTCTCTCCTCAGATGTGGCTGACTCCTAATGATATAATGGAGAAAATTGTCCGCCGTCCGGATGTTGTACTGGAGCAAATCTACAATTCAACTTTAGACAATCTTGTCTCACGACGGGTTCTTCTTAACTGCTATGAAGATGAAATTTCCAACGGGGCAAAGGCATATACTTTGAGCGATTATTTTGCCGATATGAATTCTATGATTTTTGCACCTGCTGCTGCCGGAGCAAAAGAGGCATCAGCTCAGAGAATCATGCAAAAGGCTTATGTTAAGCATCTTGTAGATTTGTACACCGGAGCAAATGCAATGACATTTAGGATGGGAGACAGAACAATCGCTACAGGAATGGCTGCTGATAAAGACAATTCAGACATAGGTTCAATGGTATATTATCAGCTGACACAGCTTCAGCAAAAATGTCTTGCAGCATCCGCTGCCGGAACAGTTGTGCAAAAAGCTCACTACAAATTTTTGTATGACAAAATCCACAAAGCATTAACAGAGCAAAAGATAAAAACTGAAGGCTCTTCTGTAGTAAACCTTGGTTTCTAAAAATTTATTTCCGCAATCTTTGGAAAAACTCCCAGAGAACAACTCCCACGGAGACGGAAACGTTGATTGAATGTTTGGTGCCGCATTGAGGAATCTCAATGACGGCATCACTCATATCTACCACAGACTGTTGAACGCCGGCAACTTCATTGCCAAATACAAGCGCATATTTGTAAAAAGTTCCTTCGCAACTTTTTACAAGATTCAGCTTGTCAAGCATAATTGAGCCTTCAGCCTGCTCTATGCTTATAATGGTATATCCTTGAGCCTTAAGCTTTTGTATGGCATCCGGCGTTTCATCAAAATGCTCCCACTCCATGGAAAGCTCTGCGCCAAGGGCGGACTTGTGAATTTCTGCGGATGGCGGAGTGGCGCAAATGCCGCACAGATAGAGCTTTTCTGCGGCAAAGGCATCTGCAGTACGGAAAGCTGCTCCAATATTAAACTGCGAGCGGATGTTGTCCAGCACCAGTACTACGGGAATACGAGGCACCTGCTTAAATTCCTCAACGCTAGGCCTGCCCAATTCACTATTTAAAAGTTTCCTGCCCATTAGTTTAAAATTGTTAAGAAACGGCCTTAAAAATGATAAGTTTTGCAAAGATATTAATAATGGACAAAAAGATACATCAGGAATTCTTCCAAAAGCGATTAAATTTTTTTACATTTGCAAATTACGTCTTTTGGGAAAAGGCAAATTTGTAGCTGAAATAATAATTAAAATAATAATAACGCCGGAGGGGTTACCGACGGAGAAAAATAAAGCTTAAGTTATGAAACAGGATTTAGAGATATCTGAGTACATTAAAAGAGAGGAAAACCGCCAGATGCGTGGCGTTGAGTTAATTGCCTCTGAGAACTTTGTGAGCCCGCAAGTCCTTGCTGCGTTGGGTTCTGTATGCACCAACAAGTATGCGGAAGGTTATCCGGGTCACAGATATTATGGCGGATGCCAGGAGGTTGACAAGATTGAGCAGTGCGCTATTGACAGACTTTGCAAACTGTTTGACGCGCAGTATGCTAATGTTCAGCCACATTCAGGAGCACAAGCTAATATGGCAGTTATGCTGGCTTGCTTAAAGCCGGGTGATACTTTCATGGGATTGCATTTGGATATGGGCGGTCACTTGACGCACGGTTCTCCCGTAAACATCTCAGGTAAAATGTTTCATGCTGTTCCTTACGGTCTTACTCCCGATGGTTATGTAGATTATGACCAGATGGAGAAGACAGCTTTGGAGTGCAAGCCAAAACTTATAATTGGCGGCGCATCAGCATATTCCAGAGAGTGGGAGTGGGAGAGAATGAGAGCTATCGCTGATAAAGTTGGTGCTCTTCTTTGGGTTGATATGGCTCATCCTGCAGGACTAATTGCAAAGGGTCTTTTGAAGAACCCTGTAAAATATGCTCACATAGTAACTTCCACAACCCACAAGACCTTGAGAGGCCCGCGCGGTGGTGTGATTTTGCTTGGTCAGGATTTTGAAAATCCTTGGGGAGAGAAAACTCCAAAGGGTGAAATTAAGATGATGTCTGCAGTTCTTAACTCTTCCGTATTCCCTGGTATTCAGGGCGGTCCGCTAGAGCACTGCATTGCAGCAAAAGCAGTTTCATTCTTTGAGGATTTGCAGCCGGAGTTTAAAGATTATGTTGAGCAGGTTAAGAAGAATGCAAAGGTAATGGCGGATGAATTTATGAGCCGCGGTTACAAAGTTGTCAGCGGCGGAACAGATAACCACATGATGCTGATAGATTTGCGCACCAAGTTCCCTGATATGACCGGTAAGGTTGTAGAAAACACTTTGGTTCAGGCGGATATCACGGTTAACAAGAACATGGTTCCTAATGATTCACGCTCTCCGTTCCAGACTTCAGGTTTAAGAGTAGGTACTCCTGCCGTAACAACCAGAGGTTTGAAAGAGAATGATATTAAGGAGATTGTAAGGCTTATAGATAAAGTTTTGTGCGACATCAGCAACCCTCAGGTTTTGGAGGAAGTCAAGCACGATGTTGGGCAAATGATGGCGGGACGCCCTCTATACAACTGGTAGCCAACAGATTAAAGCGGTGCAGCAAAAAGCTAAGCCGCTTTTTTTAAAGGTCGCGACAGATGGTCTGTCGGGATTATAAAGAAGACATTTAAGAAGACGATATGAATATAATTACAAAAACCATCCAGCTGAGTGATGGCAGAACAATTGAAATTGAGACCGGTAAAGTAGCCAAACAGGCTGACGGCGCAGTGGTTGTGAAGATGGGGGGCACGATGCTCCTGGCCACTGTTACATGCGCAAAAGACGCAGAAGAGGATGTTGATTTCTTACCTCTTCAGGTAGACTACAAAGAAAAATTCGCGGCAGCAGGAAGATTCCCCGGCGGATTTATGAAAAGAGAGGGGAAAGCTTCAGATTATGAAATTTTAATTGCCCGTCTGGTAGACAGGGCTTTAAGACCTTTGTTCCCGGAGGATTTCCACGCAGCAGTTTTTGTTAACGTGATGCTAATTTCCGCAGACAAAGATACACAGCCGGATGCGCTTGCAGGACTTGCAGCAGCCGGTGCTCTTGCAGTAAGTGATATTCCTTTCCAGGGACCTATCTCTGAGGTTAGAGTTGCACGTAAAAACGGGCAGTACTGTATCAACCCTGCATTCTCAGAAATGACTGATACAGACCTTGATATAATGGTGGCCGCTACATCTGAAAACATAATGATGGTAGAGGGTGAGATGAATGAGGTTAGTGAAGACGTTATGCTGGGCGCAATCAAATTTGCTCATGAGGAGATTAAAAAGCAATGCGCAGTACTTAAAGAATTAACTGTCGCAGTAGGTAAAGAGACAAAGAGAACCTATTGCCATGAGACTAATGATGAGGCAGTTAAAGAGGCATGCCATAAATTCTGCTATGACAAGTGCTATGAAATAGCAAGCGCGGCAATGATGAAGCATCAGAGAGATGATGCGTTAGATGCTCTAAAAGAGCAGTTTATGGAGACTATTCCGGAAGAGGAGAGAGAAGATAAGACCGTAATGGTCAACAGATATTTTGCAGCAGTTGAGAAAGAGGCAATGCGCGCCCTGATTCTTAATGAGAGAAAAAGAATGGACGGCAGAGGAACAAAAGACGTTCGCCCAATTTGGTGCGAGGTTGATTGCCTTCCTTGCGCTCACGGCTCTGCAATCTTTACAAGAGGTGAGACTCAGGCACTTGCAACTGTTACCCTTGGAACAAAACTAGACATGAAATCTAAAGATGAGGTTTTGATTCAGGGCAGCGATGCATTTGTTTTGCATTACAATTTCCCTCCGTTTGCAACGGGCGAGGCTAAGGCTCAGCGCGGCGTAGGCAGAAGAGAGATTGGTCACGGCAACCTGGCTATGAGGGCTTTAAAGCCTATGGTCCCGACAGGTGAAGAAAATCCTTATGCAGTCAGAGTTGTTTCAGATATTTTGGAGAGCAACGGAAGCTCCTCAATGGCAACTGTTTGCGCAGGATGTCTTGCATTGATGGATGCCGGAATTCAACTTAAGAAACCTGTTGCAGGTTGTGCAATGGGTCTTATAGCGGATTCAAAGACAGGTAAATACGCAATCCTTTCTGATATACTTGGAGATGAGGACCATCTTGGAGATATGGACTTTAAAGTTGCAGGTACCAAGGATGGTATCACAGCAACTCAAATGGATATTAAGTGTGACGGTCTTTCAGAAGAGATTATGGCTGAGGCACTTGCACAGGCACATGAAGCCCGCATGCACATCATGGGAGAGATGATGAAGACTCTTCCTGCACCGCGTCCGGACTTGAAGCCTTATGCACCTCGCATTGTACAGTTGAGAATTCCTGGAGAGTTTATTGGTGCCGTTATTGGAACAGGCGGAAAAGTTATTCAGGAGATTCAGAAAGTTACCGGTACAACTGTCACAGTTACAGAAGAAAAGCAGCCGGACGGAACAACAGTTGGAGCAGTTGATATCTTTGGAGAGAATAAAGAGGGTATGGATAAGGCACTTGCATGGGTTAAGGGTATTACCACAGTTCCTGAGGTTGGTACAACTTATCACGGCAAAGTAGTTTCCATTCTTGAGTTTGGAGCATTTGTAGAAATTCTTCCGGGCAAAGAGGGACTTCTTCACATCTCTGAAATTGCATGGGGCAAGACAGAGAAGGTAGAGGACGTTCTAAAGGTTGGAGATGAAGTTGACGTCAAGCTTCTGGAGATTGATGAGAAGAGCGGCAAGATGCGCTTGTCAATGAGAGCATTACAGCCAAAACCGGAGGGCTATGTAGAGCCGGTTCGCAGACCTCGTCCGGAGGGTGGCCGTGGTGGTTTTGGAGGTCACGACAGACGTGATGACCGCAGAGGCGGCGATGACAGACGCGGCGGTTCCCGTGGAGGTTATGGTCATGACAGACGTGACGGTGACCGCAGAGATTCCCGTGACGGTGACCGCAGAGATTCCCGTGACGGTGACCGTGGTCCCCGCAGAGATTTCCATCGCGATGACCGCCATGATGATCACGCACCTGAAAGCCACACAGATAATGCTCCAACGGAGTAAATTATAAGGCAGGCTGGATTTTGCAAAATTGATTGCAAATCAAGCACATACAAAAAGGCGCTCGGCTGATTTAGGCCGAGCGCTTTTTTATAATTATTTACATATCAGGCTGTTTTGCAAAATCCAGCCTGCGCTTTTAAAATTAATCCATGAACGTGATGCTCTTAAACGTAATGCCATTAAACGTATTGCCGGAAACTCCCGTCTGGCCGGTCTTTAGCACAAGATCTATGTTCCCTGGAACTGTAAACCCAGACGCCGCTACAGTACCAAACGCTAAATACCAATTTGTATCCGTTATAATAGAACCAAATCTTAATTTAGTTAAATTAGGCATCCACGCCAAGGCGCGATCTGCTAAAGTGGTTACACTTGGGAAAAATAGTGACTCTATGCCTAAGCAATTAGTGAAAGTATAAGAAGGAATTGCCTTTACATATTCCAAAGAAACATACTTAAGGGCTCGGCAATTCATAAACATTTTTTCTGGAATTGTGTTTGAACGATTGTTTATATATGCAGCAAGAGTGGAGTCATAATAACTTACATTGTTGGCTTTGATAAATATTGCCGGTACGTCTGTTGTAGACGCAGGGATTGTCTGAATTATTGTAACGCCTTTCGTTCTGACAGTAGCATTTCTACTATTAACGTTATACAGCGAATCCCTTAATCTCGTATCAGATACTGCTAATTGATTAATCCAAACTTCTGATTCTCCTAGATTGCCAATAACGCTGGAGGAACTAAGAACAGCAGCTTTTCCCATAGGTTTATTCATGCTATAAGATTTGCCCGCCTCAAGTGATACTTTTCCGTCTGTCTTAATATAAAAAACATTGCTTGCTGTTTCAAGAAGGTCATTGCTTACTATACAATATAGGGGACCATAAGTACCCGGGATTGCTACATTACCATAAGAATATGAAAAATCATAATAACCCGTCGACAATCCCGAGACTCTGTACTCATCATAGTTTAAATTTGACCACTTAATTTTGGTTTCACCACCCTCAATATAAACCGTTGCCTTACCTGTTTGTGGAAATTGGCCGTCGGCAGACAAAAGTGTCAAATACTTGGTGGCGTTATAACTTGCGGGGATAGGGCTACCAAATGTAAATTTTATTATTGCATTGGCGTTCTTGAAATTAAACAATGGGATGGTTCCGTTTGCTCCGGCCGTTGCACTGGCGTACATCAATGCACGTTGAGGTGAATATGCAGATGCAGATGTTTTTTCTCCCGGAACAATCTTCCAAACAGAATGAAAAGGAACAAAAGTAAGGCTATTATTATTCCAATCAACAGTAGTGTTAGGGTCAGGGTAATAACATGCAAATAGCTGATCACCTGCTTTTGCAGACAAACTTCCTTTGAACTCCCCAATCTTTGCATTATCTGTTCCGTTATAAGTAAAAGTCGTATTGTCATTTTGGGTATCATTAATGACATGAATCTTATCATCGGTATGCCAGGTAACGTGAAAAATATTTCCATCCCCCGGTGTAAAATAAACCTTGGTCTGGTCATCCCCGCCTGTAGAAGCTCTGACAGTTGTAATCACATTTCCTTTTTCTCCCGACAGATCTGTTTTGGTTTCCGACAGTTCATCTGATTTTGCACAGGATGTTGCCGTCAGCGCCATAATCACCGCACCGGCAGCCATTGCCGCCATTGCGTATCTTTTTGTAAATATCTTTTTCATAAAAAATTTCTTGTGCCACAATCTTGTTAATCCATGAACGTGATGCTCTTAAACGTAACGCCGTGGAATGTTGTCCCTGATATTTCGGTGCCGTTATTGTCTTTCTGGCCGGTCTTTAGTACAAGGTCTATTTCTCCTGCTGCATCTCTATTCCAAAACACGTTGTTTGTTCCCCAATCACCGTTCTCTAGAATAGAACCAAACATTATTTTAGTTAACTTTTTAGTGTTCTGAAATGCGTTAGAGCCAACTGTTGTGACCTTTGGAAGGAATATTGACTGTAGTATGCTGCAATCTTGGAAAGCAGATGAAGTAAGTGCCGTTACTTTTCCCAAGGAAACATACTTAAGGCCTGAGTAAAAGGAAAACATAGAGGTGCCAATTGCTGTTGAATAATTGTTAATGTATGTACCTATTTTCGTACAAAAGTAATTCTCACGGGTAGCAGCTGCAGGATCTGGATTTGCCTGAATTATTGTAATGTTAGATGGTGTTGTATCAAGGTGCAGTGCTACATCTCCTATATACTGGGTAAAAGAAGCAGGTGCTTGGTTAATCCAAACCATCTTAGTGTTATCACTAACAGCGACGCTACTAGTGCCGTTGGTAGTTATAATAGCAGCTTCTTGTACTTCCTTGTTCAAGCCGTAAGATTTGCCCGCCTCAAATACTGTAAGACTGGATGATAAGTTACCATCTGCTTTTATGTAATAAACCTTGGTTGCAGTGGCAAGAGGCGCATCACTGAACAAGTAGTATATTGGTCCTATATCAGCCTTGGTGCTGGCGACAGTTCCGTCTGCATTATAAAACTGCATGCTAGGAATTACCAGTTGATTCCATGTGTTGTTTGCAGAGAGATTTAAAGTGCTTGCAGAATGATATTCAACAGCGCCAAATTTTCTTTCTGACCATTTTAACGTTGCTGCATCTCCGGTACCGGAAATGGTTGCGGTGCCTGCTATTGGCATCATGCCGTTTCCTGAAACAACTGTTATGTATTTGAATTCTTGTGCTGCCGTTCCGCCTGTTACGGTACTCTTGATGATGGCATTTGCATTTTTAAAAGTGACAAGTGGAACAGCATTGTCTGACGCTACGGACGCACCGGCATACATCAGTGAATTATTTGTTGCATCTCCGGAGGTTGTGTTTCCGTCCCAAATTGCTTGGTCATTGGCAGTTGCACCTGTATAGCTCACAGATATTGCATTTTTAGCTGCGTCAACGGTGCCATTTGCATTATAGAAAGCATACACCTGGTTTCCGGCGCTTGCGTTCAAACTGCCGCTGGTGTTTTTAAAACTTCCTCTTTGTGCATTGTCAGTACCATCATAAGTATAAACAGCAGAGGCATTTGTAGCATCATTGATTACAGTTATTGCATCACTTGTCTTCCACGTAACCTTCTTCCCGTTTGTAGTTGACCCGTCGGGAGCAATATAAACTTTAGTCAAACCCTCATCAATATTTGCGTTGATGGATGTAATGGCATTTTTTGTTTTGGTTTCCGACAGTTCATCTGTCTTTGTGCAGGATGTTGCCGTCAGCGCCATAATCACCGCTCCGGCAGCCATTGCCGCCATTGCGTATCTTTTTGTAAATATTTTTTTCATATAATATATAGTCTTTTACTTGAGGACTTTTTCATAATTTGTTCATTTTAAATTACTTGATTTTTGGATTTAATGATCATGCATAAACATACATAAACATAAAACACATATAATCAAATGATTATGAAAAAGTCCTCAAGTACGTTATCCTATAAGTTTATTCTTATCCGGTTTTGGATTGTACATCTGGGTCAGCTCACCGCCGTCACCGTAATCAGGCGCTTCTCCGCTGGTGGCAATAAAGCCCTCAGACTCCATCTTAATAACGTTTGATTGAGGTTTTTCATAAGACTGCTTATGCATGCAGCTAGCTGTCGGGATTAAATTTCTTTTCATAATTTTTTAAATTGTGTATTGTTTAATTTTATATTCACCCAAAATGACGCCGTTATCTCCAATATGACGTTGTCATCTCCAATATAACGCTGTCATATCCGATATAACGTTGTTATCTCCAAAATGACGTCGTCATTAAAATTAATTATAACGTTGCGTAAATATTTTTGAAGGTATACGTGGTGCTGCCGCAAGTAATTGTATTGCCGCTCACGCCCGTTTGGCCGGTATTAACGTACAAATCAACATTCCCGGTATTTACGCCGTCAAATACAGTAACTCCCCAATTATATACACGTTGATATATTTTAAGAGTTGTTAATGCCGTACAACCGCTAAATGCATAATCTCCAATGGTATCCATACCACCACTTGCAGTTAAATTCAAATGTGTCAGGGATGTACATCCTGTGAACGCATTTGCCGGCAGGGATGTAACGCCATCTATAGAGACGTTCTGAAGATTTGTACATCCGTTAAACATGTTAGCAGACAGGGCTGTACAATCATTATCAATAAATGTTTGCAGACGGTTGCAACCTTGCAGTGCTGCAGGAGTTTCCGTGAAGCCCTCTGCAACAGCCACAATATTTCTTGCAGTATTTCCATTAACTGCAGTCAGATATGTCTTAAGTTCTGTACCCTGGGGATTTTTATTGCAATACCAAAAATCGGACGTACCTCTTTGAGTTTCATTAGAAAGCAATGCTCCGGTTTTGAATGCAGATGCAGGTATCACGTAGTACTTGCTGCTTTCAATAGCTGTTGTTCCGGTAAGCATATAATAATAAACATCTGTTGCGCTGACATTTAAACCTCCGGCTGTAAGTACAATTGTTAAACCTTTGCAGGAGGTTTGCGGCAACATCGTAAAATAGAATCTATAATCTGACTGATCGAAAGAACAATTGCCTGTCCAGTTCATAATTTCTCTAGTTCCAAAGCGTGTTTGGCCAGTCCATACAGGATAAACACTTGTTCCTGTCCCCTTAACTTCCATAACAGCTGAGTTGCAAATAGATGCATCCGCAGAATAACTTCTGATTTTTTGGTAAAAACGCCATACGTCACTAGGCAGATTTACCCTGATTGCCCCCATCGCATTGTGAAATGTCAAAGCTGGAATTGAATCCCCTGAATAAGTTGCTCCGGCATACATATAGGATGTTGCCCTAAGTTCGTTTGCCTGATTGTATAATAAGCTGTAACTACCTTGGGTAGTTGAAACATCTATGCCACATCCGTTAATTTTAGCGCTACCACCATAATAAGAACTTTCGTTACCTTGCGCAATAGCATAAATCTGATGCCCATTTGTAATTGTAGAGGCGAGTGTTCCGGTAAATTTTCCGCTTTTTGCGTTGTCAGTACCGGCATAGGTAAATATGTCAAAATTTGCACTATTAGCATTGCCGTCATACACAAACATCTTGTCACTAGTCGCCCATGTAACACTCATAGTATGATGAGCATCATCGCCATTCTCTGTATAATATACCTTTGTGCCATCCACAAGACTTGCCTCTGCTTTTGTGCCGCTGTCAATGTTTGCGTTAATGGTCATCAGCTTATTTTTTTCTCCCGACAGTTCATCTGTCTTGGCGCAGGATGTTGCCGTAAGCGCAAAAAACGCAAAAGCGATAATTGCTGCAAATGCCAAAATTGCAGCTTGCGCAAATTCATTTGTGAAAAATCTTTTCATAATTTTCAAATAGTGTATTGTTTAAATTTAGATTCTGCAAACCTCCACTCCGGGAAAAAGCAAATTTTTCCCTCTGGGAAATTGGCAAAAATACCCCCTTCGGCGCCGGACGATGTATCAAAACGCCAAAACTTTCAAAATTTCACCCAAAATGACGCTGTATTACCGGTTATTACGCCGTATTATTGGTTATAACGTTGTCATATCCGGTATAACGCCGTCATATCCGATATCACGTTGTCATATCCAATATAACGGCGTCATATTAGAGGGACACAAAAAAAATCCCGGCAGGGTATTATCCTGTCGGGATTATTAAAAATAAGAACCTAAAAGTGTTTAGGAAAAATCCTAAATTATTTACGTAGGTCTAGGTCCTTAACGATTTTCCTGTATCTCTCAATATCGCGTTCCTTTAAGAAATCAAGGAAGCGGCGTCTTTTACCAACCAACATCATAAGGGCGCGCTGAGTTGCGTGGTCCTTTTTGTTGCGCTGCATGTGACCGGTAAGGTGAGCGATACGGTAGGAGAATAAAGCAATCTGACTCTCTGCGGAGCCGGTGTCCTTATTGGACTTCCCGTACTTTCCAAAGATATCCTGCTTTTTGTCTGAAGCTAAATACTCTGACATAATTGCTAAGATTTTAATTATTTTTGTTACCCCTTTGAAGCTCCCGACAGTTTATCTGGTTGTCTTGCATATTTTTTGTACGCCAGCCACAGAGCATCTGCGGATATGCTTCTCTTTTTGGGGAGTGCAAAGGTATAAGTTTTTTTTATTTGAGCAAAAATAAATTTACTGGCTTATTATTTGTCTGCGGATTTTGCAGATTTTGATTTTTTGTGAGCCGTGAGCAAAAAAATAATTTCATATAGCAACGGGCTGGGGGATGTGATCTTTGAGAAAAGACCGCAGAGCCGCTCTATATCAGTGAGTGTCAGCGCTCGCGGGGTGGTGAAGGTGACGCTGCCCAACTATGTGAGCTACCTAGAAGCGCAACAATTCCTAAAAACTGTCGAGAACAAAATAATGGCCACAAAGCGGGAGATGGCAGCTAAATATCCTGCCGCCACGCTGCCCACAAAGGCTCAGCTGCAGGCACTTAGCAAACGCGCGCATGAGATTCTGCCTGCAAGAACCCGGGCGCTTTATGAACTGCTCACCGGTAAGGTAGTCATCCGTAACAGGCTGGGAATCATAGAAAAAGACCCGTTCCGATACAATCGCGTGGCTATCAAGGACAACAAGACCAACTGGGGCAGCTGCTCCACAATCCGCAACCTCAACCTCAACATGCACCTTGTGGAACTCCCTGTGGATCTGATGGATTTTGTGATTGTCCATGAACTTTGCCACCTGGTCTACAGCAATCACGGCGCCCGCTTTCACGCCCTTGTCAATGCTGCCACAGATGGCCGTGAAAAGGAGCTTTCCGCCCGGCTGCAAAAGGTTAAATTAATCTAATTTTGAATATGTCAGGCTGGATTTTGCAAAACAGTTTTGCATAAGCCAGCTCAACCTCCTTTCTGTAATTTAGGTATAATTACTCATTGGTGAGAATCAATGAGTTAACTACTTTTGTCATAATGTTTTCATGGAGCAAATAAACCTAAAAATTTAACCAAAAAATATGAAGAAAATAATTTCAAGTATTGGGAAGCATAAATATTTAGCTCCCGACAGTAAGGTAATCACAATGGAATCAGAGGGTTTCATTGCAACCA
This sequence comes from Bacteroidales bacterium, assembly GCA_022647615.1. Classification (NCBI taxonomy): domain Bacteria; kingdom Pseudomonadati; phylum Bacteroidota; class Bacteroidia; order Bacteroidales; species Bacteroidales bacterium. The sequence continues at coordinate 930,999 of JALCKZ010000001.1, forward strand.
GCGGTGATGTGCCTGATTATGGTGATGGCGGCGAGCTGACCCAGATGTACAATCCAAAACCGGATAAGAATAAATTGATAGGATAACGTACTTGAGGACTTTTTCATAATCATTTGATTATATGTGTTTTATGTTTATGTGTATTTATGCATAACCAGTAAATTCAAAAATTAAATAATTTAAAATGAATGAATTATGAAAAAGTCCTCAAGTAGAAAATTTATATGTATATGAAAAAGATATTTACAATAATAGCAGTTGCGGCAACAGTTGTTGCAACTGCATCCTGCAGCAAAACAGATGAACTGTCGGGGACAAAAAATAAGATTACAACCATTAATGCAAGCATTGATGACGGTACCAAAGCTGAGGCAAATCTTGCGGACGGTACTAAGGTAACACTTACAGATAACACTACTACAATGGGAGTTACGTGGAAAACAGGAGACGAGATGTTTGTGTTTGACGGTGACAATAATTCAAGCACTAATACAGCGTTTACTTACGCCGGTACAGATGGTGCGGCCAGCGGTCCGTTCACCGGGACATTTTCTTCTACAAACGGTCATAATATTTATGCAATAGCAGGTACTTCTTCCTCTTCATTTCAGCCCGCTGTAAATGGGTCAATTATTGATTTAAAAAATATTACTTCTTCTGTAATAAACACAGTCGAATCATGTGTTTATAACTATTCTGTTATGTATGCCGGGGCAGTGTATGCATCCGATGCAATTCCTCATTTGACATTCAGCAATGCAATGGCGGCAGTCAAGTTGACACTTCCTAATACATCAGCAACGTTTATGGTGATAAAGGGTTACTCTGCGGACGCCTCTATAAGAAATAAGGCAACAATGACTATCAGCGGAGGAGCATCTCCAGTTATTAGCTGGTCAAAATCAGGTGAATATGGTACAAGAACGATGGGCACCTGGCTTACCGAATATACTTTCAGCGCTGCGAAAAAAATTTACTTAATGATGTTGCCGCAGGCAAGCAGCAAAGGAATGATAATCACTTTTACAGCAGGTGGTGAGGGGGCCTCTGCGACAGCTGTTAATTACGTTATGCTTACAGATGCAACCAAAAAAATTGAGTCCGGCAAATATTATAGAATTCCCTCAACTTCTGTCTTGACAGGTGCTGTTCTTTCAGTTAATTCTCAAACTGATGCTTCAGATTTTTGGTATTGCAATGTAAACCCTACGGCCGGAAACTTGTACAATCGCCTGACAGCTTTAAATGGTACTACAAGAAATATAACAGTTGTAATTGACGGATTTAATCAAGTACCGGCAAAACTTGAGGGTTGCACTAGGTTGCAGACCTTTGTTGATAATGACTGTCCTTCTATAGAAGGTGCAATGTTCAAAGGCTGCACAAATTTACAGAATGTTTCAATAGCAGGTACCACATATATCGGCACCTCAGCATTTGAAGGTTGCTCAAGTTTAACATCCATAAATTTACCATCAGCAACTACTCTTACAGACTCTGCCTTTAAAGATTGCCCTGCGCTGACTAAGGTAACTTTTAATAGCATTATAACTTCATTCTCATGGTCGTCTCTCAATGTATTTGGCGGAACCACCGTACCGGCAAATATTGACTTGGTTTTGAAAACCGGTCAGAAGGATGACGGCGGTGCTACTATCACTGGAAATACATTCTCCGGCGTTACGTTCAATCACATTACTTTTGCAGATTAATTTTGAAAAAAGACGGCGTGCAATTTTAAAAGGTCAGGCTGGATTTTGCAAAAAAACCTGATATATAAATAGTTATAAAATGACGCTCGGTCAACAGTGGCCGGGCGTCTTTTTGTATATGCTTGATTTGCAATTGATTTTGCAAAATCCAGCCTGCGTTAAATTATTATTATTACCTTTGCCCCCGTTCAGCCCTAGCCGTTCAGGCATAAGGCATTACCTAGACAAAGAAACAATTTATTATATGAAGAAAACAATTAATTCAGTTGCAGAGGGAGCATGCACTGTTAAGAAAAATTATTTGTCTCCCGACAGCAAGTTAATTACAATGGAGCCGGAGGGTTTCATTGCCACCAGCGGAGAACTGCCTGATTATGGTGACGGCGGCTCGCTTTCCCAGATGTATAATCCAAAACCGGATAAGAATAAACTAATAGGATAAACCCCGTACTTGAGGACTTTTTCATAATCATTTGATTATATGTGTTTTAAGTTTATATGTATTTATGCATAACCAATAAATTTAAAAATTAAATAATTGAAAATGAATAAATTATGAAAAAGTCCTCAAGTAAAAGATTTATATATATGAAAAAGATATTTACAATAAGATATGCAATGGCGGCAATAACTGCCAGTGCGGTGATTGTAGCGTTGACAGTAGCATCCTGCACCAAAACAGAAGAACTGTCGGGAGCAAAAGAAAAAATTACAACACTTGATGCGTCGCTTGCCGGAGGCACTAAGGCTGAGGCAGTTCTGGGCGGTGATGAGATAGACCTTGCCACAGGAACCAAGGTTACCTTGACGGATAACGCTAATTCTTTGGGAGTTGGCGGAATGGGAGTTGTATGGAAAACAGGAGATGCCTTTTATGTATTTGACGGTCCATTAGCTTCAAGTGTTCCATCAAAGTTTACATTAACGGATGGTAGCGCAACAGCATCTGCCAAGTTCTCAGGATCATTTTCATCAACAAATGGGAATCAGTTGTACGCAATTTATGCACCGTGGGCACCTCAAGAGACAAAACCTGCAAATTGGGTAGCTAACGGGCATGTCGTAGAACTTACTGGCGTAGAAGCCGGCGGCTCTTTTAAGACTCCAATGACAAATTCATCTCTTGGCAATTATTCAATTATGTATGGCGGTGTAAAGTATACCTCCGGCTCAATACCCAAGATAACGTTCAAAAATGCATTAGTAGCCATTAAGATTACATTTCCAACAACAGGTGGGTTTAGGTATGTTAGAGCATGTTCGGCGGATGGTTCCATGTGCAATACAGCCACAATGAAATTGTCCGGTGGAGGTACAGATGGAAAATCTCCGGATATAAGTTGGTCAAATAAAGGCATGTACGGGACTAGACAACTTTGGAATCAAACAACTGACGCAAACTTTGCGCAATTCCCAACTTTTTATTTTCTGATGTTGCCACAATCAACAAGCAAAGGTTTAACCATTGTATTCACTAAAGGTGGTACGGGTGCCACAGCAACAGAAGTCTACTATACTATGCTTACCGGTTCAACAGAATTAGTGGGAGGTAACTATTATAAAATTCCTTCAACTCTAGTAAAGCAAGGGGCGCTGCTTTCTTCATCAACTGCTCCAAGTTCTGCATTCTGGTACTGCACAGTAGATCCAAGCTCAAGTGATTACATCAGGCAGGCTCTTAATAGCGCAACAAGCAATAAAACAGTTGTAATTCCCGACAGTTTTACATCAACTCCAAAATATGTGCAAAATAGCACCTATCTGGAAACCTTTATTGCAAACGGCTGCACTTCTCTTGCATCTTCTATGTTCAACGGTTGCACCTCTTTAAAAAATGTTTCAATAGCAAACGTTACAGCACTTCCAGATTATGCTTTTAGGGGATGTACAGCACTTGAATCCATATATTTACCATCGGTCACATCTCTTAGCACAACAAACGGATTCACTTTTGCAAACTGTTCCAATTTAAAAAAGATAACATTTGGGACTCTTATCAGTTCTTCTCAGAATTGGTACAGCGCAGGCGTTTTTAACGGTATTGATGCTACTACCATAGATCTTGTTCTTAAGAAAGGACAAACAGGAATTACTGGTACTGGTAATAACATAATTAACGGAATTAAGTTCAATAGCATCACGCTTGTGGATTAATTTTAAAAAAAGGACGCCGTCATAACCAATAACACGTCGTAATAACCAATATGACGGCGTGCAAATTTTAAAAGGTCAGGCTGGATTTTGCAAAATCCAGCCTGACATGGCATAAGTTGTGCCACAACTTAGCAAAAAACAGTACCTTTGCAGCGCTATCCGGGGCTTTTGCTTTTCAACAAGGCCCAAGCAAGGAACGTGTACTATATAAAATGAAGAAATTTTTTGCAATTATTGTAACCGTGACAGCAACGGTTGCTGCAGCAGCATCAGTGGTGCTGACTGCAACAAGCTGCGCCAAAACAGATGAACTGTCGGGAGTCACAACAAGACACCCGCTTGTCACAATTAATGCGAGTGCTGATGGCGGCGCAAATACCTCAAATGCAAGTGCTGATGGCGGCGCAAATGCCTCAAAATCAAGCGCTACAGCAAATGCCGGCACTGCGGCAACGCCTGGCACAAAAGTTTATATTACTCCCGACGGGTCCGGAAATGCCAAGAAGGTGACTTGGCAAACAGGTGATGCTGTGACACTTATCAATGATTCAACAAATGCGGCATCATCTTATTCCTATGCAGGAACAGATAACGCAAAGAAGGGACCGTTTACAAGTGCGAGTCCGCTGAGCGCCGGAGTCGGGGACCAAATCTATGCTTTTTACAATGAGCACGGAGCGGTCAATCAGACAAACAACAGCATATCTGTAAGTTACACTGGGGCAACTGCAAACGACAGAGCGCTTTGGGAAGAAACTACAACTTCCGGCAACGCCACAAATAATTCATTGATGTATGCAGATACAACCATTACAACGGACAGCATTGTCCCGGATTTAAAATTTAGGAATGCATGTTCAATTATTAGAGCAAACGGAATGAATATACCGCCCTATAATTCATTCAAATACATTACAGTCTTTGCAGGTAACGGATTGCTTGCAAATTCTGGCACTGCAACGCTTTCAGGTACAGGGAGTTCTCTAGAGCTTAATTGGTCAGATTTGAATTTTGGTCAGGCACAGTACGTATCGGAAAACACGTTAAGTACATCTACAAACAATAAATGGAATCACCTTGTGATACCAACACCTAAGGTGCTTAAAAATATTGGCGTCTTTACTGGACCGTTGTATTATGTGTTTAGTGATCAACCTCTTGCAACGGCAACGTCTGTTGAATTTCTTTACACAACTGCTCCTGCAAAATTGGAGGCCGGCAAGTCATACAATATAAGCAGTAATGGTGCGATTTTTCATCCGGCGGCAATCTTTAATACAAGCGGAAATATTATCGGAAGTCTTGTTTATCTGGTTTTGATTAACCAGGCCCCGCTGGAAAGTAATGCTTTACAAATTTATTTGAGTGATAAATCCTATAACGGAACTATTATTCAGGCAGATGGAGGTGTAGGTGCAGTATCTCCACTTAGGACAGTTGGCATGTCGGGATTTATAGATGAGACTCTGGAATTTATTCCTGAGTATATGTTTTATCATTGCGATGGTCTTAAATATGTTTCCATACCAAAAGTTAATCATATTACCCATAGTGCCTTTGAAGAATGCGGTGCTTTGAGTACAGTTTTCCTTCCAAAAGTAACAAATGTTGACAGTAGGGCGTTCTTTGATTGTACTGCTCTGTCAAAGATGATATTCTGCTCCATCATAACAGACACCGACTGGACATCTGTGTTTGGAGGCGTCACCACCACTAACATAGACCTTGTTCTAAAACGCGGTCAGACAGGCGTTTCCGGCAACACTTTTCTGGGCGTTACGTTTAAGAGCATTTCGTTTATAGATTAACGTTGTGGCACAACCATTATTTCTTTGCACCGCCGCCGGAAAGCTTGCTTAGTTCTGCAAACAGAGCGTCAGTTTTTTCCAGCATCTCTTTGCCAACGGCATTGAAGTACTTCATTGTGACGGTACTGCGGACGCGATGCTTGCCCTCTGCGCCGGCTTTGCCAGCTGCTGATTTTGCTTTGCCTGCATTAGCCTCACTGTCGCGAGGATAATCATTAATCTTGCAAACCATCTCATCACGCAAATCTAGCGCGGCGCCAATGATTTTGCTGATCTCTTCCTGATTCTTGTTGTCATTGATTGCCAGGTAAGTAAGGCAATCGGAAACCACCTCGCTTGCAAGGTAATTGATGTCCTTTTTTATTTCTCTTAAATTTTTCATGATATAATGTTTTTACTTGAGGACTTTTTCATTGAAAAAGTCCTCAAGTATTCGTTTTTATTCTGCCTACAAATTGCAAATCAACGCCTTTGTTCATCTTGGCTCCAATGCCGGGGTCATTAGATGGAACTATGCGTCCGTCAACAACTTGAGAACCTGTGAAGCAATCATTTGCAATCAGCCAGTTGCCGTCCAAATCTGACCATTTGGTCTTTGGAGCAATCTGAGAAGCGGCGGAAATTGCTACGGAAGTCTCTGTCATACAGCCAACCATAAGCTTCATGCCTAGTGCCTCTGCTAATGATATCATCTCCCGAGCTTCATGCAAACCGGTGCATTTCATCAATTTGATGTTGATGCCGGTAAAGTAGCCGTGCAACTTGCGCACATCGGTAAGACGCTGGCAAGACTCATCAGCAATAATTGGAAGCGGGCTGTTCTCTGTAACCCATCCTGTATCTTCTAGCATCCCGACAGGCATTGGTTGTTCTATCATGTTGACATTCTTGGTGTTAAGCCAGTTAATCATGTCAAGAGCATAATGTTTGTCTTTCCATCCTTGATTGGCGTCAACGCAAATTGTATTGTTGCAAACCTCGCGGATTGTGTTAATCATCATCTTGTCCTGCTCCTCTGTGCGACCAAGCTTTACCTTGATAACTTTATATATAGAGGCCTCTTTTGCTTTCTGAAGTACAACTTCTCGTGTGTCCAATCCTACTGTGAATGAGTTATTTGGACAATGTGCAGGATCAAAGCCCCAAATCTTCCACCATGGCTGGCCAATCATTTTTCCAACCAAATCATGCAGTGCAATATCAACTGAAGCTTTTGCTGCGCAGTTGTGAGTTGTCAGCTCATCCATATCCTGCATGATATCTCCAATCATGAACGGATCACTGAATCTCTCAAGCTCCGGTTTTGCCTTCTTTAAAAATTCAACCGCAGAGCTGGTGGTTTCTCCAAGATATGGAGGCATTGCTGCCTCGCCGTATCCGGTATATCCGTCATAAGTTATTCTGGTTAAGACAATTGGAGTGGATGTTCTGGATGAGTGAGAGATGGTGAAAACGTGTTTCATCTTTGCCTCATAAGGGCACCACTCAAGGACAATCTTCTTCTCTCCTTTGCCGGACAATCCGCGTCCGCCTGCACCGGAGAATCCCATTCCATTGCGTGCAAAAATCTTAGCAGGATCAAACAGTGCTGCTGCAGCTGTCAGAAGTCCCGCGCTCTTTAAAAATGTTCTTCTGCTTGTCATTGTGTATCAGTATATTAATTAAATAATCTTTCATTTATTAGGATACGGCGCCGGCTTCTCGGCCTTTGTAAGACCAATCTTCTTAACGGAAATAATTCCTTTGCCTTGGTCTGCATTGCCTATTATTCTGCGGGCCATTAGCAATCTGCCGGAGCCTCTGTAATATGGCAGCTTACCGTAATTGTAACCGTCGGGACCAATAAAATCTCCCTCCGCATTTGCATTTGAGCTGTCGGGAATAAGAGTATTAATTCTCACAATATCAGACGAATGTATCATTATACCGTTGCCAACATATATTCCTACGTGGGATACGTGAGCCGGTCTCTCCGCTGTTGCCTTGCGTCCAAAGAACAGTAAATCACCCGGTTGCAAAGCCTTGAGATTTTCAAGCGTCTGCTCGCCCGCAACATATTTTGCAACATCCACACTGTCTCCGGTCTTGCACTGCTGGGAAGCATCCCTTCTAAGTACGTAACCATTAAGGAAATAGGAGGTCTTAGCCAGACCGCTGCAATCAATTCCTTTAACTGAAGTGCCGCCCCAAACATAAGGGTATCCGGTAAATTGCTTTGCAGTTTCAACAATATTTTCAGGCGTAGGATTTGCCGTGCTTATCCATTTATCAAGTCCAATTACCTCTGATGCCCTAATGTAACCTTCTCTTCCATCGGCAATTGCAACATGCACCCAATTGTTATTGTGCAAACCTTTTCCACCGTTGCGCAAGACCTTTCCCTGCCCGTCATGATTGCCGGCGTTTTTTCCGTGCGTGCCGGCTACGTCACCTTTCTTAATCAAAATATCTCCCCAAACAGCATCGCTCACAACAAGAGAAGTATAAGAAGGTTCTCTGTAAATGGTTGTGTATTTGGTGGCTACAATAACCTTAGGTTTTCTCATGTACTCATCATACTCCTGCTCATTCATTGCAGTAACGCTGCGTCCAATCACCCAGGCGGTATAGCCCTCCATGTTGATGCAGCGATACCAGTCGTCTTCATTTTGCTCCAGAATTTTTACAGGCATTCCCATAAGAGCTTGAGTGCCAGATTCTGCAGAGAAATCTCCATCACAGTTGAAACTTGCAACGGACATACATATAATGCCGTAAATTTTACCGTTTAACTTGGCGGAAGGCAGAAGGTCAATACTATCTAGAACTTGAACATTGGCCCCTGCGTGATTTGCTGCAAGTGCTTCTCTCATTTTTTTCACGATAGTTTCTTTTGCCGCAGTCTCTGTTGTTGAGCCTCTTAGCACAAAAGTAAAATTGTTGGTTTGGTCTGACTGGCTCTTAGCCGTCTCCATGCGCACCTGGTAAGTCTTATCCCGCTCATCCGGGGCGTACGCACTGCGCACTTCTTTGTTCAACTTTTCAAATGCCTGATTGTCAGGATTCTGATTCTTGCAGCCGCTATGTTCCTGCGCCTGCATCCCCGCCGGAACTGCAATGAAAGCCGCCGCAGCCAGCGCTAAAAAAGATACGTATCTCATAATGCACAAAATTGATACGGTAAATTTAAGGATTTTTAAAAGAAAGACAATTATTAATGACGCCGTCATATCCAATATCACGTTGTTATATCCAATATGACGCTGTCATATCCAATATAACGTCGTCATTTTGTATCTTTGAGTGTTAAACCTAATTTTATATTTATGAAAAGATTTTTGTTAGTGTGCTTTTTTGCAGCGGCGGCGGTCATGACTGCAGCGGCTCAGGATATACAATTTGATAATTATTTTGTTAACAAGACTTTGCGGCTGGATTATGTGTTCTGCGGTTCAAAAACGCATCAGACAATCGCGGTGGATGAATTGGCAAGCCTTCCAATATGGGCGGGCCGCAGACACAATTTAGACAGGCTGCCTCTTAAAGGGAACGGTCAGGTTGTTGTCGCCGACAGCGCATCGCATAAGATTATTTATGAGACATCTTTTTCCTCTTTGTTCTTGGAGTATCTTGATACTGATGAGGCCGCGGGAGGAAAAGAGCGTTCATTCCAGAATACATTCCTGGTACCATTCCCAAAACAACCTGTCGAGATTACAGTTACTATTTACAACAAAAGTCAGAAGCCAATCGCAACGCTGACACATTTTGTAAATCCCAAGGATATTTTGATTCATAAAAAAGGAGAGACGCATCTGCTTCCATCCAAATATATTGTTAAGGGAGGGGACCCGGAAAACTGTATAGATGTGGCAATTGTAGCTGAAGGCTATACAGAGAAGGAGATGGATACTTTCTATAAAGATGCGGAAATTGCAGCGGAAAGTTTGTTTGAATATGAGCCGTTCAAATCCAACAAAGAAAAATTCAACATTGTTGCAGTAGCCTCACCGTCAAAAGATTCAGGAGTCAGCATACCGCGTCTTGGAGAGTGGAAAGACACAAGCTTTGGCTCCAGCTTCTCCACCTTCTACTCTGACAGATACATGACATCGCTGAATGTCAAGCAGATACATGATGCTCTTGTTGGAGTTCCATACGAGCATATCATAGTTTTGGTCAATACAGAAGAGTACGGCGGGGGCGGAATTTACAATGAGTATGACCTTACCGCAGCGCATCATCCGCTGTTCAGACCTGTTGTAGTTCACGAGTTTGGTCACAGTTTTGGCGGCCTGGCTGACGAGTATTTTTATGAACATGACGTCCTTACAGACTCTTATGATATCTCTGTAGAACCTTGGGAACCAAACATTACCACACGCGTAAACTTCACAGGCAAATGGGAAAATTTAATAAAGCCCAATGTTCAGGTCCCGACAGTTGTTGAAAAAGTTCCCGTGGAGATTACAGCAACAGAGGAGCAATTAGTTGCTGAGGCAGAAAAATCTGCGGCTGCTTTACACACTCCTATTAACTCTGCATCTGCCGGCAGCGTAAAACGTTACGGCAACAGCTTCATACCCAAGAATATCCTGCGCGTGACGCTTATGGGCACGCTGGATAAAAACGGCAAACTAAAAATGCTTAAAGGAACCCCAGAACAAGTCAAAGCAAAAGCGGGCAAACTGGGTTTGGTAATAGAACAATATGAAAGCAGAGAAAAAGGCGTATTTGTAAATACCCCTGCATTCGGCAACAACAAACTGCAACACCCGGGAGAACTTCCCGTTGGAATGTATGAAGGCGGAGGCTATTTATTTAAAGGTATTTACAGAGGTAACTATGATTGCCGCATGCGCACAAATCAATACCCAACTTTCTGCCCCGTTTGCCAGCAAGCCATCCAAAGGATAATAGATTTTTACACTAAATAATTTTGCTGTGGTGCAATTTTACAAAATTGCACCACAGCCTCTTTTTTAATACCTTTGTAACATGCAAGAGAAATTAAAAATACGCGGCTGGCTCCTTGTTGCATTAACGTGGCTGGCTCCTGGTTCTCCTATTAACACTAGGAGCTTGTTACAATTTATATAACTTGACACCGCGTATTGTCTATTTCAAGGAGATGGAATATTACCATTACCATCCGCTATTTGGCATCTCAAGTCTTATACTCATAAGCTTCTTTGAACTCCGGATGGTTTATAAATTCATCAAATTCAAATCTGATGCATTTTTCCTTGGAGAAATGATGTTCTACATTGTAATTTCTCAAAACATCATATCGGTTTTACTCAGCCCTATAGCGTCAAACACTGGTGTTGCAGGCTTTGCAGTCAACTCGTTCCTGCAGGCGGTATGGTTCTTCTATCTTCAAGGTTCACTGCAAGTTAAGCGCTTATATCCGGAAGAGGAGCGCAAAGCAACCAAAGCAGATTGGGTCATTTCCGGCATCGCATTTTTTGTCCCTCTTATCTGCTTAACCATTGACTTGTTTGCATTTGTCGGGGAATAAAAATTTGACATAATGGAGTTGGAAAATAAACATAAGGGAATTCACGGCTGGCTGCTGTTTGCTCTCATACTTCTGGCATTTGGAGTAGGCTACAATATTAGGGGTCTGGTGTATAGTTTGATCTATTTATCATTGCCGGTGAGCTTCTTAGATGTTTATTTTATATTGTCAACGCTTACTCTATGTCTGTTTGAAGTGTATATGATTTACTGCTTCTTCAAATTTAAACCTAACGCAATATTTTTTGGAAAAGCTCTATTTTTCATAGTTGTATTTGAGAATCTAATAAATACATTTTTATATCCTGACTCTTCAATTATAGATATAGTCATTATCTTCATTTTCACACTCTTTCAGGCAATTTGGATATTTTTCCTATACGGTTCAGAACAAGTTAAGCGCCTGTATCCCAAGGAAAAACGCTATGCCAGCGGCTGGGACTTTTTCATAGTAGGTGTTACATTCGTATTTCCACTCATATTCCTTATCATTGGGCTGCTGTAATTGGCAAATTGCTATATTTGCAAACATAGGAGCAGGATTCCATAATCATGGAAAAAGAACACTTAAAACACAAGGGCATACACGGCTGGCTATTAGTTGCCCTTATATTGCTTTCCGCCGGTGCATTGAGAAATATCTATGTAGGAGCTAGCAGTTTGATTAAAATGTTGCCAACCTTTGACGCAATATGGATGTTTTCCATTTCATCCTTGCTGGTTACAGGCATGTATGAGCTCTATATGGTTTTTTCCTTTATAAAGTTTAAACCAGATTCCGTCTTCCTTGGTAAATCAATATTTTTTATTGTAGTGTTTCAAAATGTGCTAAGAGGCTTCTTCATGCATACAGCTATTATTTACGCTATTATAATGTTTGTCTTCACGCTCTTCCAAGCCATCTGGTTCTTCTATCTGGTAGGTTCCACGCAGGTAGCGCAGTTGTATCCCAAAGAAAACCGCCGCGCATCCGCCTTAGATTATACCCTATTTGGTCTCGCATTTTCTATCCCCATCATCATACTGTTAATAGGCCTTTTGTAGCTCCCGACAGATTTAAAGAATGAATCCATCGGGATGATGATTACCTTTGAGTACCTAAAATTTTACGCATAAAAAAAACTGTCCTGCTGTTGCTTAGCATCATGCTGCTGTATTCTTGCAATGAGCATGATTTTCTGCCTCACGACAGAACCACAAGTCCGTGCATGTGCGCTTTGATGTTCCTGCAGATTGGACAAACATTTAACTTCATTCTGGCGTTCGCTTCAGCATGAATTCATACACATTTGGAATTCAAAAATTATCAGGCCAATAGAGCTGGGTCCATTTGATTATCAAAATGTTGTACCATGCAAGATGTTATGGTTTGTAGAGGGGGTAACTGACTATTATACCTTTAAATTGTTTTTAAAAAATAATGACTTCTCTGATTTTGAATACAAGTTTATTATAAATTATTTCATCAGCTTTACTCAGACCATTGGAGGATATAAAGTAATGCCATTGGAGCAGTCCGGAACAGATATCTGGATGTTGTTTTATTCTGACAATCTGGAGTATGATTCTAATGAAATTTTTGCAAATCCTTACAAAAAAGGAGCTATTATGGGTCTTTTCATGGATGTCTTTATGGTAAACGCAACAGGAGGCAAGAAGAGTCTGGATGATTTCTTGCATACTCTCGACAGATTCTGTACCTCCAACAATCGCGGCTATACCAAGGCAGAGTTTTGGCAAATGTACAAAGAAATGTGCGGGTGCGATATCACTCAACTCCTTAAATATGTGGAGACTACAGAGGACCTTGATTATGACAAGATGTTGCAGCCTGTTGGCTGGAAAGTCAATAAAACTACGTGGAAGATAGAAGAAGTTGCCAATCCAACCGCAACACAGCTGAAGTACAGGGCGATTGTGGCCAAGTAATTTTTTTCTTCCTGACAGAATTATGTAAATTTGCCGCCGCGTTGCATAGATTATGAAGATATTAAATATCAGGCACTCACATATCATATATTTGTTATTACTGGTCTGCTTTTCATTCGGGATTTTTAGTTCTTGTGTGAAAAATGTCTCGTCTAGTTTTGTAAATCCAAAAGATACTGTTGCGTATTGGTTGACAAGAGATAAAAATATTGTATACGTAAATAGAGTCGACATAGATACTGCATGTTATTATATCGGCTTTAGAAATCAAAATCAAGTGTTTGTTGTCCAGGCAAATAGAAGTACAAGAGCAAAATTGTCTGAAGTAGATATATCTTATAATATAGGAGATAATAATTACATACGCCCTTTGGATATAATTCGTGCGACAAAGGATGTGTACCTCATAGTTGCTCCAATAATGAGTCGGAGTACGATAGATAAATACATATCAGGAAAAGACATCCAAAAAGAATTACTTATTGTTTTTCACAAAGATTCACAAAAATTAGAAATACCTGAAGTTGGCTCTAACTTCTTTTTTAATGCTACACAAATTTTGCCCAATAATAACATATATTGTTATTTGACAGATCAGGAATATGCTAGATTAAATTTAACTAAAACTGTATCGTCTGCTTTATTGGATAAGAATGGTAATTTTTTGACTTCTTTAGGCAAAATCAGGATTCCGGATAATAATTCTAAAATACTGTATCTTAATGATATAGACTATATACAGGCCAATAATGATTCTATCATAAGAACTTCTTTTGATATGTCTAAAAAGACGGTTTGGTCTCATAAACTAGTCAATGTTAAGGGAACGCTTTCTTTGACAAAAGACAATGATTTGCTTTCTGCTTTTTATTCAAATTCTGATAGGGTGTACAAGATTTATATAAATATTTCTTCCGGAGAACTGAAACCATTGGCAAAAAAAATAGAGACTAATATTACGCCAAATGATTTAACGTTACAGCTTAAGACAACCTTCCCGATGACATATTCTATCATCCCCAATAATGTGTATGTTCCTGGTGCTAAGATTTCAGTGGGGGATGATAAAATTATTTCCGTCTCTTCCTCCGGAGTTATTACTCCGCTGAAAGAGGGTACAAGTACATTGGGTTTAATGAGTAATGATGGTTTTGCAGATACAACATATACCTTTACGGTTGTCAATAATACAATTACAATTAGTCCCAATAGCCTGTCGTTAATCATAGGTGAGTCACAGCAGTTGTCGTATAATGTTACGGGTACCGTTGATAAAAATAATTTAATATGGACATCTACTAAACCTTCTATTGCTCAGGTAGATAATAAGGGTTTTGTTTCAGGCTTGTCCAGGGGCGGTTCATTGGTTATTGCTAAGAGCCAGGATGGTTTGGCAGCAGATACCTGTGCCGTGACGGTTAAAAGACTAGATGATTTATTTGAATTGGAAAAATGTCAGCTATCTTATTTTGGCAATGATACTTCTGGCTATATGGCAATTTCCGTTATTTTTAATAATACGTTACCATATTCTTGTACTTTAAAGAGCTTAAATATTGTAGGTGGTGCTAGTGATATTTATCAGATGATTTCTTCTCCTGTGGAATTTGAGACAGGCAAGACATTACAGATTGAGAAGCCTAAATTTGTGATACATCACGGTAATAGCATTATCCTTGATTGGGTTGTAGTGATTAAAGGTGTAGAGTATTCTAACAGTTTGTCTTTGATGGAATTCTCTTCTAATTCTAGTAGTGCTAAGAGAGTAAAAATCAGTAAATCGTTTATTAGATATTTTTATTCTTCACAGCAGAATCTATTTGCCGCAGGCCGCGACCGTAGGGAGCGTGCAGCTTCGCGCGAAGCATGCGTGAAAAACATGCAAATCAAACAAATTGTTCCAAATCGTAAAAACTTCTCATTAACAGCAGGATAAATATACTATTTGGCTTGGAGAACGCATGGCTCCAATTGTATATTGCGTGAAAAAATATACACTTATAAATTTGGAACTCATGGAAAATTCTAGTACTATTGTACATAATTATGTACATAAAATTTTAAGCAAAATGGAGAACCTTATAGTTACAACTGCAAACTTTCGTAAGGACATAAAGAGTTATTTTGATGCTGCCGAGGCAGGTAAGAAAGTGCTTATTAGGCGTGGTAATCAATTATTTACCCTTGTACCACTGTCGGATGATGATGTTGACTTTTCTCCAAAAATGATAGACAAAATAAAGAAGTCAATAGACCAAATTCACAAAGGTAAGAGCATCCAAGTCAGTACTCCGGAAGAGCTAAATAATCTTCTTAAAAAGTTATGATGTACAAGTTGACCTTTTCCAAAAGTGCACTTAAGGATATTTCTTTATTGCGCAAATCTGCTCCGCAAGTCTTTGATAAATTACAACTTCTTTTGTTGGAGCTTATGAAAAATCCACGGAGTGGTACAGGCAAGGTTGAACTTTTAAAGTACGGATTAAAAGGCTGTTATTCAAGGAGGATAACTAAGGAACACAGACTTGTTTATTCTATTAACGATGATTTAATAACTGTTTATATAATTTCTGTTGTTGGACATTATAGTGAGTAGACATATAAATCAAATTACCTTGCCGTACGCATGCAAGCGTAGTGTAGCATGCAGAACATGCAAATGAAAAAGGGCAGATTGCCAAACCCTATCAGAATACCAAATCTGAATCGGGAAAAACAATCAGCCCCAACTGGTTCCCAAGGTAAAAGATTAACTTCTATGTTGCAAAATAATTCTCCAAACAAGCCTTGCCAAATTTTGATGTTCACTTCATAGTAGTTACCTTTGCATTACGTTTGCCAGAAGAGGAGTGGAGATTGTACTGATGGCGCACTTGATATTGTGCTGGATGTTCCACTTATGTTTCTGGCAACGTCTTTTAAGCCGAGTTGCTTTTTAACGTCAGCGGAATTGTACCGCTGTTTAAAAAGTAGCTCGGTTTTTTTTCTTCTTCACGACAGAAATTAATGTTGTAGGAAATTCACAAGGCAAAAATACGCGCAGCGTTTTTTTGCCCGCGACCAGAAGGAGCGTGCAGCTCCGCGCGAAGCATGCGTGAAAAACATGCAAATCAAACAAATTGTTCCAAATCGTAAAAAACGATTTATATTTATAGCATTAAGAATATAGAGAACATTTAGTCATGGCAAAAATTGAGAATGAGAAACAATATGCCGCTGCTACAAAGCGCATAGAACAACTGTTAAAGGTTGTTGATGAGAATACTCCGGATGATGATATCAAATCCGTAGAGCTTGTTTTACTCTCAAATCTAGTAGCCGACTATGATGAAAAACATTATCCAATAAAAGCTCCATCTTTATCGGACGTACTTAAACTGCGCATGTATGAACGCAAAATGTCACAAAAAGATCTTGCTAAAACACTAAACGTCAGCCCTTCACGTGTAAGCGAATACATGACTGGAAAAAGCGAGCCAACTCTTTCAATAGCACGCGCAATGGTTAAGAAACTTGCAATATCTCCTGAGGTTGTATTGGGTTTGTAAGTTATGAATTGCTTTCAGTTTTTTCATCCCGACAGGATTCATGGGCTTTAAAAAACTCAATCAGCTTATTATTAGACAGTTGCATGGTTGCGTTCTGCTTAAAATGCTACAACGTATCGTTGTAACGTGCAGACAATGTGGCAATTGAGTTTTTTAAAGGCGATGAAAAGCTCACAAGGCAAAAAATAGCGCAGCCTTTTTTTGCCCGCGACCGGAGGGAGCGTGCAGCTCCGCGCGACTGCGCGTTGACCACTAGGCGGTGCGGTGCTTTGTGCCGCACCGCTTGATTTTAATGACACAAATTGTCACTCAGCTGTTTTATCTTTGCAAAATTAAGAGACAGCGCATGATACTCTTGAACGCAATATAGCGGTATAAGAAATTTTTAAAAAATAAAGTCAGATGAAAACAAATGACTATTCTAAGAATAGTGCAATCTGCAGAATAATAGCAAGTTGCAATCCTCGTTTCGCTAAAAGGCATTATCATGGAGAAGAAGTGTTGCAGAGGGACGGGACAATACCTGTGCGTTGGGTACATGATGACAATTTTGGACATCTGTATACGAGGGAAGAAGCACATGAGAAACTAATTGGATATGCGAGAAAATATTATTTAGGGGGGAATGATGCACAGGAATTTAAAAGTATTCAGGATGCAAAAGATTATTATAGAGAGATTGGTGACCCAGAAAGTGAATGGGATTTTTCTTGGTATGAAGGACCTGGATTTTATGAAAATGAAATACCGGATTGGTTGTATAGCGAAGTAGAACACAAAGAAGGCGCTATGACATGGAGCATTGAAGAAGTTTAAGGCCGTACATGGCCTCTAAAAGCAGCAATTAAACGGCGGCAACGGATAAGCGGCATACATCATTATTATGAAAGAAATTTATGATAATTTACTGACAGAATATAAGGGTCTTAAGTACATAGAAACGACATCGGATATGAACGGCAAACCGGCAGACGTGCAAGGTGCAGTAATTGGATTTAGTGATTTTGCAAAAGCTAAACAATTGGCAAAGAAATACAATTTAAAGATTGAAATATTCACAAAACAAAAAGATTGCAAGTTTTGGTATAGAACTGGTAAAAAAGCACTTAACGCATTTGAACGCTCTTCAAAAGAATATGGAAAGGAATATTCTCAATATAGACGTGGCGATGCTAAGTATTACATCAAAGATGAGCTTGAAATGTTAAAAGAAATAATAGAGAATTTTGACGATTTTGAAACAATTGAGGAATACATATCTAATTCTAAAAGAATCGCTGGGCAAATGGAGAATCTTAAAGATAATCAATTGCTTATAGTAGGCGATTGCGATAATACAGAGATTGTAGACAAATTAACAATGAATTATGAGCATAATTCACTGTGTCATGCAATTGGGCTTATAGAGAGGGTTTAAAAAACCTCAACAAGCCTTGCCAAATTTTGATGTTCACTTCATAGTAGTTACCTTTGCATTACGTTTGCTAGAAGATGAGTGGAGATTATACTGATGGCGCACTTGATATTGTGCTGGATGTTCCACTTATGTTTCTGGCAACGTCCTTTAAGCCGAGTTGCTTTTTAACGTCAGCGGAATTGTACCGCTGTTTAAAAAGTAGCTCGGTTTTTTTTCTTCACGACAGAAGGTTATGGGCGATAAAAAAGACAATCAACTTATTATTAGACAGTTGCAAGGTTGCGCTCTGCCTAAAATGCCGCAACGTGCCGTTGTAATATGCGGATAATGTGGTGAATAACATTTTTAAAGGCGATGAAAAAAAATTTGTATTTTAGATTATTGATATACACCGTTGACTTGCTTCACCCTGCAGACCGTGCTGTTGTGAATTGCTTTCAGTTTTGTAATTTAGATCATTGATATACACCGCAACAGCCTCATAACCAAGCTGACGGCAGGTTGTGAATTGCTTTCAGTTTTGTAATTTAGATCATTGATATACACCTTAGCGTAACCGGTAATCATTATAGAGCCGGTTGTGAATTGCTTTCAGTTTTGTAATTTAGATCATTGATATACACCACGTGGAAGTATCTTTAATCACCTTGGTTAGTTGTGAATTGCTTTCAGTTTTGTAATTTAGATCATTGATATACACCCACATAATGCGTTGGTATTGCAAACGTCTAGTTGTGAATTGCTTTCAGTTTTGTAATTTAGATCATTGATATACACCTGCTTAGCCTTGCTCCGCCCATACTGTAGAGTTGTGAATTGCTTTCAGTTTTGTAATTTAGATCATTGATATACACCAGATGACTGCAGCATAGATTGCGTTTGCACGTTGTGAATTGCTTTCAGTTTTGTAATTTAGATCATTGATATACACCGAATCCGGATGATAATGGTGACGGCGCAGGGTTGTGAATTGCTTTCAGTTTTGTAATTTAGATCATTGATATACACCAAACTCAATTGTTTGTGAAACACTGGCTGTGTTGTGAATTGCTTTCAGTTTTGTAATTTAGATCATTGATATACACCACAATAGCTGTGGGATCATTGGAATATCCAGTTGTGAATTGCTTTCAGTTTTGTAATTTAGATCATTGATATACACCGAACAAGATGCAGGTGCTTGCCACGCTTGTGTTGTGAATTGCTTTCAGTTTTGTAATTTAGATCATTGATATACACCCTTCATCAGATAACGCTTATAGTCATCCTCGTTGTGAATTGCTTTCAGTTTTGTAATTTAGATCATTGATATACACCGAGTGAGATGCTACAACGGTTACAGGACACGTTGTGAATTGCTTTCAGTTTTGTAATTTAGATCATTGATATACACCCCTTAAAATCAGATGAATAACCTTTGTTGTGTTGTGAATTGCTTTCAGTTTTGTAATTTAGATCATTGATATACACCACCAATATTATCACCAACCATAGCCAATGTGTTGTGAATTGCTTTCAGTTTTGTAATTTAGATCATTGATATACACCGTTGATTATCTTTTTTTAGATAAAAATGATGTTGTGAATTGCTTTCAGTTTTGTAATTTAGATCATTGATATACACCTCGTTGTATTTGAACTGCTGGAGGTACTTGGTTGTGAATTGCTTTCAGTTTTGTAATTTAGATCATTGATATACACCCGCAAATGATTCGGATTCTTCCGCAGTATAGTTGTGAATTGCTTTCAGTTTTGTAATTTAGATCATTGATATACACCCACTTTCATTTGGAGTGTCATTGACAAGTTGTTGTGAATTGCTTTCAGTTTTGTAATTTAGATCATTGATATACACCATGAAGTGCACTGATAACAGTTCCTCTGCTGTTGTGAATTGCTTTCAGTTTTGTAATTTAGATCATTGATATACACCCTTCTTGCAAACGTTTATCACGTTGCATCTGTTGTGAATTGCTTTCAGTTTTGTAATTTAGATCATTGATATACACCTATTTGGAATCCAGCAGTATCAAACGGTATGTTGTGAATTGCTTTCAGTTTTGTAATTTAGATCATTGATATACACCGCTTGGGCTATTACAGCCAAGAAAAGCGAGTTGTGAATTGCTTTCAGTTTTGTAATTTAGATCATTGATATACACCTTACAGAGACGAGAGAACCTGACAACTCGGTTGTGAATTGCTTTCAGTTTTGTAATTTAGATCATTGATATACACCTAAAGCAAAGTTTAACCTTGTAGACAAAGGGTTGTGAATTGCTTTCAGTTTTGTAATTTAGATCATTGATATACACCACTTTATTCTCAGGATGTAACTGTAACGGTGTTGTGAATTGCTTTCAGTTTTGTAATTTAGATCATTGATATACACCATTTGACTGAGTAAACATTATTCCAGAACGTTGTGAATTGCTTTCAGTTTTGTAATTTAGATCATTGATATACACCTAATGCTACACGAATATCATCATAAAAAGTGTTGTGAATTGCTTTCAGTTTTGTAATTTAGATCATTGATATACACCCGCAAATTGATGGGGATAAATCTCAAACAGTTGTGAATTGCTTTCAGTTTTGTAATTTAGATCATTGATATACACCTATAACGGTATTGTGCATTGTACGTTTATTGTTGTGAATTGCTTTCAGTTTTGTAATTTAGATCATTGATATACACCACACTCAAAAACATTACGTTTCCAAGTCCTGTTGTGAATTGCTTTCAGTTTTGTAATTTAGATCATTGATATACACCCATGGCGATAAAAACAAGTCATTAATCAAGGTTGTGAATTGCTTTCAGTTTTGTAATTTAGATCATTGATATACACCTAGAAAAATGCAAGGCAGAGCAGCAGGAGCGTTGTGAATTGCTTTCAGTTTTGTAATTTAGATCATTGATATACACCAGAGTGTTATTCTCAGAGTATAACAAAGGTGTTGTGAATTGCTTTCAGTTTTGTAATTTAGATCATTGATATACACCGTGTCCTTGTCGGTAATCATCTCCGGCAATGTTGTGAATTGCTTTCAGTTTTGTAATTTAGATCATTGATATACACCTTTAGATATTTTAAATCAAGCTCAATGCCTGTTGTGAATTGCTTTCAGTTTTGTAATTTAGATCATTGATATACACCGCATCATCTGTCGTGTAATAATTCTCTGAGGTTGTGAATTGCTTTCAGTTTTGTAATTTAGATCATTGATATACACCAATTTGGAAGCAGCGCAAATGCTTCCGGGAGTTGTGAATTGCTTTCAGTTTTGTAATTTAGATCATTGATATACACCTCCCTCAAAAATTCGTGTTGGATTGGAATAGTTGTGAATTGCTTTCAGTTTTGTAATTTAGATCATTGATATACACCCTTAAATTCAATTGCGATGTACGCGCCGTAGTTGTGAATTGCTTTCAGTTTTGTAATTTAGATCATTGATATACACCCCTAAATAATAGTGAGTTCCATTGGTGTGGTTGTGAATTGCTTTCAGTTTTGTAATTTAGATCATTGATATACACCGCTGAAACTTGTAACGATGCAGCAAAGGCTGTTGTGAATTGCTTTCAGTTTTGTAATTTAGATCATTGATATACACCACCATTGCAGAGACTTCCGGGTTCATTCTTGTTGTGAATTGCTTTCAGTTTTGTAATTTAGATCATTGATATACACCTGCTGTCAGAAGATGGAAACTTTCTGATGGGTTGTGAATTGCTTTCAGTTTTGTAATTTAGATCATTGATATACACCTTCACAGATTGTGAATGGAGGAGTTGAGGCGTTGTGAATTGCTTTCAGTTTTGTAATTTAGATCATTGATATACACCTAGCGGTAGAAGAACTAAAACCATTAAAGGGTTGTGAATTGCTTTCAGTTTTGTAATTTAGATCATTGATATACACCTGCTTCTTCATATTCCCTGTAACGGCATTGATATATTCAGTGGCAGTTGTGAATTGCTTTCAGTTTTGTAATTTAGATCATTGATATACACCTTAAAATAGACGAATGATAACTCCCGGTTATCATGTTGTGAATTGCTTTCAGTTTTGTAATTTAGATCATTGATATACACCACCGCTTCATTGATATACACCCAAGAACTTGCAGAGCCACCTCGTAAGGATCGTTGTGAATTGCTTTCAGTTTTGTAATTTAGATCATTGATATACACCTTACGAGCTCTGTTCTCAGGTAATCATCAACACTTGGTTGTGAATTGCTTTCAGTTTTGTAATTTAGATCATTGATATACACCACAATTTGAGTAATATACTATTAATCAAATAATTATATGTGGCAACAACGATTTAAAAAATGGTGTATTTCTAAAAAACCCCATCTGTAAGGATGGGGTTTTTCTTTTTTAAAATAATGATAATTGGATGTCCTCGCATTCTACCTTCTTTCGTTTCTTGCATGAGAACAATTGAATATCTTCAAATTGCTTATCGGTAATACAAAAGATTCCAACTTCTCCTGTAGGCGGTAAAACTCTCTTCACTCGCTTCATATGAACTTCTGCATTTTCTTTTGAAGCGCATTGTCTTATATAAATTGAGAATTGGAACATTAGGAAACCATCCTTTATAAGGTCCTTCCTAAATATTGCATAATTCTTTCTATCTGCCTTAGTTTCAGTAGGCAAATCGAATAATACGAGCACCCACATAATTCTATATTGACTAATTCGTTCATCCATTATATATCTGGGTAAACAACTTTTTTAAGTTCGCCGGAGAAACATTTATATAGTGATGCCGTTGTAATTGTCGCGGCTACTTGTAAAGGACTTTTTTGACCATTTATAATTACGTCTTCTGTGGCTAGTTTAAGTAATTCGACCTTAATCTCATGTGTTATTAATGTGTAATCTTTTGTCGTGGAAATGATTCCCAGTACTTTCTTATCAACAAATGGTCTGTATGGTTCCATTATATCGTCTGCAAGACAATATGCATTGTATCTGTTTTTATGGTGTATTCCCAATGTAGGCAGCATGCCGCTACCCACAAGAGCTCTTGCTATTATTGCCCTAAGTAGAGCATATCCATAATTGAGCAGATTGTTTGGAGGTATTCCATTTCTATTTCTTGTAAAATTTGGTATCGCAGGAAACAGATGGCTCCAATAATACGCTGCCGCCCTTGCCTCATAATTATCAGGGTCTCCGCTTCTTACTGAATTAGCACAAATAATCATATTCTTTTGTTCTTCTTGTAATATGGATTTTAATATAACTGCTTGATGTATAATTTTTGCCTGTACAGTTTGTTGCCAAAGCTGTTTCTTTAGTGGGAGACTTGCTTCTATCTGGTCCCTAAATCTCTCACTCTGAATGCTGTTGCCTTCAAGAGGTAATAGCAAACCAACAGGCATTCTGGAATCATCGCAAGTTATTATTGCAGCATTATTATTTAGCAGTTGTGATATTGCATTTTGACTGATAGTAATCTGCTTATTGTCAAGGACGACTATCCCAATATCTTCAATAGGGATTGTCCTAATTGCGCTGTTTTTAACAAACCCCGGGAGGTTAGATTTTTCTACCTCAGGCATTTTAATAACCAGCTGATTATCTGTAGAGGACAAGTATGCCGGATTGCCAAAGTATAATGTTTTCTTTATCAATGCATATTTATTTATTCACCGATTTCCACAATTTCTCCAATATGGTTTAGTCTAACTTTTATTAGTCCGTTTAGACTTGAAATAGTACGTATTCTTTTAAATGTCAGTCCCATTAGAAGGCTAAAGTCATTCACATTTGTTTCTAGATGATGGCGAAAAACATAGTCTTTAGATGCAATCTTTTGAACTCTATATAAATTGGGACTAATTAGAGAATAATTACTGGGGTCCTTTAGATCTATTTGACTAGGATCAAATCCTGTTTCAGGATTAGGGAAAACGAAATATTCATTTTGTTTTAAAGTAAACATAAACCTCCAACCTTCTGATTGTTTGTAAGTTTTATCAATAATTGGAAGATTGTTGTTTGCTCTGACGGTTGCTTCAAAAAATGAAACAGGCACTTCCTGCAGCTCTCCTTTCTCGTCCTTATAAATTGCAATATGATGGTTGTTGCCAGTACTAACAAAATCTGTTGGCTGTGTGTTGTTGTTTTTATCTAAGATTAATTTCCCGTCTTTGTCTTTTTTGTCGTGAAGCGCCACAACATTATTTACTCCCTTAATT